>JAICSU010000229.1 GCA_025936735.1 Amnibacterium sp.
AAGTCGTGCGGCTCGTCCTCCGACTCCCCGATCTGCTCGCCGTCCTCGTCGAGCTCGGGCACGAGCACCGTGACGCGCCCGGTCTTGCGGTCGATGTGCACCCGGGGCCGGGGCGTGCCGGGCGCGGGGTGCTCGGGCCTGCCGGTGTGCTTGAGGTAGGCGGTGAGCACCGCGGCCTCGATGATGCGGAGGAGCTCGTCGAACGGGATCTCCCGTTCACGCTCCATCAGCCGGAGCACGGCGAGGTCGATCTCCATCGCCATCCCTCCACTGTCCACTTGGGTCCCGGGCGGGGCCACCGCTGCGCCGGGACCACTACGGTAGCAGCGCCGAGCAGGCGGGGACGGAGGCCGTGGATGGCGGACGACGACGGGCGCACGGTGCAGCTGCGCCGCTACCGGATCGTGAGCGGGGAGCTGCCCGCGTTCATCGACTGGTGGCGGGAGCGGATCGTCCCGGCGCGGACCGTGCACGGCTTCCAGGTGGAGTTCGCCTACGCGATCCCCGAGAACGACGAGTTCGTCTGGGCCGTCTCGGTGGCGGGCGATCGCGACGCGTTCCGCGCCGTCGACGAGCGGTACGCGGCCTCCGAGGAGCGCCGGGCGGCGTTCGACGGCGTGCCGCAGCGCATCGACACGGCGACGATCACCCTCGCCGACCGGATCGCGTAGGCCGGGCCTCAGGGGGCGGGGGCCGGCGCGAGCGCCGGGCGCCGAGCAGCGGGCAGCCGGTCCTTGAGGAAGCGCGGCAGGTCGAACAGCCACGCGACGTGCAGCCGCGGCGCCACGGCCACGGCGAGCAGCGGCAGGCCGACGCCGGCGACGAGGCACACGGACCCGTAGAGCAGGGGCTCGCTCACGCCGACGTGCTGCAGAGCGACCCGGGCGCCGGACGCGCAGATCAGATGCGCGAGGTAGATCGGCAGCGTCTTGCGCCCGATGTCGGCCAGCCATCCCACCCCGGCGCGCGCCGTGCCGAGGACCACCGCCACGGCGAGCAGGACGCAGGTGCCGAGGGCCGCCGCGACCACGCTCGCCAGCCGCGTCCCGATGGACGTATCGCTCGACAGCGTCGCGGCCACGGGACCGAGCGGAAGCAGCAGGACGAAGGCGACGGCGCTCACTCCCCCGACCGGCAGCCAGTGCCCGACCTTCGCGGTCATGAGCCGGCCCATCCGGCCCGCGCCGATCGCGCTGCCGACCACGACGAAGCCGACCAGGGAGAGCCCGCGCACCCCGGCGATGTTCGGGTTCCACCCCCAGGCGAGCACGGTGTAGGCGATCAGCAGAACCGATGCCAGGACGGGCACGGGGCGGAGGATCCACGGCCGCGCGGCGGCGACGAGCGCGGTCGCGAGGACGAGGAACGACAGGAACCACAGGTGGGCGATCGGATGCCACACCTGAAGAAGCGAGCCGAAGGAACGGGTGCCGTTGCGGACGCCGTTCGTCGCGGTCTCGGTCAGCCCCTCGAGGACCGTCCAGAGCAGGTAGAGGTAGATCATCAGGGCCGCCCGCTGGGAGAGGTAGGCCCAGTAGCCCCGCTTCTCGACCGCCCGGGGGATGAACAGCCCCAGGAGCAGCGCGAGCGCCGGCATCCGGAACAGGTAGAGGCAGGCGTTCACCGCGTACAGCGGGTGCGCGTGCGAGACGATGCCCGCCTTCACGAGCCCGTCGACGGTGTGGTTGAACACGACCCCGATCACGGCGAGGGCGCGGGCGATGTCGACGGCACGCACCCGTGCGCCGAGGACGCCCGCCGGTGCGCTCACGGCTCGAGCAGCGCCGCGGCCCGCTCGACGACCTGGTCGACGGGCACGTTCTGGATCTCCCCCGTGGCCCTGTCGCGCAGCTCCACCACGCCGTCGGCGAGGCCGCGACCGACCACGACGATGCTCGGCACGCCGAGCAGCTCGGCGTCCGCGAACTTCACCCCAGGGGAGGCCCGCCGGTCGTCGAGGAGCACGTCGGCGCCGCGCAGCTCGAGCTCCCGCCCGATCCGCTCGGCCTCCTCGAAGACCGCGTCGTCCTTGCCGGTGGCCACGACGTGCACGTCGAACGGGGCGATCGAGCGGGGCCAGACGAGGCCCTTCTCGTCCGAGTTCGCCTCCGCGACGAGGGCGAGGTCCCGCGTCACGCCGATCCCGTAGGAGCCCATCGTGACGGTGACGAGCTTGCCGTTCGGGTCGAGCACCTTCAGGCCGAGCGCGTCCGCGTACTTGCGGCCGAGGGCGAAGACGTGGCCGATCTCCGTGCCGCGCGCGAGCTCGACCGGACCGGAGCCGTCCGGCGCCGGGTCCCCGGCCCGCACCTCGGCGACCTCCGCGGTGCCGTCCGGCGCGAAGTCCCGGCCGGCGACGAGCGAGAGCACGTGCTTCTCCGGCTCGTTGGCGCCGGTCACCCAGGAGGTGCCGTCGACGACGCGGGGATCGACGAGGTAGCGGACGCGGCTCGACGAGGCCTCGCCGAGCACCGGTCCGGACGCCGACCAGGGGCCGATGTAGCCCTTGACGAGCGCGGCGTTCCGGGCGAAGTCCTCCTCGGTGGCGGCCTCGACCTCGGCGGGGAAGAAGGTCGCCTCCGCCCGCTTCAGGTCGGCGTCCCGGTCGCCCGGGATGCCGACGACCACGATCTCGCGGCGCCCGTCGGTGTGGGTGAGCGCGAGCACGACGTTCTTCAGCGTGTCGGCGGCCGTCCAGGCACGGCCGTCCTCGCGGGGGTGCCGGTCGTTCAGGAGGGCGACGAGGGTCGCGATCGTCGGGGTGTCCGGGGAGTCGAACACGAGCGCGGGCGGCAGGCCCGATGCGTCCCGCGGGGCGGGTGCGAGCGTCCGGAACGCCTCGACGTTCGCCGCGTAGCCCCCCGGCGAGCGCACGAAGGTGTCGTCGCCGACGGGGGTCGGATGCAGGAACTCCTCGCTGCGCGAGCCCCCCATGGCGCCCGCGTGGGCGGAGACGATGGCGTAGTCGAGGCCGAGCCGGCTGAAGACCCGCTCGTAGGCGGCGCGCTGCAGGTCGTAGGAGGCGTCGAGCCCCGCGTCGTCGATGTCGAACGAGTAGGCGTCCTTCATCGTGAACTCGCGACCGCGCAGGAGGCCGGCCCGCGGCCGGGCCTCGTCGCGGTACTTGTCCTGGATCTGGTAGATCGTGAGCGGCAGGTCCTTGTACGACGAGTAGAGGTCCTTCACGAGCAGGGCGAACGCCTCCTCGTGCGTCGGCGCGAGCACGTAGTCGACGCCCTTGCGGTCCTGCAGCCGGAAGATGAGGTCGCCGTACTCGTGGTAGCGCCCGGTCAGCTGGTACGGCTCCGCCGGCAGCATCGCCGGGAAGTGCACCTCCTGCGCGCCGGCCGCCTCCATCTCCTCCCGGACGATGGCCTCGACCTTCGCCTTGACCTTGAGGCCGAGGGGCAGCCAGGCGAAGATCCCCGGCGCCTGGCGGCGGATGTAGCCGGCCCGGACGAGCAGCTTGTGGCTCGCGAACTCGGCGTCGGCCGGATCCTCCCGGAGCGTGCGGAGGAACAGCCGGCTCATTCGCGTCACCACGGCACCCGAACCTACCGGTGAACGAACGCGGACCCCGGTCGAGGGCGTCGACGCGGGGTCCGTGGCCGGGTACGCCGTTCGGGCCACCTGGTGCGCGCAAGGCTATGCCAGGGCTCGGCCGGGAGGTCCGGCGCCGGCACCCCCAATCCGGGTGCCACTCCGCGTGTCAGGCCGTGACGACCTGCGCGGTGCCGACGGGGGCGTCCGGGCCCATCTGGTCCGCCAGGCGGTTCGCCTCCGCGATGAGCGTCTCGACGATCTCCGCCTCCGG
>JAICSU010000118.1 GCA_025936735.1 Amnibacterium sp.
ATGTGGGGGTACAGGGCGTAGTTCTGGAAGACCATCGCGATGTCGCGATCCTTCGGCGGGATGTCCGTGACGTCCTTCTCACCGATGAAGATGTGGCCGTCGTTGACCTCCTCGAGGCCGGCGAGCATGCGCAGCGAGGTGGACTTGCCGCAGCCGGAGGGGCCGACGAGCACGAGGAACTCGCCGTCGGCGATGTCCAGGTTCAGGGAGTCGACCGCTGCGCGCGTGCCTCCGGGGTAGAGGCGCGTCGCGTGGTCGAACGTCACGGTTGCCATGGTGGGAACTCCTTCACCGGCAGGTACGTGCCGGACGATCCTTAGTGAGGATGACCATCGGTCATACCGGTCGCCATCGGCCGGTCGCGTCAGTATCGCATGACCGCGTGCACGGGCGCAGCGGTCCCCGACGCCCCGATCCCGCGGTCCGCGGGGCGCCTGATCAGATCGCCATAGTCCCGGCGGCTACCATGCAGGCCGATGTCCGCCAGGTCGGTGGACCGCTGGAGGAACTTGTGTCGACCGCAGGCGGGCCCAGGGTCTCGAAGAACGAGCGGCGAGACGCCGCGCGCGAGAAGGCCCGCGAGCAGCGCCTGCGTCAGCAGCGGCGTGAGCGCCGCAACCGGATCGTGCTCCAGGCGGGCATCGGCGTCGTCGTGCTCGCCATCGTCGCGATCGTGGCCGTCGTGCTTGTCAACTCCATCCGCCCTCCCGGCCCCGGCCCGAAGAACATGGCCGACAACGGCATCGTCATCACGAAGGGTCTGGTGGCCGAGCGGACGCCGGCCCTCGCCGCCGGAGCCAAGCCCACGCAGCGCGCGCCGGAGAGCGGCAAGGTCGCGATCCGCACCTACGAGGACTTCGGCTGCCCCGTCTGCGGGCAGTTCGAGCAGACGAACTCCGCGTACATCAAGGGGCTGGTCCAGGGCGGGCAGGCCACGCTCGAGATCTACCCGGTCTCGATCCTCGATCGCAGCTTCCAGGGCACCCAGTACTCGACACGTGCCGCGAACGCCGCTGCCGCGGTGGCGAACTACTCGCCCGACGCGTTCTACGCCTTCCACACCCTCCTCTACGCGCACCAGCCCGAGGAGGGGTCGACCGGCCTCACGGACGACCAGCTCATCGGCTACGCCAAGCAGGCGAAGGTGACGAACCTCGGCGCGATCACGGACGCCATCCGGAACCACCGGTACTTCTCCTGGGTGGACGCGGCGACGAAGCGCTTCCTCACCGCGAACTTCCCCGGCACGAACGTGCACACCGAGTCGGACATCGACAAGCTGCTCGGCAACCCGAACGCCGGCATCGGCACGCCGATGATCTTCGTGGACGGCAAGTACTACACGGGCAGCGTCTCGAACGCGGCGCAGTTCCGGTCGTTCGTGCTCAGCGCGGGGGCGGCCTTCACGCCGACCCCGACGCCGACCGCGTCGGCCGGCGCGACCCCGTCCTCGACGCCGACCCCCACTCCGACGAAGAAGTAGGCCCACGCGACCGACGGTTGCCACTGTGTGCGGGCATGAGGCCCTCAAGGCCGCAAACAGTGGCAACCCTCGGGGGCGGATGGCGCCGAGCGGATCGCGCGGGTCGTCCGTAGACTCGGGGGCGCACGCCGGCTTGGCGCAACTGGTAGCGCACCTAACTTGTAATTAGGGGGTTGCGGGTTCGAGTCCCGCAGTCGGCTCCACGGCAGTCCTGCTCAGCGTCACCTGGTGCGAACGCGGCCCACAGGGCATCCGGATCAGCCGAAGCGGCCCGAAACATAGTCCTCGGTCGCCTGGGCGCTGGGTCTGGAGAACATGACGCGGGTGTCGTCGTACTCGATGAGGCGCCCGGGGGTGCCGGTGCCGGCGATGTTGAAGAACGCGGTGCGGTCGGAGACCCGGGACGCCTGCTGCATGTTGTGGGTGACGATCACGATCGTGTAGTCCTGCTTCAGCTCCTCGATGAGGTCCTCGATGGCGAGCGTGGAGATGGGGTCGAGCGCCGAGCAGGGCTCGTCCATCAGCAGCACCTCGGGCTGCACGGCGATCGCGCGGGCGATGCAGAGGCGCTGCTGCTGTCCGCCGGACAGGCCGTTGGCGGGCAGGTTCAGGCGGTCTTTGACCTCGTTCCAGAGGTTCGCACCGCGGAGCGAGCGCTCGGTGAGCTCCTCGGCGTCGGCCTTCGCGATGCGCCTGTTGTTCAGCTTCACCCCGGCCAGCACGTTCTCCCGGATGGTCATCGTGGGGAACGGGTTGGGTCGCTGGAACACCATGCCCACTTGCCGTCGCACCAGGACGGGGTCGACGCCGGGCGCGTACAGGTCGCGGCCATCAAGCAGCACCTCGCCCTCGACGCGGGCGCCGGGGACGACTTCGTGCATCCGGTTCAGCGTGCGCAGAAGTGTCGACTTCCCACACCCCGAGGGCCCGATGAAGGCGGTGACGCTCCTCGGTTCGATGGTGAGGGTCACTCCCTCTACGGCTCGGAACGAGCCGTAGTAGGCGTCGAGGTCCTTCAGGGTGATGCGCTTGGACAAGGGTTGCCTTCTCGGTTCAGTGGGGGAGCTTGGGGGCGAAGAACCGTGCGATGAGCCGGGCGATCACGTTCAGGGCGAGCACGATCAGGATGAGCGTCAGCGACGCCGTCCAGGCCCGCTCGAGGTAGGGCTGCACGTCGGTGCCCGGCTGCGTGTACTGCGTGTAGACGTACACGGGCAGGGTCATCATGCGCTGGTCGAACGGGTTGTAGTTCATGCTGTCGGTGTAACCGGCGATGAGCAGCAGCGGGGCTGTCTCGCCGATCACCCGCGCGACGGCGAGCATCACTCCGGTCACGATGCCGGCGAGCGCCGTCGGGAGCACGACCTTCCCGACCGTGAGCCAGTTCGGCACTCCGAGCGCGAGTGACGCTTCCCGGAGCTCGTTGGGCACGAGCTTCAGCATCTCTTCGCTCGAGCGCACGACGATCGGCACCATCAGCACGCTCAGCGCGATCGAACCGCCGAAGCCGAGGCGGATGCCGGGGTCGCCCGTCAACAGCTGGAAGAGGGCGAAGGCGAACAGGCCCGCCACGATCGAGGGGATGCCCGTCATCACGTCGACGAGGAAGGTGATCGCGCGGGCGACGGCGCCCCGCCCGTACTCCACGAGGTAGATGGCGGTGAGCAGACCCACCGGGACCGAGATGAGCGCCGCGATCAGCGTGATCTCGAGCGTGCCGACGATCGCATGGAGCGCGCCTCCGCCCGGGCCGATGATGTTCCGCAGCGACTCGGAGAAGAAGGCGCCGTCAAAGCGGGCGATGCCGTTCGTGACCACCGTGAACACCAGGCTGATGAGCGGCAGCAGCGCGACACCGAACGAGGTGCAGACGAGGGCGGTGACGAGCCGGTCCTTCGCCCGGCGCGATCCCTCGACGAGGAAGGAGACGGCGGAGATCGTCGCCGCCCAGAGCACCAGGCCGAAGAACACCGCGCCGGCGATGTTGTAGGCGGGTGTGATGCCCGACAGGAGCAGGAGCAGGAACAGGGTTCCCGTGACCGCGAGGCACAGCGCGAAGAGACCGAGGGCGGAGTGCCGGGGGAGCGCGCCGGAGTGCAGGGCGGGGCCCGGGGTCGACAGCACCATCAGAGCCCCTTCCCGCCGCCGCGGCGGCCGACCACCGCACGGGCGACCGCGTTCACGACGAAGGTCAGCACGAAGAGGGCGAGGCCGGTGGCGATCAGCACGTTGATTCCACTGCCGTAGGAGTCGGGGAAGTTCAAGGCGATGTTCGCGGCGATCGTCGTCGGATTCTCGGAGCGGAGCAGGAAGAACGAGACGACGACGCTGGGGCTGAGGACCATGGCGACGGCCATGGTCTCCCCGAGTGCGCGACCGAGCCCGAGCATCGCGGCCGACACCATCCCGGGAAGACCGAACGGCAGCACGGCGATGCGGATCATCTCCCACCGGGTCGCGCCGAGGGCGAGCGCCGCCTCCTCGTTCAGGCGTGGCGTCTGCAGGAAGATCTCCCTGGTCAGAGCAGTGATGATCGGCGTGATCATCACTGCGAGCACCACGGCGACGGTGAGGATCGTGCGCCCCGTACCCGACACCGGGCCGGCGAGGAGTGGGATCCAGCCGAACGCGGCGGACAGGAACGTGTAGAAGGGCTGCACGAAAGGGGCGAGCACGGTGATACCCCACAGACCGAAGACGACGCTCGGTACGGCGGCCAGCAGGTCGATCACGGCCCCGAGGGCCCGTGCCGTTCGGCGCGGCGCGTAGTGGGAGAGGAAGAGCGCGACCCCGAGGGACAGCGGTACGGCGATCACCAGTGCGAGCACCGCGGCCCACACCGTGCCGAACACCAGGGGGAGCACGTAGGACCAGAAGGAGGTGAAGCCCGCCGGGAGGTCGGTTCCACCGGCGGTGAGGGCGGGCAGGCTCTGCGCGACCAGGAAGATCGCGACCGCCGCGAGCACCACCAGGATGAGCAGCCCCGCCGCCAGCGCGCCCGACGAGAACAGGCGGTCCCCGAGGCGCCTCGGGGACCGCATCGGCGCGGATGTCCTCACTGCCGTCCTCAGCGGATCGTGGCTGCCGCAGCCGCCACCTTGGCGGCCAGCGCGCCGGTCAGCGGAGCCGAACCGGCGGCCTTCGCGCTCGCCTGCTGTCCGGCAGTCCCCGTCGCATAGGTGACGTATGCCTTCACGAGGGACCCGATGCTCGGGTCCGCATACGTCTGGCAGACGATCAGGTTGCTCACGAGCGTCAGCGGGTACTCCGACGGATCCGTCGTCGTCCGGTTCACCTTCACCGCGATGTCGTTCGCTTCGCGACCGGTGTCGACGGGAGAGGTGCCGACCACCTTCGCTGCGCCTCTCGCCGTCGGTGCGACGTAGGCGGACCCGACCTTGATCTTCGCGATCGAGAGCCCCTGAGCTTTCGAGAGGTCCGCGTAGCCGATGGTGCCCTTGCCGTTCTTCACCGCGCTCACGACACCCGAGGTGCCGCTGGCGCCGTCTCCGCTCGTGAACGGGAACACGTCCGAGGCGGCCTGCGGCCACACCGACGGCGCCGTCTTGTTCAGATAGTCGGTGAAGTTGTTCGTCGTGCCCGACTTGTCGGAACGGTGGACCGCGTCGATGGTCGTGCTCGGAAAGGTCTCGCCCTTGTTGAGGGCCACGATGGCGGGGTCGTTCCACTTGCGGATCTTCCCGGAGAAGATCCCCGCGATCGTGCCGGAGTCGAGTCTCAAGCTCGTGACCCCGGACACGTTGAAGACGAGGGCGATCGGAGAGATGTAGTCGGGCAGGTCGATGGCTTTCGTGCCCGGCTTGCAGCTCTTGAACGTCCCAGCGAGCTCCTCCGGCTTCAGAAAGGAGTCGCTGCCCGCGAACTGGGCACCGCCGGCCATGAACGCGGTACGCCCGGCCCCGGACCCTTGCGGGTCGTAGTTCACGGTGACGTCGCTGTTCGCCTGCTGGAAGGCCTGGCGCCACGCGTCCTGCGCGCTGCCCTGGGCGGAGGAGCCGATACCGCTGATGGTGCCCTGGAGAGCGCTGGACGACGAGGTACCGGCCGCGGAGGCGCCTGTCTCGTTGCTCGCGCACGAGCACAGCGCCGCTGCCGCGGTCAGGGCCGTGGTGATCGCAAGACCGGTCCGCATGTGCTTCAAAGGGGTCCTCTCGGTTCAGTCGGTGCTCGATCGCACGGGTGCTTCTTCCCGCCCGAGTGCTGCCGACGGTACGGAGGCGTGATGACGCGGTGCGGACGCGGTGGTGAACGCCCGGTGAACACTGCTGACGGGATTCCGCCCCCGCCTGCTATGACACGGCACGTGGCCCTGCTTGCGCGGGAGGCGTTCGGGCACGCTCCGGACGAGAGCGCTCCCTGTCCGATCGGGTGCCGGCGCTCGGGCGACGTACGCTGCCGGGTTCGCCGAGGGTCAGGCCGAGGGGACGGCCCAGTCGCCCGTCTGGAGGTACTGCACCTTCTTCGCGATCGAGACCGCGTGGTCGGCGAAACGCTCGTGGTAGCGGCTGGCGAGCGTCGCGTCGACGGTGTCGCCGGCCGCGCCCTTCCACGTCTCACCGAGCAGCTTGTCGAAGACACCGAGGTGCAACTCGTCCACCAGGTCGTCGTCGTTGCGGATCTCCTCGGCGAGGTCGGAGTCCTCGGTCTCGAGCAGCCGGGTCAGCTTCCGAGCGATGGCCACGTCGAGACGTCCGAGCTCCTTGAACGTCGGCCGGAGGGACTTCGGCACCACCTTCTCCGGGAAGCGGTAGCGGGCGAGCTGGGCGATGTGCTCCGCCATGTCGCCCATCCGCTCCAGCGAGGCGCTGATCCGGAGGGCGCTCACGACGATGCGGAGGTCACGCGCCACCGGTTGCTGCCGGGCGAGGATGTCGATCGCCAGCTCGTCCAGGCTGCGCGCCAACTCATCGATCAGGTGATCGTCGGCGATGACGCTCTCGGCAAGCGTGACGTCCTTGCCGTTGAACGCCGTCGTCGCCTTCTCGATGGCGTCCGCCACGAGGGCGCTGATCCGGACGAGGCGCTCGCGCACCTCGGCCAGCTCCTGCTGGAAGACCTCGCGCATGCTTTCCCCTTCCACGGCGGTCGTGCGGCGCTCCACGTTCGTGACCGAAGGTGAACAGCCGGTGCCGAATCGGGGAACACTGCGACAACTCCGCCGGGCGAGTGTGCTCCTGTGCCACCCGTCGCTGGACGGCCACCTAGTGTATGCCGCATGAGCACGGCTGAGTCGGTGGTGCTCGCGCTGCTCTTCGGCCTCGTCGTCGGCGCCGTGTTCACTCTCGTCCTTCGCAGCGCCGCGGATCGGGGTGCAGCCTCCCGCGAGCTGCTCGAGCAGCGCCTGCCCGACGGGACCCAGGCCGTGCTGGCGGTGCTGGACCGCCCTGCCGTGATGCTCGATGGGTCCAACACCGTGTTGATCCGTACCGCCGCCGCGGACTCCCTCGGACTGGTCGCCGGACGGCTGCTCGCCGCTCCCGAGCTCGACACCCTCGCCGACAGGGCCCGGGCCTCGGGGGTGTCACAGAGCGGGGAGTACGTACTGCACCGGGGCCCCGTGGGGCCGGCGACCCTTCATGTGGCCGCGCAGGCCACGCCGTTCGGGGTCAGCGCCGTGCTGCTGCTGGTGGAGGACCGCTCGGACGCCGTACGCATGGACGAGGTGCGCCGGGATTTCGTCGCTAACGTGAGCCACGAGTTGAAGACGCCCATCGGCGCTGTCGGCCTCCTCGCGGAAGCCCTCGACACGGCCGCGGACGACCGCGATCAGGTGCGTCGCTTCGCGGCCCGGCTGACCGCCGAGGCGGAGCGGCTCGCGACCATCACGCGGGAGATCATCGACTTCTCCCGTATCCAGTCGCGCGATCCGTTGCACGAGGCGGAGGCAGTGGCGGTCGACGACGTACTCGCGGCGGCCACGGACCGCAACCATGTGGCGGCGGAGCGGAAGTCGATCGAGGTGGTGCTCGGCAAGCGCACGGGCCTGCACGTGCTCGGCGACACCGCGATGCTCACCACCGCAGTGCAGAACCTCGTCGCGAACGCCGTGCAGTACTCGCCGCCGAACGGTCGAATCGGTGTCGGCGCACGGGGGCGCGAGGGGATCGTCGAGATCTCCGTCTCCGACCAGGGCGACGGCATCGCGGAAGACGAGCTGGAGCGGGTGTTCGAGCGGTTCTACCGGGGCGACCCCGCCCGCTCCCGGTCGACCGGCGGGACCGGCCTCGGCCTCAGCATCGTGAAGCACATCGTCGAGAACCATGGTGGCGAGGTGGGGGCGTGGTCCCGTCTCGGCCGCGGGTCCACCTTCACCATCCGGCTGCCCGCGACGCCGGCGCCGGACGGCTCGTCACTCGGGCGCCGTGAGAGGGAGCGAGTATGACGACCATCCTGCTCGTCGAGGACGAGCCCGCCATCTCGGAACCCCTGACCTATCTGCTGCAGCGAGAAGGGTACGAGGTCCTCACGGCCGCCGACGGAGGCGATGCGCTCGCGGTCTTCAGTCGGTCGACGGTGGATCTCGTGCTGCTCGACCTGATGCTGCCCGTCCTCCCCGGGACCGAAGTGACTCGCCGGATCCGCGCCACCTCCGACGTGCCGATCATCATGCTGACCGCGAAGGACTCGGAGGTCGACGTCGTCGTCGGCCTCGAGCTCGGCGCGGACGACTACGTGACGAAGCCCCACTCGACCCGTGAGCTGCTCGCCCGCATTCGGGCGGTCCTGCGCCGCCGGGTCGAGGCCGGCACCGAGTCGCGCCCCGACGTCCTGCAGTCGGGCCCTGTGCGGCTGGATGCGGACCGTCATGCCGTCTTCGTCCATGGACGCGAGACCCCGATGCCGCTGAAGGAGTTCGAGCTGCTGGAGGTGCTGATGCGGAACGCCGGAAGGGTGCTCACCCGCGGCCAGCTCATCGACCGCGTGTGGGGATCCGACTACTTCGGGGACACGAAGACACTCGACGTGCACATCAAGCGGATCCGGGTCCGAATCGCGGATGACGCGGCGGGGCCGCGGCTGCTGCAGACCGTGCGAGGGCTGGGGTATCGGCTCGAGGATCTCCCGCCCGAGACCTGATCCTCTCGGGTGCCCGCTGCCCACCTGGTCGCGGTCGCTTCCTTCGATGAAGGACCTTCTACCGGCCTCTCTGC
>JAICSU010000061.1 GCA_025936735.1 Amnibacterium sp.
CCTTCGGCCAGGACGGCTCCTTCTCCTGGGAGGATCTCGCCGCCCGCTACCAGGCGGAGCTCGCGAACGGCTTCGGCAACCTCGGCTCCCGCGTGATCGCGATGATCGGCCGCTACCGGGACGGGGTGGTGCCCGCCGCGGGCAAGCCGTCCGAGCGCGACCTGGGCATCCGGGAGGTGGTGCGCACCGCCGCTCTCGAGGCGGACCTCGCCATCGAGCGGATGGCGCCCCACGAGGCGATCGCCGCGATCTGGCGCATCGTCGAGGAGCTGAACGGCTACCTCACCCTCGAGGAGCCGTGGGCGCTCGCGAAGCAGCCGGAGCAGGCCGCCCGGCTGGACGCGGTCCTCGCGACCGCGGCGGAGGGCCTGCGCGCCCTCGCCGTGCTGCTGTCCCCGGTGATGCCGAAGGCGTGCGGCACGCTGTGGCGGGCCCTCGGTGCCGAGCAGGCTCTCGGCCTGCTCGCGGACCAGCCGATCCGGGCGGCGGGCGACTGGGGGCAGCTGCCCGCCGGCACCCGCACGTCCCCCCTCGAGCCGCTCTTCCCGCGGATCGAGCAGGAGGTCCTGAGTGCCTGACGGTCCCGCCCCGGATCTGCCGGGCGAGTCCCCGATCCGCCGGCGGGAGCCGGATCCGTCGCGCCGCGACCTGACGTACCCGCCGCTGCCCGAGGCCCTGCGCGTCGGGGTCTACGACAACCACACGCACCTCGAGATCGAGGACGGCGAGGAGGGCCTGGACTGGCGGGAGCAGCTCGACCGCGCCTCCGCCGTCGGCGTCCGCGGCGTGGTGCAGGTGGGCACCGACGTGGCGACGAGCCGGTGGTCCGCCGCGACCGCGGCGACCGACCCGCGGATGCTCGCCGCCGTCGCCGTGCATCCGAACGAGACGCCCGAGCTCGCCGCGTCCGGCGAGCTCGACGCGGCGCTCGCCGAGATCGACCGCCTGGCCGGGCTGCCGCGCGTGCGAGCCGTCGGGGAGACGGGCCTCGACTTCTACCGCACCGGCGAGGACGGCAGGCCGGCCCAGATCGCGGCGTTCGAGGCGCACATCGCGATCGCGAAGGAGCACGGGCTCGCCCTGCAGATCCACGACCGCGACGCGCACGAGGAGGTCGTCGACACCCTGCTGCGGGTCGGCGCGCCCGACCGCACGGTCTTCCACTGCTTCTCCGGCGACGCGGCCCTCGCCACCCTCGCAACGAGCCACGGCTGGTACCTCTCGTTCGCGGGCACGGTGACCTTCAAGAAGGCGGAGCGGCTGCAGGAGGCGCTCGCCGTCGCGCCCCGCAGCCGCATCCTCGTGGAGACGGACGCCCCGTACCTCGCGCCGGTGCCCGTCCGGGGGCGCCCGAACGCGCCGTACCTCGTGCCGCACACCCTGCGCGCGATGGCGGCCGTGCTCGACACGGACGCGTCGATGCTCGCCGCGCAGATCGCCTCGAACACGGAGGCGGTCTACGGCTCGTGGGACGCCGAACCGCCGCAGCCCTCCGCGCCGCCGCGCAGCGCCTGACCGAGGGCATCGGTCGTGCTGCAGGAGCAGGAGGTCGGGCGGCCGCCCGCCGCCGGTCGCCCTGCCCGAGGAGGGCGCGCTCCGCGAAGCGGACGGATGAGGGGCTCCCGGCCGGGGTCCCTCCTGATGCGGGGCCTGCTCGCCCGCCGCTCGCTCGCCGTCGCCGTGCTGATCGCCGCCGGACTCACGACCGCGGCCGCCGCGCTGGGGCCCATGTACGCGCGGGCCGCCGCCGAGTCGACGCTCCGCGACGAGCTCCTCGCCGCGCCCGCCGAGCAGACCGGCCTGCACCTCGCCATCGCGGCGCCCCCGGACGACACGGAGCTGCCGCCCGCGCAGTTCGACGGCGCCGTGCGCGAGGCCCCGAAGGCGCTGCCCCACTACGGCCGGCCGATCGGGATGCTGAACTGGCAGGTCTTCGCCTTCGGCGCCGGCGACGGTGCCCGCGGCGCGGCCATCTGGCGCGACGGCGAGTGCGCCCACCTCGTGCTGACGAGCGGCCGGTGCCCCGAGCGCGCCGGCGAGGCCGTGATCTCCGCCCGCACGATGCGCATCGACGGGATGCGCTGGCGGATCGGGACCGTGCTGACCCTCTCGGATCCGACCCCCGGCTCCACGGAGACCCTGCAGGTGCGGATCGTCGGCGCGTACCGGCCGGCGAACGTGCTCGACCCGTTCTGGTTCGGCGTCGACTACTTCCAGGAGGGGGAGGACGCGCAGGGCAACATCCGGGTCGACACGATCTTCGTCGCCCGCGCGGAGCTCGCCCGGCTCGTCGAGAACGAGGTGCACGCCTCGCTGGACTACCCGTTCCGCCCCACCTCGGTCCGGCTGGCGGACGTGCCGGCGCTGCGGGCGGAGGTGGACCGGCTGCAGCACCGGCATCCGGACTCCGCGCGCCTCGCGCTCACCACCGGGCTCGGCGACGTGCTCGACGCCGCCGCCCACCAGCAGCAGCTGGTCGACATCGGCACGCTGCTCGTGACGCTGCAGCTCAGCCTGCTCGGCTGGCTCGTGCTCTTCCAGATCGTCACCGACCTGGCCGAGGCGCGCGGCCCGGAGATCGCGCTCGCGAAGCTGCGCGGGCACCGGCCCTGGCAGGTGCTGCGGTTCGGCATCGCGGAGCCGGTCGTGCTCCTCGCCATCGCGACACCGGCCGGCATCGCGCTCGGCGCGCTCGCCGCCGTCGCGCTCGGCGGCTCCGTGCTGGTGCCCGGCACCCCTGTCGTGGTCACGCTGCCGGCGATCGCCGCTGCCACCGCCGCGTTCGCCGGTGGCGTTGTCGCGACCGTCCTCGCCGGGGCGCGGGTGCTCCGACGGCCCGTGCTGGAGCAGTGGCGCCGCACGATGCGCTCGAGGCGCCCGACGCGGGTGTCCCTCGTCGTCGACCTGGCCGTCGCAGCGGTGGCGATCGCCGCGTTCGCGGTGCTCCGCACGCTGCCCGCGGGCGGTGGGCAGGGCACGGCGGCCCTGCTCGCCCCCGGCCTGCTCGTGCTCGCGGTCGCCCTGGCGGGCGTCCGGCTCCTGCCGGTCGTCGTCCGGCTCACCCTGCCGGCGACGCGCGCCGGCGCCCGGCTCGGGCTCTTCCTCGCCACCCGGCAGGTCGTGCGGCGGCCCGCCGGTGTCCGCCTCGCCACGCTGCTCGCGGTCGCGGCGGGCCTCGCCGCCTTCGCCGTCGGCGCGGAGGGGACCGCGGTCGGCAACCGGCTCACCCGCGCCCAGGCCGAGGTCGGTGCGGCCACCGTCGTGGACGTGCAGGACACGGGCACCGCCGACCCCGTCGAGACCGTGCGCCGGCTGGACCCGAGCGGCACCTGGGCGATGGCGGCGGCGACCTGGCTCCCCGACGGCGGCGGCTCCGTGGCGGGGACCGTGCTCGCCGTCGACGCGTCGCGGCTGGCCGCCGTCGGCGACCGCGCCGCCGGCGGCCTCGATCTGCGCCGGCTCGCCCGCGACGTGATCACGAGGACCGCGCCGCCGGTGGCCATCCGCGGCACCCGCATCGAGGCGACGATCACCGCCTCGCAGCTGCGGTCCGGATCCGAGCCCCAGGTGCAGTTCGACCTGAGGACGGCCGCCCGCGCGACCGTCTCCGCCGAGTCGACCCTGCTCCGAACCGGCACGCACCGCTACTCCGCCGCCGTGCCGTGCGCGGCCGGCTGCACCCTGACCGGGATCACCTGGGACCGCCCCATCACCGTCGAGGGCGACATGGCGGGCACCGCCCTGCTCACCGGTGTCCGGGCCGGCGACCCCGGAGCGCTCCGGCCGGTCGCGGCGGAACTCACCGACCCCGCCGCGTGGCGGGCCGCCACCCCGGTCAGCGAGGCCCGCGACGCGGTGTCGGTGAGCAGCGCCGGGGTGCTCGACCACTTCTCCGGGGCCAGCGGATACGGGGGAGTCGCGTCCGCGTCCACGCCGGCGGTGCTGAGCGCCGTCGGGACACCGGCGGGGCTCGTGCACGGGCCCGCGACCGGGCCGCCCACCATCGTCGACTCCTTCGGCGCGGAGACCGGGTTCCGAACCGTGGCCATCTCGCCGGTGCTGCCCGCCGTCCTCGACGCCGGCGTGCTGATGGACGCCGGCAGCGTCGAGGACCTCGTGCCGGCCTTCCGCACCGAGGCGTCGTGGCAGGTGTGGCTGTCGGCCGCCGCGCCGCCGGACGCGGTGCAGCGCATCGCCCGCGCGGGCCTCGTCGTTCAGCGCGTGTCGACCGTGGGACAGCGCGAGCAGGTCCTCGGCCGTCAGGCGCCGGCGCTCTCGCTGCTCCTGCTGCTCGCCTCCGCGGTGGTGGGCGCCGTGCTCGCCGCCGTCGGGACCGCGGTGTCGATCGGCGCCTCCGCACGCCGCCGGTCCTACGAGCTCGCCGCCCTGCACGCGGTCGGGGTGGGGCGCGGAGCGCTGTTCCGCGCCGCCGTCGCCGAGCAGAGCCTGCTGCTGCTCACGGCGCTCGCGCTGGGGATCCCCGCTGGGCTGCTCGCCGCGTTCCTCACGCTGCCCGTCCTGCCCGAGTTCGCGACCCGGACGCCCGTCGCGCTGCGCTTCACCCCCGACGTGCCGCCGGTGGTCCTGTTCGCCGCCGCGTTCGTGGTGCTCGTGCTGATCGCCGCGGTCGTGTCCGCGACGGCGGTCCTCGCCCGATCCCGGCCAGGCCGACTCCGGGAGGCCGAGGAATGACCGCGCTCGAGGTCGTCGTGGAGCGGCTCCGGCACGTCTACGGCACCGAGGAGCCGGTGGTCGCGCTCGACGACCTCACCTTCCACCTGCCCGCCGGGTCGACGACCGCCGTCATGGGCCCATCCGGGTCGGGCAAGTCGACGCTCACCACGATCCTCGCCGGCCTCCAGCGGCCCACCGCCGGCCGCGTCCTGATCGGCGACGCCGACCTCGCGACGATGTCCGAGGTCGACCTCCTGCGCCTCCGCGCCCGCGCGCTCGCCGTCACCGTGCAGCGGCCCGACCGGAACCTGCTCGGCTACGGCACCGTGCAGGACAACGTGCGGTTCGCCCAGCGGGGCGCCGCGCGAGCCGAGCGACGCGACCTGCCGGCCCCGCTCGAGGTGCTGGAGGAGGTCGGCATCGCGCACCTGGCAGGGCAGCGCGCGGACGCGCTCTCGGGCGGGGAGCGCCAGCGGCTCGCGCTGGCCGTCGGGCTCGCGACCGCGCCCGGCGTGCTGCTGGCGGACGAGCCGACCAGCCAGCTCGACGACCGCAACCGGGACGCCCTGGTGGACCTGCTCTGCACCCTGGCCGGCCGCGTGACCGTGATCGTCGTCACCCATGACGACCGGCTCGGCGACCGCTTCGACCGGCGCATCGTGCTGCGCGACGGGCGGGCGACCGGATGAGCGACGGCGCCATCCGCCTCACCGGCATCCGCTTCGCCCGCGGCGGCCGGACCATCTTCGACGGGTTCGACGTCTCCATCCCCCTCGGTAGGTCCACCGCCTTCGTCGCGCCCTCCGGAGCGGGCAAGTCGACGCTGCTCGCCCTGATCGCGGGCCTCGTCGAGCCCGACCGCGGCACCGTGAGCACGCCCTTCGCGCCGGCCGAGACCGGCCTCGTGCTCCAGGGCTACGGGCTCGCCGGGCTGCTGACGGCGGCCGAGAACGTCGAGGTCGCGCTGCAGGCGAGGCGCGGGCTGCGCAGGGCGGAGATCCGGCGGCGGGCGGAGGAGGCGCTCGAGCAGGTGCGCCTCACCGCCGTCGCGGACCATCTCGTCGAGGAGCTCTCCGGCGGCCAGCAGCAGCGCGTCGCCGTCGCGCGCGCCCTCGCGGTGCGCCCGCGCCTGCTGATCGCGGACGAGTTCACCGCGGAGCTCGACCGCGGCAACCGCGACGAGATCGCGGACCTCGTCTTCGGCGCCGCGGCCGGCGGCGCCACCGTCGTCATCGCCACCCACGACCGGCGGATCGCCGAGCGCTGCGACGTGGTCATCCCGCTCGCCTGACGAGCACGCGCCAGACCGCGGCCTCAGCGGCCCATCGGGGCGCTGACGTCCGGCAGCTCCTGTGCGGCGCCCAGGCCGAGCACCCGGTCCAGGTACTCGTTGCGGAACTTGCCCGACGGGTCGTGCCGGGTGACGAGCTCGCGCTGGTCGGCGAGGTGCGGGTAGGCGGCCGCGAACCCGGCGGGGTCGACGCGGTTCAGCTTGCCCCAGTGCGGTCGTGGCGCGAACGGGGCGAGCGCCTCCTCGATCACGGGCAGCAGCGCGAAGACCTCGTCCGGGTGGTTCAGCCAGGTGAAGTGGATGGCGAGCGAGTCGCGACCGGATGCGGGGGAGAGCCAGAGGTCGTCCGCGGCCATCGTCCGCAGCTCGGTCACGGTGAGGTGCGGGGCGATCCGATCGCCGAGCGCCCGGACCGCGGAGAGGGCGCCCGCGGCGTCGTCGATGGCGACGAAGTACTCCGTCTGGATCTCGTCACCGGCCGACGGCGGCACGTCGAGGCGGAAGTGCGGCAGCCCGAAGTGCCACGGCTGCGCGACCCCGCGCCGGGTGAGGTTGTCCGTGACGCCGGGGACGAGCTCCGGCCGCTCCGTGAGGTCCCGGATCGCGCCGAAGTACTCGTCGGGCACGGCCGCGTCCGCCGACTCGATGCGGCGCTTCACCCAGAGCTGCTCGACGTCGTTCTGGACCCAGTTCGTGAAGACGCTGATGCTGTACGCACCACCCGCGACCTCGCGGAACGAGCCGAGCAGCGTGTCCCAGCTCATCCGGCGGTAGGTGTCCTGCCGGATGAGGTAGCGCGGCTCGATCGCGACCGTCACCCGCACCGCCGGTCCCAGCGCGCCGAGGGCGACGACGGATCCGGCCAGCTCGGGGTCGTCGGCGGTCACGCGGCGCAGGTCGCCGTCCGGCGTCACGAGCTCGAGCCCACGGACCGCCGAGGACAGGTTGCCGTTGGTGACCCCCGACCCGTGGGTGCCCGTCGCGACCGCACCCGCGACCGAGATGTGGGGGAGGGAGCCCATGTTGTGCAGGGCGAAGCCCGCCTCGTCGAGCGCGGCGGCGAGCACCCCGTAGCGGGTGCCGCCGGAGACGGTCGCCGTGCCGGCCTCGGCGTCGATCGTCACCTCGACGGGCAGCGCCGTCATGTCGACGAGGGTGCCCGGGGTGTCCGCGATGCCGTTGAACGAGTGCCGCGAGCCGAGGGGCCGCACGCGGTCGGCCTCGGCGACGACCCGCCGCAGCTCGTCGACGGTCGCGGGCGCCTCGATCCTCGGGGCCGTGTACTCGTAGGTGTTCGACCAGTTCTTCATGCGATCCCCTTCGTCCGCGTTCGCCTCGTCCTCGACGGTTGCCACTTCGTGCGGTCGTCAGCGCCTCACGATCGCAGAAAGCGGCAACAGTCGGGGCGAGTGTCAGGTGAGGCGGGTGGCCGCCGCCCGGTACTGCTCCAGGATCTCCGGATGGTGGTCCTGCGCGGGTTCGGCCGTCACGTCGATCGGCCAGTCGGGCCGTGACCCGGTCAGCGTCCACGCCGCCTGCACGGCCGCGCCGGCCGCGACGTACTCGCCGGGGGCGGGGACGACGACCGGTTCCGCGAACACCTGCGCCGCGATCGCCGAGACCGCCGGGTTCTGCGCGGCACCGCCGATGAGCAGCAGGCGCTCGGCGTGCACGCCCTGCCCCTGCACGGCGGCGAGGCCGTCGGCGAGCGCGCAGAGCAGGCCCTCGACGGCCGCGCGGGCGAGGTTCGGCCGGGTCGTGGACCGCAGCGTCATCCCCGCGAGCGTCGCGGTCGCGTCCGGCAGGTTGGGGGTCCGCTCGCCCTCGAAGTACGGGACGAGCACGAGGCCGTCGGCGCCGGGCGGCGCCTCGAGCGCGAGCCGGCCGAGCTCGTCGTGGTCGACGGCGAGCAGGCGGGCCGTCGCGTCGAGGATCCGGGCCGCGTTCAGCGTCGCGATGAGCGGCAGGAAGTCGCCGGAGGCGGAGGCGAAGCCGGACACGGTGCCGGACGCGTCGTTCGTCGGGTTCGGCGTGACGGCGAAGACCGTGCCGCTCGTGCCGATCGAGACGACCACGTCGCCGGCGGATGCGCCGAGCCCCAGGGCACCGCCGGCGTTGTCGCCGGCGCCGGGACCGACCACGATGCCGGCCGGGATCCCCGGCAGGCCGTCGACCGTGCGGCCGGCCGCCTCGTGCGGCCCGAGCACGCGCGGCAGCACCGCGTCGTGGCCGAGCGCGGCCTCCAGCAGGCGCCGTTCGTAGCGGCCGGTCGTGGCGTTGTAGTAGCCGGTGCCGGAGGCGTCGGACCGGTCGGTGGTCAGCGCCTCGAGCACCGGGCCCGACGGCGCCACCTCGTCCGGGCCGTAGCCGAGCAGCCGCCACGTCAGCCAGTCGTGGGGGAGCGCGACCGCGGCGACGACCGCCGCGGCGGCCGGCTCGGCATCGCGGAGCCAGCGCAGCTTCGTCGCCGTGTAGGAGGCGACCGGAACGCTGCCCGTCGCCTGCGCGAGCGCCTCGGCCCCGAACTCGTCGATCAGGTCGCGCGCCGCCTGCGCCGAGCGGGTGTCGTTCCAGAGCAGCGCGGGCCGGATGACCTTCCCGTCGCCGTCGAGCACGACCATGCCGTGCTGCTGCCCGGCGATCGAGATCGCCGCGACGTCGTCGAGGCCGCCGGCGTCCTGGATCGCCGCGTTCAGCGCGACCCACCAGGCCTCGGGATCCACCTCCGTGCCGTCCGGGTGGGACGCGCGACCGGAGCGCACGAGCGCCCCGGTCGCGACGTCCCTGATGACGACCTTGCAGCTCTGGGTCGACGAGTCGACCCCGGCGACGAGCGTCATCGGGCGGGGGTCAGCGCGCGCCGAGCAGGTGCTCGGTCGCGAGCTGCTGCAGCTGCACGAAGCCGAACCCGTTGGCGTTGAAGTACGCGTTCGCGTCGAAGTCCTCGAACGCGCTGCGGTCGGCGAGCAGGTCGTCGATCGTCTCGCCCTCGTTCAGGGTCGGCTTGGACAGCTCGCCGACCTTCGCCCGCTGCATCGCCTCCTGCACCTCGGGGTCGGCGCGGAAGGCGGCCGCGCGCTCCTTCAGGAGCAGGTAGTTGCGCATGTTCGCGGCCACCGACTCCCAGACACCGGTCTCGTCCTCGGTGCGGCTCGGCTTGTAGTCGAAGTGCCGAGGGCCGTCGTAGGTCGGGCCGCCCTGGGGGCTGCCGTTCTCGAGCAGGTCGACGAGCGCGAACGCGTCGTACAGCTCGCCGTGACCGAAGACGAGGTCCTGGTCGTACTTGATGCCGCGCTGGCCGTTCAGGTCGATGTGGAAGAGCTTGCCCTGGTAGAGCGCCTGGGCGATGCCGGCCGAGTAGTTCAAGCCGGCCATCTGCTCGTGCCCGACCTCCGGGTTCACGCCGAAGAGCTCGGGCTTCTCGAGGGTGTCGATGAAGGCGATCGCGTGGCCGAGCGTCGGCAGCAGGATGTCGCCACGGGGCTCGTTCGGCTTCGGCTCGATCGCGAAGCGGATGTCGTAGCCCTTGTCGGTCACGTAGTCGGCGAGCAGGTTGACGGCCTCCCGGTAGCGCTCGAGGGCCTGCCGGATGTCCTTCGACGCGTTGTACTCGGCGCCCTCGCGGCCGCCCCACATCACGAAGGTCTTCGCGCCGAGCTCGGCGGCGAGGTCGATGTTGCGGAGCACCTTGCGGAGCGCGTAGCGGCGCACGGTGCGGTCGTTGGAGGTGAAGCCGCCGTCCTTGAAGACGGGCGGGCTGAAGAGGTTCGTGGTGACCATCGGCACGATCAGGCCGGTGTCCTTGAGGGCGCCCTTCAGGCGGTCGATCTGCTTCTGGCGCTCCTCGTCGGTCGAGCCGAAGGCGAAGAGGTCGTCGTCGTGGAAGGTGAGTCCGTAGGCGCCGAGCTCGTTGAGCTTCTCGACGACGTGCACGACGTCGAGGGGGGCGCGGGTCGGTCCGCCGAAGGGATCCGTGCCGTTGTAGCCGACCGTCCAGAGGCCGAAGGAGAACTTGTCGTCGCGGGTGGGCTGCGCTGCCATGGTTACCGTCCCTGTCGCAGATTGTTGTGACGTACAACATAACCGGCGATGCCCGCCGACCGCAACGGGCGCCGTCCTCCCTACACTGACACGCGTGAGCCTCGGATCGGATGTGTTCGGCGAGCAGGGCGGCCGCAACGATCTCGTCCGGCGGCACAACCTCGCGCTGGTGCTGCGGCGCGTGCACGAGGCGCCCGCCACCCGCAGCGAGCTGACCCGGGTGAGCGGGCTGAACCGCTCCACCATCGGCGCGCTCGTCGCCGAGCTCGTGGACCGGGGGCTCGTCGTCGAGGACGAGGCGGCGGGGGCCGGGCAGGTGGGCCGGCCGAGCCCGCTGGTGCGCCCGTCGGACGCCCCCATCGCGGTCGCGGTGAACCCCGAGCTCGACGCCGTGACGGTCGCGACCGTGCGGCTCGGTGGCCGGGTGCTCGCGAAGGAGCGGGTGACGTTCGACGCGCCCCCGACACCCGAGGAGGCGGTCCGGACCGCCGTCGACACGGCCCGCCGGCTGCTCGCCCAGCACGCCGGAGCGCGGCTCGTCGGCGCCGGCGTCGCCGTGCCCGGCATCGTCCGGCGGGTCGACGGTCTGGTGCGGCTCGCCCCGCACCTCGGCTGGCGGGACGTGCCCATCGCCGCCATGGTCGGCGAGGCGCTCGGCGTGCAGGCGGGCGCGGCCAACGACGCCGGCCTCGGCGCCCAGGCGGAGTGGGTGTTCGGCGCCGGCCGCGGCGTGGACGACCTCGTCTACGTGCACGGCGGCGCGAGCGGCGTCGGCGGCGGCATCGTCTCCGGCGGCGTGCTGATCGGCGGGGCGACCGGCCACGCCGGCGAGCTCGGCCACGTGGGCATCCGCCGCGGCGGCAGCGCCGACACGATCGGGGTGCGCGGCACCCTCGAGTCGGAGGTGCGCCGCAGCGCCCTGCTCGAGGTCCTCGGCCTCGAGGCGGCGGACCCGGACGAGCTCGAGGCGGCCCTCATCGCCGACCGGAGCGCGCCGGTCCGTGCCGAGGTCCGCCGGCAGCTCGACGCCCTCGCCGTCGCGCTCGCCTCGGTGATCAACCTGCTGAACCCGAGCCGGATCGTGCTCGGCGGGTTCCTGTCGGCGCTCACCGCGGCGACCCCCGGCCGACTCGCGGATGTCGTCGCCACCCGGGCCCTCCCGCTGCCCGACGAGCCCGTCGACATCCGCCGCGCGGAGCTCGGCAGCGACCTGCTCCTCATCGGTGCCGCGGAGCTGCCGTTCACCCGACTGTTCGCGGATCCGCCGCCGGCCTGATCCGCCGTGCGGCGCTCGCAGCCGGCACGTCAGCAGGACGGATTCGCTTCAGCAGGACGAAACCGCCGATTTCGTCCTGCCGTCGTGAAATCGTCCTGCTGAGGTGCTCCGTCAGGGCTCGGATCAGGCCGCGGCGACCGGCGCGGTGCTCTCGCGGACCACGAGGTGCGTGGCCAGGTCGATGCGCTGGTCGGTCGGTTCCCCGGCGCCGAGCCGCAGCACCATCCGCGTGGCGGCGGCCGCCATCTTCCTGAGCGGCTGGTGCACGGTGGTGAGCCGGGGCCGGGACAGCACGGCGAAGTCGCGGTCGTCGTAGCCGACGACGGAGACGTCCTGCGGCACGCGCAGGCCGTGCTCGGCCGCCAGCTCGATGACGCCGAGCGCCATGAGGTCGTTTCCGGCGAAGACGGCGGTGGGCCGGTCGTCGCCCGTGAACAGGCCCTCCGCGGCGGCCCGGCCGCCCGCGGTGTTGAAGTCGCCGAAGCGCACCCAGTCCTCGCGCACGGCCACGCCCCTGGTGCCCATCGCCGAGCGGAAGCCGTCGAGGCGCGCGAGCGCGCACATGACGTCCTCGGGCCCGGTCACCATGGCGATCCGCCGGTGCCCGAGCTCGAGCAGGTGCCGGGTGGCGGTGAGGCCGCCCGACCAGTTCGCGGATCCGACGGAGGGCAGGTCGGGTGAGGGGTCGCCGGACGGGTCGATGACCGCGAAGGGGATGGTCCGCGAGCGGAGCTGCTCGGCGACGTGCGCGGACAGGCCGGAGGCCACCAGCACCACACCGGCGGGCCGCCGCGCGAGCACTCCCTGCACCCATTCCGGACCGGGGGAGTGCCGGTCGCCGCTCACCGAGATGATCACGCTCATCCCGTTGGCGCGGGCCGCCTCCTCGACGCCCGTGATGATCTCGACGCTCCACAGCTCGTGGAAGACGACCTCGATGAAGCTCGACGACCGCACGGCGGCGCCGCGGCGGCGGTACTCGTGCTTGTCGAGCAGCTCCTCGACCCGGCGGCGCGTGTCGACGGCCACGTCGGCGCGGCCGTTCAGCACCTTCGAGATGGTCGAGAGGGAGACCCCCGCCTCCTCGGCGAGCATCGCGAGGGTGGTGCGTCCGCGCGCATCCGTCTCCGTGGCGCTCACCGGTCCTCCTTCGGCCCCATCGCCGCCCGACTGGGTGCTGGCTGAAGCGTACTGTCGTCGGGCCTCGTCTCGAAAGTTTCGAGTCGAGACTCGCCGCACGGAGCGCATGGCAGGCTGAAGCGGTGTTCACCGATCTGCCCGAGGCCGAGCTCGCCACCTACGCGGGCGGCACCACCGAGCCCGGCGACTTCGACGCCTTCTGGGCGGAGCAGCTCGCGCGATCCCGCGCCGTCGCCCGCGCTCCGCGCCTCACCGAGGTCGAGACGGGGCTGTCGGCGATCCGCGTGTTCGACGTGGTGTTCACCGGCTGGAACGGCCAGCCCGTCCGGGCGTGGCTGCGGGTCCCCGCCGGCGCGAGCGGGCCCCTGCCC
>JAICSU010000107.1 GCA_025936735.1 Amnibacterium sp.
CTAGTTCGCCTTGGCCGTGAGCCAGACGGTGAAGGCCACGATCGCGCCGAGGCCGAAGATCCAGAGGAAGAGGCCCTCGGCCACGGGGCCGAGGCTGCCGAGGTCGAACCCGCCGACGTCGGAGTGGGCCTGCGTCGCCTTCAGGGCCGTGATGATGTCGGCCTTCTCCTGCGGCGTGATGTTGTCGTCGTTGAAGACCGGCATGTTCTGCGGCCCGGTCAGCATCGCCTCGTAGATGTGCGCGGGCGTGACGCCCTGCAGGTTCGGCGCGTACTTGCCCTCGGTCAGGGCGCCGCCCGCGCCTGCCACGTTGTGGCACATGGCGCAGTTGATCCGGAAGAGCTCGGCCCCGCGGGTGGCGTCGCCGTTCAGCTGCAGGTACTTCGACGGCGGGAGGCCGGGGCCGGGGGCGATGGAGGCGACGTACGCCGCGAGCTCCTTCGTCTGGTCGTCGTTGAAGACCGGCGGCTTGTCCTGGGCCTGGGGCGCGTCCTGCGCGAGCGGCATGCGGCCCGTGCCGACCTGGAAGTCCACCGCCGCCGCGCCGACGCCGATGAGGGACGGGCCGGCAGCGGTGCCCTGCAGCGCGAGGCCGTGGCACGTGGCGCAGTTCGCCTCGAACAGCTTCTTGCCCTGCGCGATCGCCTGGGGGCTGTTCAGGTCGATGGCGGCGGACGCGCCAGACGAGGCCGTGAAGAGCGTGTAGGCGCCGCCGGTGATCAGCAGGCCGACGGCGACGAGCGCCACGGACGCGAGCGGCGACCGACGGCCGCGCTTGCGGGAGGGGACGGAGCCGGCTGCGGCCGCGCGACGGGTTCGAATCACTGAGGTCCTCACGCTATTTGAGCACGTAGATGACGAGGAACAGGCCGATCCAGACCACGTCCACGAAGTGCCAGTAGTAGGAGACGACGATCGCCGTCGTGGCCTCCCGGTGACCGAAGTTCTTGACGGCGAACGCGCGGCCGATGGTCAGCAGGAACGCGAGCAGGCCACCGGTGACGTGGAGGGCGTGGAAGCCGGTCGTCAGGTAGAAGGCCGACCCGTAGGCGGACGAGGTGATCGAGATGCCCTCGTGCACCGTGTTCGCGTACTCGAACACCTGGCCGCTGACGAAGACCGCGCCCATCGCGTAGGTGAGGAAGAACCACTCGACCATGCCCCACTCCGACGGGCGCCACCCCGTCGCGCGAGCCTGGAGCCGCTCCGCCGCGAACACCCCGAACTGGCAGGTGAACGAGCTGAGGACCAGGATGATCGTGTTCCCGAGGGCGTACGGCACGTCGAGGTGCTTGGTGCTCTCGGCCCACAGCTGCGGCAGCGACGTGCGCAGCGTGAAGTAGATCGCGAAGAGCCCCGCGAAGAACATCACCTCGCTGCCGAGCCACACGATCGTGCCGACCGCGATCGAGTTCGGCCGGTTCACCGCGGGCGCGTTCGCGTTCTGAAGCACTGACGCACTGCTCACGTGATCATTATGGTCGCTCGCCGGGGATGCTGCCGGATGCCCGGGTGCGCTGCACGGCGATTCAGCGGCGGGCGGGGCGGCGACGACGGCGGGAGCCGCGCGCTCGCCCGTCGCTAGGGTGAAGTCGTGACGGATGCCGCCGAGTGGGCCCGACTGCTCTCCGCCCTGCTCGACGGGCACGACCTCCGGGTGGCCGAGGCGACCTGGGCGATGGAGCGGGTCATGGCCGGGGAGGCCCCGCCCGCCACCCTCGCCGGCTTCCTCGTCGCGCTGCGGGCGAAGGGCGAGACGGTCGACGAGATCGTCGGGTTCCGGGACGCCGTGCTCGCCCACGCCGTGCCCCTGCCGGTCGGCCCGGAGGCCCTCGACATCGTCGGCACCGGCGGCGACGGCTTCCGCACCGTGAACGTCTCGACCACCGCGGCCGTGGTGGTCGCCGCCGCCGGGGTGCCGGTGGTGAAGCACGGCAACCGGGCCGCGAGCTCGGCGTCCGGGGCGAGCGACGTGCTCGCCTCCCTGGGGCTGCGCATCGACCTCGACGCGGCTGGCGTCGCCCGGGTGCTGCACGAGGTCGGCATCACCTTCGTCTTCGCCTCCGCCTTTCATCCCGGCTTCCGGCACGCGGCGGAGGCGCGCAGCGCCCTCGGCGTCCCGACCGTCTTCAACTTCCTCGGCCCCCTGTGCAACCCGGCCCGGCCCGACGCGAACGTCATCGGCGTCGCCCGGCCGGCCGTCGTGCCGCTCGTGACCGGCGTGCTGCAGACGCGGGGTGCGACGGCGCTCGTCGTGCGCGGCGACGACGGGCTCGACGAGCTGTCGACGACGGGGCACAGCCACATCTGGGAGGTCTCCGCCGGCGCCGTGACCGAGCACGACGTGCACCCCGCCGACGTCGGGCTGCCCGTCTCCCGCCTGGAGCAGCTCACCGGCGGAAGCCCCGAGGAGAACGCGGACGCCGTGCGCCGGGTGCTCGCGGGCGACCGCGGTCCCGTCCGGGACTTCGTCCTGCTGAACGCCGCGGCCGGGCTCGTGGCCTGGGACCTGCTCCAGGACCCCGGCCAGGCGGAACGACCGATGGCGAGGCGCCTGCGGGAACGCCTCGAGACCGTGGCCGACGCGGTCGACTCCGGAGCGGCGCGCGCGAAGCTCGACGCCTGGACCGCCGCCACGCAGCGTCCCTGACCGCGACGCGAACCGGGCGCCGCTCCGCGGAGGAGCGACGCCCGGTTCCCGTTGCGGAAGGAGGTCAGCTGACGTCCTCGTCGACCCAGTCGAACGTCTTCGTGACGGCCTTCTTCCAGTTGCGGTACTGCCGCTCCCGCTCGTCGGACTCCATCGACGGCTCCCAGCGCTTGTCCTCCTGCCAGTTCTTGCGCAGGTCGTCGAAGTCCTTCCAGAAGCCGACGGCGAGCCCGGCGGCGTAGGCGGCGCCGAGCGCCGTCGTCTCCGCCACCTGCGGCCGGACGACCGGGATGTCGAGGATGTCGGCCTGGAACTGCATGAGCAGGTCGTTCTGCACCATGCCGCCGTCGACCTTCAGCTCCGTGAATGGCTTGCCGGTGTCCGCGTTCACGGCGTCGAGCACCTCCTTCGTCTGGAAGGCGGTGGCTTCGAGCGCCGCGCGGGCGATGTGGCCCTTGTTCACGTAGCGGGTGAGGCCGACGAGCGCACCGCGGGCGTCGGAGCGCCAGTAGGGCGCGAAGAGCCCGGAGAACGCCGGCACGAAGTAGGCGCCGCCGTTGTCCTCGACCGTCTTCGCGAGCTGCTCGATCTCGGGCGCGCTTCCGATGAGGCCGAGGTTGTCGCGCAGCCACTGCACGAGGGAGCCGGTGACGGCGATCGATCCCTCGAGGGCGTAGTGCGGCTCCCCGTCGCCCAGCCGGTACGCCATCGTGGTGAGCAGCCCGTTGGTGCTGTGCACGATCTCGGTGCCGGTCGGGAAGATGAGGAAGTTGCCCGTGCCGTAGGTGTTCTTCGCCTCGCCGGGCTCGAACGCCACCTGGCCGAAGGTGGCGGCCTGCTGGTCGCCGAGGATGCCCGCGATCGGCACCTCGCGCAGCAGGCTCGACGACTCGACGGTGCCGTACACCTCGGACGAGCTCTTGATCTCGGGGAGCATCGACGTGGGGATGCCGAGGATGCCGAGGATCTCCTCGTCCCAGGAGCACGTCTCGAGGTCCATGAACAGGGTCCGCGACGCGTTCGTGACGTCCGTGATGTGGATGCCGCCGTCGACGCCACCGGTGAGGTTCCAGATCACCCAGCTGTCGGTCGTGCCGAACATCAGGTCGCCGGCGTCCGCCTTCTCGCGGGCGCCCTGGACGTTCTCGAGGATCCAGACGATCTTCGTGCCCGCGAAGTAGGTGGACAGTGGCAGGCCGACCTTCTGCTTGAACCGCTCGACGCCGCCGTCCGCCGCCAAGCGGTCGACGATCGACTGGGTGCGGGTGTCCTGCCAGACGATCGCGTTGTAGACGGGCTTGCCGGTCGTCCGGTCCCAGACGACGGTGGTCTCGCGCTGGTTGGTGATGCCGACCGCGGCGATGTCGTGACGGGTGATGTCGGCACGGGAGAGCGCCTGGCCGATCACCTCACGGGTGTTGCGCCAGATCTCCTCCGGGTCGTGCTCGACCCAGCCGGCGCGCGGGAAGATCTGCTCGTGCTCCATCTGGCCGGTGGAGACGACCTTGCCCGAGTGGTCGAAGACCATCGCGCGGGTGGATGTGGTGCCTTGGTCGATGGCGAGGACGTAGTCGGCCACGTGGTACTCCTTCGTTCCGGTGGGGGTGTGGGTCGGGACCGGCGCGTCAGGTCAGCGCCGGCGGCGGTGGGGAGGACGACCGGCCGGGCGCGAGGCCGCCGATCCGGGGGCCCGCGACGGGCAGCGCGGGGGCCAGGCGCGGACCGAGGAGGATTCGGGCATTGACCGACGGTGTCACACGCGCCTCTTCCTCGAGTCCACGGGCGGCGATGCGCCTGCGCGTCGCCCTCCGATCGCCACCATACTCCGGGCGGCACATGCCGTCCCTGGTCGGATCCGACCGGTCCGGCGGGGCCGAGATCCGCCGTGTCGCCGCGCGCCGCCGAGTCGTAGAGTCGGCCTCGGACGCGGCGTCCGCCGCGCGTGGGAGGCATTCGATGAAGAAGCTCATCCGCGATCCGCAGACCGTCGTCGCCGACGCGCTGGCCGGAGTCGCCCAGGCCCATCAGGGGCTCCTCAGGGTCCAGGCGGATCCGCCCGTCATCGTCCGCGCCGACGCCCCTCTGCGCGGCAAGGTCGGACTGGTCTCCGGCGGCGGATCCGGTCACGAACCGCTGCACGGCGGCTTCGTCGGGTACGGCATGCTCGACGCCGCGGTGCCGGGCGCCGTGTTCACCTCGCCGACGCCCGACCCCATCCTCGAGGCGACGAAGGCCGTCGACGGCGGCGCCGGCGTGCTGCACATCGTGAAGAACTACACGGGCGACGTGCTGAACTTCGAGACGGCCGCCGACCTCGCGGCCGCGGAGGACGTGCAGGTGGAGACCGTCGTCGTCGACGACGACGTCGCGGTGAAGGACTCGCTGTACACCGCGGGCCGGCGGGGCGTCGCGGGTACCGTCCTCGTCGAGAAGATCGCCGGCGCGGCCGCCGAGCGCGGGGACGACCTCGCGTCGGTCGCCGCGATCGCCCGCCGCGTGAACGAGAACGTGCGCTCGATGGGGGTCGCGCTCACCGCGCCGATCGTGCCGCACGCCGGCACCCCGAGCTTCGACATCTCGGACCACGAGATCGAGATCGGCATCGGCATCCACGGGGAGCCGGGCCGCGAGCGGATCGAGTGGGAGCCGGTCGACGGGATCGTACGGCGCCTGCTCGAGCCCGTGCTCGAGGACCTGCCGTTCACCTCGAGCGACGACGTGCTCCTCTTCGTCAACGGGATGGGCGGCACGCCCCTGATCGAGCTCTACATCGTGTTCGACGCGGCCGCCCAGCTGCTCGGCGACCGGAACATCCACATCGCCAGGAGCCTCGTCGGCAGCTACGTGACGAGCCTCGACATGCAGGGCTGCTCGATCACCCTGCTGAAGCTCGACGACGAGATGAAGGCCCTCTGGGACGCGCCGGTGCAGACCGCGGCGCTGCGCTGGGGCCGGTGAACGGAGCACCATGGCGGGACTGACGACGGACTGGGCCCTCGCGTGGGTGCGGGGGAGCGCGGCCGTGGTGGGGGAGCACCGGGCCGAGCTCTCCGCGCTCGACCGGGAGATCGGTGACGGCGATCACGGCGAGAACCTCGATCGCGGCTTCAAGGCCGTCCTCGCGAAGCTCGACGCGGCGCCGCCCTCGACGCCGGGCGGCGTGCTGAAGCTCGTGGCGACCACCCTGATCTCGACGGTGGGCGGCGCCTCCGGGCCCCTGCTCGGCACGGCCTACCTGAAGGCAGCCGGTGCGGTCGGCGACGCGACCGAGCTCGACTCCGCTGCCGTCGTGGCGCTGCTCACCGCCGCGCGGGACGGGGTGGTGCTGCGCGGCAAGGCGGCGCCGGGCGACAAGACCATGATCGACGCCTGGACGCCTGCGGTCGACGCGGCCGCGGCCGCCGCCGAGGCGGGGGAGGAGCCCGCCGCCGTCCTCGCCGCGGCGGCGGACGCCGCCGAGCAGGGCGCCGTGGCCACCGAGCCCCTCGTCGCCCACAAGGGCCGCGCCAGCTACCTCGGCGAGCGGGCGATCGGGCACCGGGATCCGGGCGCCCAGTCCTCGGCGCTCCAGCTGCGGGCGGCCGCCGAGGCGGCGGCCTGACCGTGGCCGCCGTCGGCATCGTCTTCGTCTCGCACAGCGCGCGCATCGCGGAGGGACTCGTCGAGCTCGCCGCGCAGATGGCGCCGTCGGTGGCTCTCGAGGCGGCCGGCGGCACCGACGAGGGCGGCATCGGCACGAGCTACGAGAAGGTCGCGTCCGCGATCGGCCGGGCGGACCACGGCGGCGGGGTCGTCGTGATCGGGGACCTGGGGTCGGCGATCATGACGGCCGAGACGGCGGCGGAGATGCTGGATCCGGCGCCGGAGGGCGGCGTGGTGGTCCTCGACGTGCCGCTCGTCGAGGGCGGGGTGGCGGCCGCGGTCACCGCCGAGGGCGGCGGGGATCTCGACGCGGTCGTCGCGGCCGCGCGCTCGGCGGCCGGCGGGGGAGCCTCCGCCGAGCCCGAGCCCGAGAGCTCCGGCCCCGCGACGCGCACGGTGGTCCTCGCCGACCCCGAGGGCCTCCACGCCCGCCCCGCGGCCGAGCTCGTCAAGCTCGCCGGCCGGTTCCGGTCCTCGGTGCGGGTCAACGGCACGGACGCGCGCAGCCTCCTCGGCATCCTCGCCCTCGGCCTGCGCACCGGGGACTCGGCACGGATCGAGGCGGCAGGTCCCGATGCGCGGAACGCCCTCGACGCGGTCGCCGGGCTGCTCGGTTCGACCTCCGGTTGACCCCCGTCCGCGGCACGCCGCGCGGCTACCGGCCCGGGACCGATCCGAATGTCACGATTCGGACATGCTCGAGTCGATCGTCTGGATCCTGGCCGGTGTGACCGCCTGGTGCGTGGCCTCCCTCGCCTTCGCGCTGCTCGTCGGGCCGCTGGTCCGGCGCCACCGCGGCGCCGGCGCGCCCGTGCACCGGCCGCGCCCGCTGGCCGCCCCGCGCCTCGCCGCTCCGGTGCAGCTGCAGCGCTGAACCGGCCTCACTCCTCCCGGCCGCGGGACAGGCGCAGGCGGCGTCCGGCCTCGACGTCCTCCTCGTGCTTCTTGGCCTTCTTGTCGCTGCCGCGGGCGTCGCGCATCGGGAGCTGGATCTGCTCCTCCGCCGCGATGCCGCCCTGCAGCTCCCGGCTCCGCTCCAGCTCGGCGTCGAACTCGGCGCCGAACAGCAGCGCCAGGTTCGTGATCCAGAGCCACAGCAGGAAGATGATGACGCCGGCGATCGGCCCGTAGGACTTCGCGTAGCTGCCGCCGCCTGAGAACGCGAGATACAGGCCGAAGGCCGCCGTCGCGATCGCCCACACCAGCAGGCCGATGATCGATCCGGTGCTCGTCCACTTGAACTTCGGCTGGCGGATGTTCGGCGAGAAGTAGTAGAGGATCGCGATCGCCGCGATCGCGATGAGCACGAGGATCGGCCACTTCACGATCGAGAAGACCAGGAAGGCCACGTCGCCGATGCCGATGACGTTGGCCAGCCGCTGCACGGCCGGGCCGGTCGACACGAGGAGCAGCGCCGCGATCACGACGAGGACGACCACCACGACGGTGATGGCGAGCTGCGTCGGCCGCAGCTTCCAGACGGGCCGCCCCTCGGGGATGCTGTAGATCCGGTTCATCGCCCGGCCGAACGCGCCCACGTAGCCGGACGCCGACCAGAGCGCGCCGAGGATGCCGACGATCAGGCCGATGCCGGCGGCCGGCGCCTTGCTGGCGTTCGTCAGCAGGCCGTTGATGAGGGTGTAGGTGCTCGGCGAGCTCGCCAGCGCCGGCTTCAGCACGGTCGAGGACAGGCTGGTGATGGTGTCGGGGCTGAGGAGGCCGAGGATCGACACGATCGCGACGATGGCGGGGCCGAGCGCGAGCACGGCGTAGTAGACGAGGGCGGCCGCGAGGTCCGTGCACTGGTCGCTGCCGAACTCCCGCATCGTCTTCTTCAGCGAGTAGAGGACGGTCGGCTTCGTCAGGTCGTCGAGGTCGTTCGGCTTCCGCGGATCGTCCGGCGACGGCACCGTGCCCGGGCGCGGTTCCCGGGCGCCCGAGCTCCTGCTCGATGCCGAACCGTTCCGGTCGGCCGTGCTCCCGCCACCCTTCTGGGCGGGGTGCTCCTGCCGGCGACGCTGCTCCGGAGTCTCCGGGATGGCGCCGACGCGGCGCGCGAACGCGGACGCGGAGGCGACGATCCCGACGACACCGGCGGTGAGGGCCGAGGCCCCGAGCAGGGTACGGGTGCCGTCCCGCTCGTCGCCGCTGGCGGGCGAGACCATGCCGCTCACGGCGTCAGGAGGTCGCGGTCGGCGTCGCGGACTCGTCCGCACCACCGGCCTCGGTCGGCAGCTGCTCCTCGAAGACCTTCGCGGCCTCCTCGGCGGAGTCCGGCGTCGTCGGCGTGCTCGCCGACTTCGCCCGGCCGCCGCGCTTCGCGCCCGACGGCTTCTGCTCCTCGGCCGCCGGCTCGGACCCCGAGGGTTCGGTCGTCGAGTCGGACTCGGGGTCGGGCGCGGAGGACACCGCCTCCGCGACGGACGCCGTGGTGTCGGCCGCGGTCGAGACGGCCGAGGTGAGCTTCGGCACGCGCTCCTGCGCGACCTCCTTCACCTTGCCGACGACCGACTGCACCGCCTCGTTCTCGCGAGCGGTGCGCAGCTTCTCGGTGAGCGTCGTGTACGCGGAGCGCCCGGCGCGGGACCCGACGACGTACCCGGTCGCCAGGCCGGCGACGAACAGCAGCTTGCCCTTCATAGGGGGAGACCCTTCCTTCGGTCGATCAGCCGACCATGCTGCCAGCCGTTCAGCGAGAGGCTCCTGCACGTTCAGCAGCCTTGCGGCGGATGCTCGGGACCTCGTCCGCGGCGCGACTGCCATGCCGCGCTCCGTTTCCAGGCGCAGAATCGGCGGGTGCCGACGTCGCGTTCCGATCCGACCGACGCCCTGGCCCGGCGGGCTGTGCAGATCGACGACGCCGATCCGCTCGCGCCACTGCTCGGCCGGTTCGTGCCGGCGCCGGGCGTCGTCGCGTACCTCGACGGGAACTCCCTCGGCAGGCCGATCGTCGGCACCGCCGACCGCCTCGCCGCGTTCGTGCGGGACGGCTGGGGAGGCCGGCTCATCCGGGGCTGGAACGAGGGCTGGCTCGC
>JAICSU010000122.1 GCA_025936735.1 Amnibacterium sp.
CACCGACCGGTGCGGCCTCCTCGTCGTATCCGGCGCGCCGCTCCGCGGTGCGCACCGTCTGCTCGAGCAGCACAGCGACCGTCATCGGACCGACGCCGCCCGGCACGGGCGTGATGAGGCGGGCGCGCAGGGCGGCGGCGGCGAACTCGACGTCGCCGATGCCGCCGGGGCTGTAGCCGGCGTCGATCACGACGGCGCCCTCCTTGATCCACTCGCCGCGGATGAGGCCGGGCAGACCCACCGCAGCGACCACCAGGTCGGCGCGCGCGACGTGCTCGCCGAGGTCCCGGGTGTGCTCGTGGCACATCGTCACCGTGGCGTCGCGGGCGAGCAGCAGCACGCTGAGCGGCCGCCCGAGGATCGGCCCCTGGCCGACCACCACGGTCTCCGTGCCCCGCAGCGGCACGGCGTACTCGTCGAGAAGCCGCAGGATGCCGCCCGGCGTCGCGGAGGCGAAGCCGGCCTCACCGAACGCCATGGAGGCGAAGGACCGGTGGGTGACGCCGTCCACGTCCTTGGCGACGTCGATGGCCTCGAAGGCGGCCCGCTCGTCGATGTGGCGCGGGACGGGATGCTGCAGCAGGATCCCGTCGACGCCGTCGTCCGCCGACAGCCTCTCGATGACGCCGACCAGCCCGGCCGTGTCGATCTCCGACGGCAGGTCGTGCCGCCGCGGCTCGATCCCCACGGATCGGGCGCGGTTCACCTTCATCCGTACGTACGCGTGCGAGGCCGGGTCCTCCCCCACGAGCACCGTCGCGATGCAGGGCGGCCGGTGGCCGCCGGCCGTCAGGCGGTCCACCCGTTCGGCGACCCGGGCGAGGGTGCGGGCGGCGAGCGCCTTCCCGTCGATCAGCTCAGCAGGCATTCGTCTCCTCCTGCAGGAGCACCCAGGCGGGCGATGCTCGCGATTCCACTCCCCGGTAGTCCCCTACCCACGCCAGTCGTCTCGTCCCCACGGTAGCCGACCCCCGGCTGACGCAGGACGCCCGCCTGCCGATAGTGCGGGGGGACGTCGACGGGAGGAGCAGCGATGACGAACGGCCTCGGCACCCTGCCGATCCCGCGCCAGGCGCAGGCGGTCCCCCGGGTGCGGTCGGTGCCGCGCGTGACGGCCGCCGGTCCGTCGCAGTCCCGGCGCCGGTGGGGTCTCGCCCTCGCCGTCCTGCTCATGGTCGCGACCCTGCCGGTGCACCTGCTCGGGCTCGTCCTGCTCGACCTCGAGGTGCTCTCGCCCTCGACCGACGGCACGGCACCCCTCTTCGTGGGCGGCGTCGGCTTCGCCCAGCTGCTGATGCTGCTCGGGGTGGCGACCGCTGGTCAGCTCGTGGGCGGCGGCGGCAGGGTCTGGCGGCGTCGTTTCGGATTCGCGTGCCTCAACGCGCTGCTCGTCGCGATCGCGGCGACGATCGGCTGGGCCCTGCTGCTCTGAGCGGGGTCAGCGCTTCGGCGGCGGCGTCGGCGCAGGCTTCGGCTTGGGCGTCGGCTTCGGGGCCGGGGTCGGCGTCGGCGTCGGGGCGGGTCCGGGGGCCGGCGTCGTGACCGGGGCGGGCGGAGGCGGCGGCGCGACGTAGGGCCGCGCGTCGGGATTGCGGATCGCGACGCCGCCGTAGAGGTACTGGGAGTCCGGGGAGGGCCATCCGCTAGCACCGCCGTAGATCGCGTTCGCCGCGGTCTGGATGCCGCGCCACACGCAGTGGCGCTCGATGGCGGCCTGCGTGCTTCCCTGCAGCCCGCAGTACGGGAAGCCGTACTCGTCCCGCAGGTTGGCGAAGCCGTTCGCGTTGCCGATCCAGACCGCCGTCGTCACCTTCGAGGTGCTGCCGATCGCCCAGGTGTCCTTGGCGTTGTCCGTCGTGCCCGTCTTGCCGAACTCGTAGAGGCCGTCCGAGGTCTGGTCGCCGTACATCGTGCCGCCGGTGATGACGCCGCGCAGGGCGTAGGCGACCGCGGTCGCGACGGCCTCCGGCACGGTGCGGTGGCAGCTCGGCTTCGGCACCGGCACGGCGTGGCCGTCCGGGTCGGTGATCCCCACGATGGCGATCGGGGCGCACGTCACGCCGTGGTTCGCGATCGTGGCGTAGGCGGTCGCCATGTCGAGCGGGGCGATGCCGCTCGCGCCGCCGATCACCATGGCGGGCACGGTCGAGAGCGCGCCGCCGCGCGCGTTCTTCGCGCCCATCGACTGGGCGAGGTCGCGGATGCGGCAGAGGTCGCTCTCCTCCCCGAGCGAGGCGAAGACGCCGTTCACCGAGGCGGCGGTGCCCTCCATCACCGAGTAGTTGCCCCGCTCGGACGGCTCGTCGTTGCCGACGTGCCAGGCCTTGTCGTCGTAGTCCGGCGAGCCGCACTTGGTGAAGGTGGATGCGGGGATGGTCCTGGGGTTCCCGTTCACCGTCTGGTAGAGCGTGTGCCCCGTCTTCAACCAGTCGATCAGCGGGAAGAGCTTGAACGTCGACCCGGGCTGCGGGCCCCCGCCGGCGCCGAGCGCCATGTCGACGTTGTAGTTCACGGCGGAGTACGAGCCGCCGCGCGAACCGGTGGCGTCGTAGTCCTTGTTCTGCACCATCGAGACCACGTGCCCCGTGCCCGGCTGGACCGACACCGCGGCCCCGCCGACGTCGAACGCCTTCGACGACTTCGGCACGTAGGTGTTCATCACGTGCTGCGCGGTGCGCTGCAGGTCGAGGTTCAGCGTGGTCGTGACCTTCCACCCCTTCGTCTGCAGGTTGGCCTCGCGGATGCCCGGCGTGCGCCCGAAGGCGGGATCCGTCAGCAGCGTCTTGAGGACGTAGTCGCAGAAGAACCCGGCGACCCCGGCGGAGTCGCAGCCGGTCGGCGGCGGCGTGAGGTGGGTCGCGATTGGCTCGGCGAGGGCCTGCTCGTAGGCGGCCTCGCTGATCATGCCCTGGTCGCGCTCGACCCCGAGGATGTGGTTGCGCCGGTCGGTCGCCGCGGGCAGGTTGGCCTTCTCGTCGAGGCGGAAGTGCTCGGGGTTGTTCACGATCGCGATGAGCGCCGCGGCCTGCGGCACGGTGAGCTTCGCGGCGGGTTCCCCGAAGTAGTACTCGGCCGCCGCCTCGATGCCGTAGACGCGGCCGCCGAAGCCGGCGATGTTGAGGTACCCGAGCAGGATCTCGTTCTTCGTGTACTTCTTCTCAAGTCCGATCGCGAGGCGCATCTCGCGCAGCTTCCGCCCTGCCGAGGGGTCGACGCAGTCCGCGTAGGCCGCCTTCTGCTTCGCCGGGTCCGTGAGCGCCTCCGCCTGCTGGACGCAGACGTTCTTCACGTACTGCTGGGTGATGGTCGAGGCGCCCTGCAGCGACTTGCCGAGCACGTCCGCGACGGCCGCGCGCACGATCGCGTTCGGGTCGACGCCGCCGTGGTGGTAGAACCGCACGTCCTCGCCGGCGATCGCCGCGTCCTGCACGCTCAGCGGCACCGACGACCAGGGGATCACGACCCGGTTCTGCGCGTAGAACGAGGCGAGCAGCACCGGCTTGCCGTGGGAGCTCGCGTAGATCGAGGTCCGCTGGTCGCGCGCGCCGATCTTGAGGTCGGCGGGCAGCGACTCGAAGAAGCCGATGCCCTGCTTCGCACCGACGCCCGAGAGCGCGACCGCGGGCGTGAGCAGCACCGCGACGAGCACGCCGGCGATGCCGGCGACGGAGAAGAAGGCGAGGAGCGAGGACAGCATCGTCCCGATGCGGCGCCCCTCTGGGGGTATGGGCACCAGTGCATCGTACGGAACGCAAGCCGCCACGCCGAGCTCCGAGGCGGATCGCAGCCGGATGCGGGCGGATTTCGCCTCCATCGCGGTGCTTCCCGTGAGCACCGGCCGACCCCTTCCCCGTCGCGCCGGCTGCGGGTTGACTGGCCGGATGTCCGCCACACCGCTCGTCCGTCCCCGTTCAGGGCGCGTCCTCGTCGGCGTCTGCGCCGCGCTCGGCCGCCGCTTCGGCCTCGCGCCCTGGCTCGTCCGCGCGATCTTCCTCGCGTCACTGCTGCTGCCGGGGCCGCAGGCCGTGATCTACCTGGTGCTCTGGATCCTGATCCCGACGGAACACTGACCGAAAGGTCTGCGGAGAGTTTTCGAAACTATCGGACGCGATCGGGCCCAGAACCATGCGGATCGGCGCTGGAAGGGCCTCGATCGGTGCCCGAATCGCAACCTTTCCGTGGGCGCGCTTCGTTGACAGGGGGCGGCGAGCGAAACAGACTGTGCACGCAGGAGGACGACCACGGGCGTTCGCGCCCCAGACCTTCGAAACTTTCTATTCGACGACGAATGACGATGGGTCCCGCAGAGGCAGGGCCATCGGAGAGGATCCTGTAATGCCTTCACAGCACTCCGGCGCCGGTTTCACCCGGCGCACCCTGCTCGCCGGTGCCGGAGGTGCCGCTGCTGCGGCGCTCCTCGCCGCCTGCAGCAGCTCCGGCGGCAAGGGCGGCAGCGGCGGCGGCAGCACCCAGCCGATCAGCTTCTGGAACATGCCCTGGGGTTCGACCACGTTCAACCCGCTCGACCAGAAGATCACCACCTCCTACAAGCCGAAGCCGGGACTGCCCTCGGTGAAGTACCAGGAGATCCAGTGGGCGAACTTCACGCAGCGGTTCTCCACGGCGGTCGCCTCGAACACCAACCCGGCGATCAGCTCGGGCGGTGGCACGCAGGCCTTCCTCTTCGAGTCGCAGGGCAAGATCGCGTACGCGGACCACCTGTACAGCGAGTGGAAGAAGAACGGTCTCTACGACGACTTCCTCCCGGGCCTGATCGACACCCTGAAGACGAAGAACGGCTACGCCGCGATCCCCTACAACCTGGACATGCGTGTCTGGTGGTACAACAAGTCGCTGCTCCAGGAGGTCGGCGCGACGCCGCCCACCACCTGGGACGAGTACTCGGCGGTCTGCAAGAAGCTGAAGGCCAAGGGCATCTACGGCTACGGCACGTACTCGGGCGCCGGCGGCTTCACCGGGTTCCACAACCTGGTCAGCCACATGATCAACAACGGCGGCGGCCTGTTCGACGCCGACCAGAAGCCCGCCTGCGACACGCCCGCCAACGAGCAGGCGATGGAGTGGGTCCTCAGCCTCGTGAAGAACGGCTACGTCGACCCCCGCGCCGGCACGTACACCGGTCAGAACGCGCAGGACCAGTACAAGGCGAAGAAGTTCGGCATGGGCTTCGACACCGGTGGTCTCGCCCAGAACGTGGGCGGTGCCGTCGGCGCCGACCTCGTGGTCGGCAGCCCCCTCACGGCTCCGTCCGGCGGCAAGGGCGCCCTGTTCTTCCCGAACAACATCATGATGTACAAGCACAACTCGTCCCAGAAGGGCACCGAGGCGTTCGCGACGTACTACTACCAGAACATGAAGCCGCTCTGGACGCAGAAGACGGGCATCGGCCTGCCGGTGCTGAAGTCGATCGCGGCGACGCCCGAGTTCAAGTCCGACGCGAACAACGTCAAGATCCTGAGCGAGTGGCAGCCGATCTCGAAGACGTGGGGAGCGCCGGGCAGCAACACGGTGTTCCTGAACGTCACCGCGGTCGACGGCACCGCGCCGGGCACGACGTTCACGCAGTCGATCCTGAGCGGCAACACGACCGCGAAGGCCGCGCTGCAGAAGCTGCAGTCGTCTCTCGAGGCTGCCATCAAGTCGTGAGCCAACCCGCGCATAATCGCATCGGATCCCGACGGAGGGAGTAGCTGTGGCCGTCGACACCGTTCCGGAGCGACTGAAGCGGGCACGACGGGGAGTGGGGGTGTCCGGCCGCGGGCCGGGCACCCCGGCGCCCCGCACGCGGCGGCGCACGGGTGCGCTGACCATGACGGGCTTCGCCCTGCCGTCGCTCATCCTGCTTCTGCTGCTCAACCTCTTCCCCGTCATCTACGCGATCCTCCAGTCGCTGCAGAACGGGACGCCGTCCACGCTGCCGTGGGACGCCCCCTTCGTCGGGCTCGGCAACTACATCAACGTCCTGACCGACACGCAGTTCTGGGCGAGCACGATCTTCACGATCATCTTCACGATCAGCGGCGTGTTCGGCTCCTGGCTGATCGGCCTCGGGCTGGCCCTGCTGCTGCGCACGAAGATCCCCGGCAACACCGTGTTCAAGGTGCTGCTCCTGCTGCCCTGGATCGTCCCCGTCGTCGTCTCCGCGACGGCGTGGAACTGGTTGGTGGCGACGCCACAGAGCCCGATCCCGGTCATCCTCGGCTTCTTCGGTGCGGGGAACGTCAACTTCCTCGGCAACCCGGTGCTGGCTCAGATCGTCGTCTGCATCTTCAAGGTGTGGATCAGTTTCCCCTTCATGATGATGATGATGTCGTCGGCGCTCGCGTCGGTGGACACCAACGTCTATGAGGCGGCGAAGATGGACGGCGCCACCGGCTGGCAGACGTTCACGGGCGTCACGCTGCCGATCATCTCGAGGACGACGTTCATCAGCTGGGTCCTCATGACGATCTTCTGCGTGAACGACTTCCCGACGATCTTCCTGCTCACACAGGGTGGTCCGCAGAACGCGACCACGTCGCTCGTCGTCCTCGCCTACCAGTACGCGTTCCAGAACTTCCAGACCGGGCCCGGCACCGCCGTCGCGTTCATCATGACGGTCGTCCTCGTGCTCGTGTCGGTCGGCCTGTACCAGCAGATCAAGAAGGCGAGCGTCGAATGACCGAGGTGATCACGGCACGTCCCGCTGCGCCGAGCATCGCGGACACCCGTCGCAAGCGTCCCGACATGGCGACCGGCAGGCGCGGGCAGTGGTGGCGGTTCCTGCTCATCCTGGTCATCACGTTCATCGTGATCGTCCCGATCCTCGGCGTGCTCTACCTCTCGATCACGCCGAGCCTCGGCAGCAACGCCACCGGACTCACGTTCGAGAACTTCGTCGGGATCTTCCAGCAGACCGACGTGCTGCTGTGGCTGACCAACAGCCTCATCGTGGCTCTCGCCGTGGTGGTGGTCGCGGTGGCGGTCGCCGCCCCGGCCGGCTACGTGCTGTCCCGCATGCGGAACCGTCTGGTCTCGACGTACTCGCTGGTGCTGTTCATCGTGCAGTCGCTTCCGGTCGTGACGGCGGCGATCCCGCTGTTCATCACCTTCGCCTCGCTGGGCCTCGTGAACACGCTGCAGGGCGTCGCGATCATCTACATCGGTTCGACCATGTCCGTGGCGATCTGGATGATGGCGGCCTACTTCGACTCCATCCCCATCTCCCTCGAGGAGGCGGCCTGGATGGACGGGGCGAGCGTGTTCGGCAGCTTCACGCGCATCGTGCTGCGCAACTCCCTGCCGGGCATCCTCTCCACGGCGATCTTCTCGTTCCTGCTGGCGTGGAACGACTACCTGATCGCGCTCCTGTTCCTGCAGGACCAGTCGAAGTACACCCTGCCCGTCGGCCTGAACACGTTCTTCCAGCAGAACGCGGCGAACTGGGGCTACGTCATGGCCGTGGCGGTCATCATGATGCTCCCGCCCGTCATCGTGTTCGCAGCCCTGAACCGGTACTTCAGCGTCGGCGGCATCGGCGGCTCGCTCGCCGGGCGCTGAACCCAGCGCCTCGCGTCACTCCGTGCGGCGGTCGACCGCATCATCCGGGCGACCGCCGCACTGCTGTGCGTGCGGCACGGTCGATCAGGCGGCGAGGGCGACCGCGGGCAGGGTGATCCGCTTCCGGCCGAACGGTGACGTCCAGACGATGGTCCCGTCGTCCTTCAGGTCCGCCGTCCATCCTCGGTCCTTGAGCCGGTGATGCACCCGGCAGAGGTGGGCGAGGTTGTTCGCGTTCGTCTCCCCGTCCCAAAACCAGGGAATCGTGTGGTCGATGTCGCAGAGGTGGGCACTTCGCCTGCACCCGGGGAAGCGACACTGCTCGTCCCGGAGCTGCAGGAACCGGCGGAGCGCGGGTGGGACCTCATAGTGCTCCCGCCCCACCTGCGTCACCGTGTCCGTGCCCGGGTCGACGAGCACCCGATAGAGGCTCGGCGCGCGAGCGGTGAGCCGGCGAGCCGTCTCCGGGTCGATCGGACCGTAGCCGCGGAGGTGGCCGGGTTCCTCGCTCTTGCCGAGGAGGGTGAGGACCGGGACTGTCACGTGGACCTGCGGGATGATCTCGAGCGCGTTCCAGGTGCGACGGGCACGATCGAGCACGTCCCAGTCGGACGCCTCGGGAAGGGCCGCGAGCAGCAGATCGGTGGCGAGGTCGGCACGGAGCTGCCCGATGCAGCGGGTCTCACCCTGCTCGCCGTGCAGGCCGACCACACCTCGGGTCAGGCGGTCGTAGATCGCGACGGCGCTGGGCGCATCGAGGTACAGGCTCAACGAGGCCATGCCGTTCGCGCCCGGCTGCAGCGTGACGTCCCGCTCGGCGTGCTCGCGTTCGTGCCGCTCGGTCATCTCCGCAGGGTTGAGCCGGTCGATCAGTCGCCGTACGCGGTCCTTCGCCTGTCCGATGCCGGCCCCGGTGAC
>JAICSU010000218.1 GCA_025936735.1 Amnibacterium sp.
CTGCCCCCCCCCCCGCGCCCCGGGCGGCGCCCCCCCCCCCTCCCCGCCCTCCCCCGCGCCCCGCCCCCGGGGGCCCCCCCCCCGACGCGGGGGCCCTGGTACAGCCGATGTGCGAGCCTCGATCGGGAGCGCTCTTCCCGGTCGCGACCACAACGGTCGGGCGCAGCGCCACCGACACCCACGGCAACACGGCGACCGGCCCGAACGGCGCGGCGGTCCACTACCTCGACGCTGACCGTCGTCGCCGACTTCGACTCCGACGCCACGCCGTCCCCCGGCCTAACGACGCTGATCTACCGCGGCACGGGACGCAGCTACGTCGACCGCTCGGCCGGCGTCGCGCTGACCGCATCCACGCTGCCGCTCCGCCTTCTTGCGCCCGTCGCGGGCACGAGGCTGCACCCCGCCCGTGCAGCTGCGCCGGCTGCGAACCGGCACGGCCACGTACTACAACGTCCAGCGCCGGAAGCACCGGCCCGTGCCCGGCACCTACCGGTGGTACGTGTGGGCCGGCTCCGGCCTGCGCGCCGCGCGCAAGTACAGCCCGCTGCTCGGATCGGCGAGCTTCACGGTCACCCCCTGACCGGCAGCAGCGGCGCGGGATCGAAGGCGATCCCGTCGTCCCTCAGCTCGAAGTGCAGGTGGGTGCCGGTGCAATAGCCGGTGCACCCGGCCCGGCCGAGCAGCTCTCCCGCCCACACCGAGTCCCCGGCTGCGACCCGCACCGACGACAGGTGGGCGTACAGCGCCTGCAGCCCGAACCCCAGATCGACCAACACGACGTTGCCGTAGCCCTCGAACCCCGGCGCGTAGCCGACCGCGGCGACCACGCCGGACGCGGCGGCGCGCACGTCGAGCGAGCTCAGGGTCCCGATGTCGATGCCGGGATGCGACTCGCCCATCGTCGGGTCGTAGCCGAACCCGCGCGTGACGACGCCCTGGGCGGGCCACTCGAGGGACAGGCCGACACCGCCGTCGGTCATCGCCGACGCCGGAACCGCCACCACGAGCGCGGCCGTCACCACGACCGCGAGCCGCCACGCCCTTCCCATCCCCGCGGGACACCGTATCGCAGAATCCGGCGGTCAGAAGATCTCGGGGCACCAGGGCAGCGGCCGCCACCCGAAGAGGGCGTCCGCCCGCTCCAACGCACCGGCCGCCCGCTCCTCGACCCGCAGCCCGCTCCGCAGCTGCGCGAAGGAGACCGAGCCCAGATAGGCCGCGCCGAGCGCGGAGACGTCGAGGGCGAGCTCGGCCTCGACCTCGACCCGGACCGCGCCCTCGGGTGCCACGCGCCAGCGGCCCTCGTTCCACGGGCACACCGCGTCCCGGACCTCGATCACGACCTCGTCCGAGCCGGCGTACGCGCGCCCGGACAGCGCCGCGCCGACGTCGACGAGCCGCACCCAGAGCGAGTCGCCCAGGCGGAAGCGCAGCCGCCGCGGGGTGGCGAGCAACGTGAAGAGCGGATGGTCCGGCGGCAGGAGCTGCGCCTCGAGCGTTGCGTACCAGTCGATGTCGAGCAGGTAGCGCCAGATCTCCGCGGTGGCCTGCGGCGACGCGCCCACCGCCTCGAGCACCTCGAGCCGCGCCGCCGTCGAGCCCTCGTCCCACGCGGGATGCTGGCGGTAGACGGCGAAGGCCTGCACGCTCCCTCCCAGCTCGAGCGCGGCGAACCGCTTCGGGTTGGCCGCCTGCTCGTCCGGCCGGCGCAGCGTCCGCAGCTGCCACCAGTCGGGCGAACGGCGGAATACGCCCGGTCGCCCGCCCATCAGGGCCTCCCACACGGGCGGGAAGAGCTCCGCGGCGGCGTCCGGCTCCACGAGCCGAACCCGGCCGCGGCGCTCGAGCGGCTGCGCGAACGCGCCCCACTCGCGGGCGAGCTTCACCTCGCCGCACCAGGCCGCGAGGCCGTAGCCGAAGCGGCCGTAGATCGTCTCCTCGCTCGCCCACAGCGCCGCGATCGGCTCGCCGCGCTCGTGCGCGTCGCGGAGCTGCGCGTCCATCAGCTGCCGCAGCACGCCGCGGCGGCGGTGCGTCGGATAGACGCCGACGACCGTCACGCCCGCGCAGGGCAGCTCGCCGCCGGGCACCGACAGCCGGAAGGGGAAGGCGCCGGCGCCGCCGACGATCTGCTCGCTCTCGAACGCGGCGTGCATCCGCTCGACGGGCAGCACCTTCGTGAAGCGGCCGAGCTGCTCCTCGGTCGGTGGGCCGCCGAAGTACTGGCCGATCCCGTACAGGGCGCGGCCGAACTCCTCGACGCTCTCGGCTGGACGGACGGTGAACATCGGGGGCGAGCCTAACGGCTCGCCCCCATGACGCTGCTAGTTCGTCCAGCTGCCGCGACCGGTGCAGAGGTCGAAGCCGACCAGGCACGGGGCGCCGTTGTTGCCGTTGACGATGTCGCGGAAGGTGATCGTCGAGCCGTAGACGGTCGACGCATTCAGCACGCCGGCGGCGTCGGCCGCGCGCCCCGCCCACATCGGCGACGAGGCGCTCGTGCCGCCGACCCGCCACCAGCCGGCCTGGCCCTGGTACTTCGTCGAGTCGTAGACAGACACGCCCGTCGCCGGGTCGGCGTCGAGCGAGACGTCAGGCGTCGCCCGCTTGCCGTTGCAGCCCGCCTGTGCGTACTGCGAGAACCCGGCCTGTGCCGACGTCGCCGCCTCGTAGGCCGAGCAGCCGCCGCCGCCCGACGACCAGCCGGTCTCGGAGGCCACCGAGCCGTTCGCGTTGAGATTCAGCGTCGTCCCGCCCACCGAGATGACGTTCGGCGAGGCCGACGGGTACTCCGCAGGCAGGCCGGCGTCACCGGCGGAGACGAAGAAGCTGACGCCGCTCTGCGCGAAGTGCGAGTCGAACGACTTCTCGCCGCTCGACTCCGGGCCACCCCAGCTGTTCGAGACGTACTGGGAGTGCTGCTTCGCGTAGTCCTCCGCGGCGTAGAGGTTGGAGTTGCTGTTCGAGCTCGCCTCGACCAGCAAGATCTGCGCGCCCGGGGCGATCGCGTGCGCCCACTGGACGTCGAGCGAGATCTCGACCGCCCAGTTGGCGTTCGTGCGCGGCAGGCTCGTGCCGCCGTTCTGGTTCACGACGGTGAGGCAGCCGTTGCACGGGATGCCGTACTGCGACGAGAACACCTGCAGGTCGGACTGCACGGTCGGGTCGTTGTACGCGTCGACGATCGCAATCGTCGTTCCGGCGCCCGCGGAGAGCGAGGTCGGGAACGAGTAGGCGGTCTTGATCTGGTCGGGCGAGAGCCCGTACGGCGTCGTCTGCACGTCCGGATTGCCGTGCGCGTCGGTCGTGACGAGTACATGGCAGTGGGACGCGCCGACCTCCGCCGCGGGACAGACCGCGGCCGCGTTTGCATGACCGTTCGCTGCTCCCCCGACGCCGCCGAAGGCAGCGAGCACGACCACGGCGAGCACCACGGTCAAGGCGAGATACCTCATGGATGTGGACCCCCTCGAGTTTTGTCGGCCGGACGCCAGTCCAGGCCCGGCACCCTTCCAGACGGCGTAGCCCTCGTCAAGGCGCCTACCCTCGGACGGTGCCCGAGCGCTGGACCCGCGCCGTCATCCGCTTCCGGCTCCCGGTGCTCGCGACATGGGCGGCGGTGCTCGTGCTCGGCCTGCTCGCCTCCTTCCGGCTCGGCGCGCTCGTCGCCGACGTGTTCACCGTGCCGGGGACCGATTCCGACCGGGCCCGGGTGATCCTCGAGCGGGAGTTCGGCGAGCGCCCGGACGGCGTCTTCACCGTCGTCGCCCGCGGCGGCCCGGCGCAGGCGCGCGTCTTCGAGCGCCGGCTACGGGCGGCGGCCGCCCGTGTGCCCACCGGGCACGCCTCGGCGGTGCGGGCCCGCCGCGGGATCCTCTACGGCGAGGTCGACTCGACGCTCGACCTGCAGCGGGCGAAGGGCTACACGGCGGCGATTCGCGCCGAGTTGCCCGGCGCGTACGTGACCGGCCAGCCCGCGATCCAGCACGACCTCGAGCCGGTGCTCTCGGGCGACCTGCGCCGCGGCGAGGCGATCGCGCTCCCGATCGCCTTTGCCGTGCTCGTCGC
>JAICSU010000068.1 GCA_025936735.1 Amnibacterium sp.
CGGAAGGCGCTGCTCGACTCCCGGAGCAGGAGGGTCTGCATCAAGGTGGGCAGCACGCCGAACGCCGTCGACCACAGGAACATGGCCGGCAGAGCGATCCAGGGCTCCCGCGGAGCGGAGGCGAGCAGCCCGAGGGCCGCGACGGAGACGGACAGTCCGGCCAGGATGCCGGTGTGGGGCCGAGCGGCGAGGACCGTTCCGGCGCAGACGAGCCCCGCCGCACCGGCCACCCCGTTCATCAGCAGGAGCGCCGCGACCGCCGCCGGGGGCACGGTGAGCACATCCCGCGCGTAGGCCGCGATGTACGTGTAGAAGGCGTAGTGCCCGGTCATCGCCACGAGCGCGACCAGGCAGACGATCAGGACCGGCACGACGGTGCGGTCGCGAGCCGACGTGGGCGGCGTCGCCGACGATCCCGCCACCCGGGGCAGGAACCGCAGGATCAGGCCGGCACCGAGGAGGAGGAGCACACCGACCGCCGCGAAGGTCGGCCGCCATCCGATCGCATGCCCGACCGCGGTCGCCAACGGGAGTCCGAGCACGAAGCCGACCGTCGCCCCGCCGAGCGCGATCGCCACCCCGCGTGCGACGTGCTCCGGGCGGAGGGCATGGCCCGAGTAGGCGCCGATGGTCGCCCAGAACACCGCATGCCCCAGGCCGCCCAGCACACGTGCGACGACGAGGCCGCCATAGCCGGGCATGACCGCGCTGAGGACCACGCTCGCGCCGAGCTCGATCGTAGCCGCGGTCAGCAGCAGGTGACGCGGCCACGATCGGGTCAGGCGGATCAGCGGGATGCTCGCGAGGGCCACGGTCAGTGCGTAGACGGTGACGAGCAGCCCCACGTCGGGTCGGGGCACCCCGAGCGACGCGCTCATCTCGGGCAGGACGCCCGTCGGCAGGCCCTCCGTGGTCACCGCGAGGACGATGACGGAGGCGAGGACGAGGAAGCCCGCGTACGGGAACGGTGCGGTGGCACGCTCCGGCCGGGCCCCGCTCACCCCTTGATTCCGCTGGAGGCGATGCCCTCGAGCATGTTCTTCTGGAAGATCACGAACAGCACGATCATCGGCACGCTGGCGAGGATCGAGCCGGCCATCAGCACGGGGTAGTTGGTGAGGAACTGCCCCTGCAGGGTGGCGAGCCCGGCCGACAGCGGCATCTTGTCCGGCGCGTTGTTCACGACGAGCGGCCAGAGCAGGTCGTTCCACGACCAGATCGCCGTGAGGACCCCGAGCGCGAGCATCCCGTTCGTCGCGAGCGGCATCATGATCCGCCAGAACACCTGGAACGGGTTCGCGCCGTCGATCCGCGCCGCCTCGTCCAGCTCCGGGGGGAGCTGGAGGAAGAACTGCCGCATCAGGAACGTGCCGAAGGCACTGAAGATCCCCGGCAGGGCGAGGGCGGTCACCGTGTTGAGCAGCCCGAACGCCTGCATGATCTCGTACTGGGACAGCAGGAACAGCTGCGACGGGATCATCAGCACGGAGAGGAACAGGATGAACAGGACGCCGCGTCCCGGGAACTGCAGGCGGGCGAACGCGTACCCGGCCGCCGAGCAGAAGATCACCTGACCCGCGGTCCGCGCCACCGTCATGATCACCGTGTTGACGAACTGCACGGCGAACGGGAGGGCGGCGAAGACCTCCGAGAAGTTCGCGAACTGCGGGGACGCGGGGAAGATCTTCGGCGGCACGGCCGTCGATTCCGCGAACGTCTTCAGGGAGGTCATCAGCTCCCAGAAGAACGGGGCCACCATGATGACGGCGCCGAGGATGAGCAGGGCGTGGATGAGCACGCTGCTCGACCGGGAGGTGCCGGCCCGCCGGCGGCCAGGGCGCAGCGGTACGGCCGTGTCAGGCATAGTGCACCCACCTCTTCTGGACTCGGAACTGGAACAGGGTGATGATCAGGATCAGCACGAGCAGCACGAACGCGATCGCCGCGGCGTAGCCCCCCTGGGACTGGATGATGCCCTTCTCGTAGAAGAGGTAGACGACCGTCTCGGCGCTCTGCAGCGCGGGACTGGTCGGCCCCACCATGAGGTAGACGAGGTCGAACGCCTGCAGCGAGTTGATCACCGTGATGACCGCGACGAAGAACGTCGTCGGCGTGATCAGCGGCACCGTGATCCGCAGGAACTGGCGGAACTTGCTGGCACCGTCGATCGACGCCGCCTCGTAGTACTCGGCGGGGATCGACTGCATGCCGGCGAGGAACAGCACCATGTTGTAGCCGACCGAGCTCCAGATGGAGACGATCCCGATCGCGTAGATCGCGGTGTGCGAGTTGGACAACCAGCTGGTCCCCGGGATGCCCACCAGCCCGAGCAGCGCGTTCACCGGTCCGAAGTCGCCGTTGTAGAGCAGCTTCCACACGAGCGAGATCGCCGCGGGGAGGGTGACGACCGGCAGGAAGTAGAGGGTGCGATACACCCCCACTCCCCGCAGCCCCTTCCGGTTCAGCAGCGCCGCGAGGGCGATCGCGAGCGGGATGCTGATCAGGGTCATCCCCGTGTAGATGAACGTGTTGAGCAGCGACCGCCCGAGCTCCGGGTCCTTGACGACCTGCATGTAGTTGTCGAGGCCGGAGAAGGTGTGGCCGCCGAACGAGCCCCACGTGGTGAACGAGAACCAGAAGGTCTGGATCGCGGGCCAGATCGAGAGGCCGAGCAGTCCGATCGCGGTCGGGGCGATCAGCAGATAGCCCCAGATTACGTCCCCCCGGCGCAGGCCCTTGGAGGACCTGCGCCGGGCCCGGAGGTCCGGGCGGGGGAGCGGCGGTACGGCCGCCGGCTCGGCGGCGGTGACGGGGGACGACATCAGTGCTTCTCGGCAGCCAGCGCCTTGTTCATGATCGCCGCGGCGTTCTTCGCCGCCTGCGCCGCCGTCTCATCACCGGTGTACGCCTTGTTCAGCTCGGTGACGATCGCGTCCGCCCAGGCGGAGGTGTTCTGCGACGACGGGTAGGCGGTCGCCACCTTCAGCTCGTCGGCGAAGGGCTGCAGGTTGTAGAGCTTCGACACGGGCGACTCCGTCGCCCACTCCTGCGCCGTGCCGTTGTACGCCGGGATGACGATGCCGGTCTTGGCCTGCACGTCGGCGGCGTGCTTGCTGCCGAGGAACTCGAGCCACTTCCACGCCTGGTCCGGGTGCTGCGTCTTCGCGGACATCACGTTGGCGAGCCCGTTGGACACGCCACCGGGCTGCGCGAGCAGCGGCAGGTCCGCGACGTCGGCGTTGGCCTTCGTGTACGGGACGCCGGCGAACTCCGCGGCGGCCCAGGATCCCTCGTAGATCATCGCGATCTTGCCGGACTCGAACATGTTGTCCGGGGCGGTATCGGTCTGCGCCTGCAGGGTCGGGGACACGTGGTACTTGTTGATCATGTCGGTCCAGTACTGGATCCCCTTGATCGCCTGCGGGCTGTCCAGGCCTGACTTCGTCTGGTCGGGCGAGATCACGTAGCCGCCCTCCTGCGGGATGGTCACGTAGAAGCTCTGCTGACCGGTGTTCTGCGCCGCGATCCCGTAGACGCCCTTCGCCGTGTTCGTCAGCTTCTGCGCCGCGGCGATGAGGTCGTCGCCGGTCCAGCTCGACGTCGGCGGCTTGACTCCGGCCTCCTTGAAGAGCTTCTTGTTGTACCAGAGGGCGATCGAGTCGACGTCCTTCGGGATGCCGTAGACGTCCCCCTTGTACGTGTACGCCTTCGCCTGGGCCTGCACGTAGTTGCTCATCTTGATGTCGGACTTGGCGACCATCGGCTGGAGGTCCTTGATCGCGCCGCCGCTCGCGTACTGCTCGAAGTTCGCGTCGTTCATCCAGAAGGTGTCGGGCGCGCTGCCGCCGGTGGCCGAGGTCTTCAGCTTCGTCCAGTAGGAGTCCCACGGAGTCACCTGAACCTGCACAGTGATGTTCGGGTTCTGCTTGTGGAACTCCGCGGCCAGCTGCTTCATGACCGGCGCCTGGGTGACGTCCCAGACGCCGTAGGTGATGGTCGCCTTGCCGCCGCCGCCGCCGCCGGAGGAGGAGCTCGATCCGCCGGAGCAGCCGCTCAGACCGATGGAGAGGGACGTGGCCGCGGCCAGCGCGAGGACGGCCGCCTTGCGACCACGTCGCGAGGTGAGGGGTTGCAGGTTCATGCTGTGTGTCTCCTGGTGTGTCTTACTGTGCGAGGACTTTGCGGGCGTTCCCGCCGGCCACTGCTGCGTACTGGTCGTCGTTCAGGTCGAGCGCCGAGATGCGCCAGCGACCGGTGTCGCCGGGCTCCTCGTCCGAGTACGGGAAGTACTCGTCATCCGTTGCGAGGAAACGGAAGTAGGTGGCGTACGCCTCGGCCGTGGGCGGCGAGACGTCGGTGCCGAGCATCACCCGGTCCGGGTGCTGGTCGATGAGGCGCTTCGTGCGCCGCGGCTGTCGGCCGAGCTCCGCGATGCGCGCGGCGATGTCGACGTGGAAGTTCGGGTACTGGTCCAGCATCCGCTGCACCCAGTCGAGGTCCTCGGCGTAGCAGCCCACGTGGGCTCCGATGAACGTGATGCCCGGATGCGCGGCCACGGCGTGCTCGAGGGCGTCGAGGAGTCGGCGAAGCGGCGGGAACCCGTTCCCGGCGAAGTGCCAGTCCGGGTGCTCGAGGAGCTCCTCGAGGCGCTCGTTGGTCGCGTCGAGGGGCTCGAAGAACGCCGCCGGATCGGCGGTGTGGACGAGCACCGGGAAGCCGGCCGCCTCGACGGCGGCCCACATCGGCTCCAGGCGCTCGTCGTCCAGGAACACGAGAGCGTCGTGCTCGTCGCGTACCCGAAGCCCGATGTCCTTCCAGAGCTTGATGCCTCGGGCGCCGCGGCGTGCCGAGTCGGCGACGGATGCCCCGACGCGGTCCGGCCAGCCGGGGTTCGCGCAGTCCTTCCAGTCGGCGCGGCAGAAGGTGATGAACCGGCCGGGCCGGGCCCGGTCGTAGCGGTCCAGGTTCGTCTCGAGCTCGTCGCCCCAGCACCCGTCGAGGTTCACCACGCTCTCGACGTTGGACGCGTCGAGGACGTCGATGAGGGCTGGGATGTCCTTGACCCGCCAGTCCCCGTCGTGCCACCGCCCGAGATGGTTGTGCACGTCGATCGCCGGAGCGGGCGATCGAGGGACGAGGTGCTCGGGGAGGTGGACCATCGGCCTCGGCCGGAAATCATGCAGCTCCAGATGCTGGAGATCCACGGTCATGTACGTCCTCGCCCCCGTCCTCGTCGTCGGATCTCGAGGCGACGTCCTGCCGGGTCTCTCAAACCGGCACGACGAGCCGTCGCTCGATGGGCGGCACCGTATGCGCGGTGCTGTCCCAGCAGCAATCACTCGCGCAGAACGACTGCGCGGTCCATCGCCCGACGCCTCGAGCTGCGCGAATCGCTCAGTACGCACGAGCGTTCTCGGCCGACCCATGGATTTCCGCCGGGCCAGACAGCAGGATTACGCCGACCCGCAGCTGTCGCTGCTCCGTCGGGCGCGGTCTCCCGCGCCTCCTACTCTGCCGCTTGCCGGCCCAGCTCGAATGGAGCCCGCCCGTGACCGACACCCTTCAGCGCGCCGGCGAAGGCACCGCGACCGAGCGGGAGATCAGCCAGCAGCCGGACGTGTGGCGGGAGGCCGCCGCGCGCATCCGGGAACGGCGGGCGGAGCTGGACGGCTTCCTCGCACCGCTTCTGGCGCGCCCGGAGCTGCGGATCCTGCTCACGGGGGCTGGAACCTCCGCCTTCATCGGCGAGGTCGCCGCCCCGTTCCTCACCGGGCGTCTGCGCCGCCGGGTCGACGCGATCGCGACGACCGACCTCGTGGCTGATCCCGTCGAGCTGCTCGCCGAGGACGTGCCCACCCTGCTCGTCTCCTTCGCGCGGTCCGGGGACAGCCCGGAGAGCACCGCAGCGACCGACGTCGCCGATCAGCTGCTGGGCGACGTGCACCACCTCGTCATCACCTGCGACCCCAACGGCGCGCTGCACCGGGCCCATGCCGACCGCGACGACTCGTTCGTGCTCGAGATGCCGGCACGCGCAAACGACGAGGGCTTCGCGATGACGTCGAGCTTCACCTCGATGCTCCTGTCGGTGCTGCTCGTGTTCGGCGGCGACGCCGATGTCGACGCGCTCGCTTCCGCCGCCGACTGGGTGCTCGGGCAGCGGAACCGGGTCGAGGCCATCGCCGTCCGGGAACCGGCCCGCATCGTCTACCTGGGCAGCGGCAGCCTCACGGGCCTCGCCCGCGAGTCGGCGCTGAAGCTGCTCGAGACCGCCGCCGGCCGGATCGTCGCCGTGTACGACTCGTCGCTCGGCTTCCGGCACGGCCCGAAGGCCCTCGTCGACGCGAGGACCTTCGTGATCGTGTTCCGCTCCGGCAACGCGTACACCCGCGCCTACGACGACGACATCGCCGCGGAGCTGCGCGAGACGCTGGGCGAGGAGAACGTGCTCACCGTCACCGCCGGCGAGCCGGGCGACGGGCTGTTCGCGATCCCGGGCTTGGACGGGCTGCCCGACGCGCTGCTGGCCCTCCCGTACGTCGTGTTCGGGCAGCTGTTCGCGCTGCACACCTCGCAGCACTACGGCGTTGCCACCGACGACCCCTTCCCCAACGGCACCGTCAACCGCGTCGTCCAGGGCGTCACGATCCATCCGCTCCAGGGCTGATGGGCGTGTACCTCGGCGTCGACGGCGGCGGGACGAAGACGGCGTTCGTGCTCGCCGACGACGCGGGCGAGGTGCTGGCCGAGTCGACGGGGCCGAGCGCCTACTACTTCGCGGCGGGGATCGACCTCGTCGAGCGGGTGCTCGAGGACGGTGTCGCCGCGGTGACGCGGTCGGCGGGGCTCGACCGGGCGGCGATCGATCGTGCCTTCGTGGCGCTGCCCGGGCACGGCGAGGCGAGCGGGGACGTGCCGGCGCTCGACGCGATCGCCGGCCGGGTGCTCGGCCACGACCGGTACGACGTCGGCAACGACGCGGTCGCGGGCTGGGCCGGGTCCCTCGGTGGCGCCGACGGCATCAACATCGTGGCGGGCACCGGCTCGATCGCGTACGGGGAGTGGCGCGGCGCCGCGCACCGGGCGGGCGGCTGGAGCGAGGTGTTCGGCGACGAGGGCTCCGCCTACTGGGTCGCGGTGCGGGGCCTGAACGCCTTCTCGCGAATGAGCGACGGCCGGCTGCCGAGCGGGCCGCTGCACGCCGCGATCCGGAACCGGGTCGGGGCGGCGACGGACCTCGACGTGATCGGCGTGGTCGTCGACCGGTGGGGCGCGAAGCGGGACCGGACCGCCGCGCTCGCGCCGGCGGTCACCGAGGCCGCCGAGGCGGGCGACGCGGCGGCGCAGGCGATCGTCGACGACGCCGGTGCCGAGCTGGCCGCGCTGGTCACGGCCGTCCGCTCCGGGCTGGGCGTGGAGCCGGGGGAGACCGTCCCCGTCTCGTACTCGGGCGGCATGTTCCGTGCGCCGGGGATCCGCGCCGCCTTCGAGGCCGCCCTGCCCGCCGGCTCCGACCTCCGCGCCCCGATCGCGGGCCCCGCCCTCGGTGCCGCGCTCTACGCCCGCCGCCGCGCCCACGCCGGCCGCCCCGCCTGACCCCCTCCCCGAGGGTTGCCACTCTTTGCGGTCTTGAGGCTCCCAAGACCGCAAGAAGTGGCAACGGTCGGGAGGGATGCCTGAGCAGGGCGCTCATCCGGATGCGATATCCCTGAAGGCATGGCGGCGGACGGGGGCGACGGAACGCTCGTCGCCACCCGCAGCGGACTCGTGCGCGGCCGCCGGGAGCACGGGCTGATCGCGTGGCGGGGCATCCCGTACATCGCTCCACCCGTCGGCCCCCTTCGCTACCGCGCGCCCCGGCCGGTCGAGCCGTGGGAGGGCGTGCTCGACGCGACCGAGTACGGCGCGGTGCCGCCGCAGCCGCGCACCTCGACGGCGGCGGGCGCCGGCCGCCGCACCCGGACGGCGGAGGACGCCATCACCGTCTCCGTGCTCCGCCGCGCCCGATCCGCCGGGCCGCGCCCGGTGATGGTCTTCATCCACGGCGGCGGCTTCGGGATCGGCGGCGCGAGCGCGACCGCCTACGCCGGGGAGCGCCTCGTCGCGCACGGGGACGTCGTCTTCGTCGCCTTCAACTACCGGCTCGGCGCCCTCGGCTGGGTGGACCTCTCCCGGTTCGGCACGCCCGAGGACCCGGTCGACGGCAACCTCGGCCTGCGCGACCAGATCGCCGCGCTCGCCTGGGTGCGCGACAACATCGCCGCCTTCGGGGGCGACCCGGACGACGTCACCGTGTTCGGCGAGTCCGCCGGCGCCACCGCCGTGCTCACGCTGCTCTGCGTGCCCGCCGCGCGGGGCCTCGTCACCCGCGCGATCGCCGAGAGCCCGGTCATCGGAGCCGTCCCGGACGCCGAGCAGGCCGCGGCGTGGGCCGACGAGTTCCGGCTGCTGCTCGACGCCACGCCCGCGGCGATGCCTCGGCGTCTGCGGGAGGCGGACGTCGACGAGCTGATGGACGTGACGAAGCGGCTCGGCGACCGGATCAGCGAGGAGCGCCCCGGCACCCTGCTGCTCGCCCCCGTCGTCGACGGCGACCTCCTGCCGATCCGCCCGCTCGACGCCTTCGCCCGCGGCGAGTCCGCGCCCGTCCCGCTCGTCATCGGCACGAACGCGGACGAGGGCACCCTGTTCCAGCTGCTCGTCCGCGACCTCGCGGCGACGCCCGGCCACATCGACCGGCTCTTCGAGCAGACGCTGCCGAGCGCCCGGCAGGCGATCCTCGGCGGCTACCCCGCCTATCCGCGGGGCCGCTCGATCGCCGGACTGGTGACGGACCTGATGTTCTGGGCGCCCGCCGTCGCCGCGGCGGCCGGCCACGCGGCGGTCGCGCCCACGTGGATGTACCGGTTCGACTTCGCCACACCGCTCATGGACCGCGTCGGGCTCGGCGCGACCCACGCCGCGGAGCTGGACTTCGTGTTCGGCCGCCCCGACTCGGGCTTCCAGCGGCTCTTCGGGCTGCTCGGCGGTCGTCGGGCGGCCCGTGCCGTCGTCGCGCGGATGCACGCCCGCTGGCTGCGCTTCGCGATCGACGGCGATCCGGGGGCGGACTGGCCCCGCTACGAGGCGCAGGCGCGCCGCACCCTCATCATCGACATCGCCGACCGGGTGGAGTCGGATCCGCGGGCCGAGACGCGACGGGCGTGGGAGCCGCTCACGGCCCCGCGGTGACGAGCGAGCGCACGGCGTCGAGGTCGAGGTCGTACGGCCCGATCCGGGTGAGCACCCAGTCGGCGCCGGCCTCGCCCCACGGGGCGGGGTCGACGCCCGGCAGCAGGTCGACGACGAGGTCTCCCGGCACGTCCGGCCTCAGCGCGGCGATCTGCTCCGGCGACTCGACCTGGATCGGGAAGTATCCGTCGAACCGCTGCGCCCGGCGCAGCGGCGCCCGGTTCGGGTGGCGGCCGGCGATCCAGATCGGGATGGGCCGCTCCGGAACGGGCAGGAAGCGCACGTCGTGCACCCGGTAGTGCTCGCCCGAGTGCTCGACGGGTTCCCCCGAGAGCAGCCCGGTGAGCACCTCGAGGCCCTCGTCGAGCATCCGGCCGCGCACCTTCGGGTCCGTCTCGTCGCCGAACGCGCCGAACTCGCCCGCGCCCCAGTCGTCGCCGATGCCGAAGCCGAGGACGAGGCGGCCCCCGGACAGCGCGGCGAGGCTCACCGCCTGCCGCGCGAGCACCTGCGGGCGGCGGCGGGGGAGCGGCGTGACCATCGGCCCGAGGAGCAGCCGGCTCGTCCGCATCGCGATCGCGGCGCAGCAGATCCACGGATCCGCGATCGCGCCGACCGGTTCGCTGTAGCGGAGGTGGTCCCACACGAAGAGCGCGTCCCAGCCGGCGGTCTCCGCCTCGGCCGCGAGGTCCCCGATGAGGCCCGGGTCGGCGAGCACGTCGAAGGGGGCGAGGAAGAGTCCGCGGCGCATGCCCACATCCTCGGCGCTCCTCGAGTCAGCGGGTGACGACCCGCCAGCCCTCGAAGGTCGTCCCGCCGACCCGGGCCGCCGCCTCGCTCATCCGCTCGGTGAGCTGATGCGCGACCGGGATCGTGAGCGGCGCCTTCGGAGTGATGCCCCCGACGGTCCAGTGCGGAGCCGTCGCGGTCGGCGCGGCGAGGGCGACCGTGAACCGCGTCGCGCGGGTCAGGAGCGTCGTGAGCCGCTCGGCCGACGCCCCGTCGGTCGCCGTGAACCCGACCCCGAGGCGCTGAGTGGAGCCCAGGGGCGCGCCGCTGGTCCTGACCGCCGTGGTGTCGCCGGCCTCACGGTCGAGCGCGGCCTGCAGGACCGCGTCGGGCACCTGGTCGAGCTCGCGGGAGCCGGCGGTCGTGATGCCCAGCGCGCCGTCCAGCTGGGCGACCGTGGTCGTGGAGTCCTCGTCGGAGACGGCCGCGGACCGCAGCGCGAGCCCGCCGAGCGCGAGGGCGGCCACCGCGACGGCGCCGACCGTGATCCGCGTCGCCGTCCGCCGTCCGCGACGGCGGGGACGCGGCAGGGGCAGGACGTCGGCGGTCACGCGGGCAGTCTGCGCCGCCCCCGTCCCCTCCCCGGCACCCCACGCCATGATGGTTCGATCCTCCCCCGAACGGGGGGCGGGACCTCGGGAAGGGCTGGCACTCGGGCGGGAGCGACCTGCATCGCGCGTTTCGCGGCGGATCAGCGGTGCTCGTCCTTGTCGGCCTCGAGCACGTGGACGTGCTCGACGGCCTCGTCCGCGAGGGCGAACCAGTCGATGTCCTCGCTGAGCGGCATCGAGAACCACCCGCGCATGGGGCGGCGGCCGCCGAGCGCCATCGGCTCGGCGAGGCCGACGCGGAGCAGCCGCTCGGCCGTCGCCTCGGGCAGCTTCGCGACGAGCCGCCCGGATCCGTTCACGAAGCAGGCGATCTTGCCGTCGACGCACAGGGCGTCCGACCCGAACATCCGCTTCGCCTCGATGGCGGGAGCGCCGGCATAGCTCGCGAGGATGTCGCGGAACACCGCATCCGCCTCCGGCTCCCGGGTCGCCATGGCCCGATCCTGCCCGGCGCGGCGGCCCTTGCCTAGCGGGGGCGTTCCGCGGATCCGCCGGGTACGGTCGCCTCGTGCCGGCCACCCTCGAGCAGCGCGCTGCGGCGCGCGGCGCGGACCTCGTCCTCGAAGGCGGCGGCGTGCGCGGCATCGCCCTCGCGGGCGCGGTCGTGGGGCTCGCCGAAGGCGGCGTCGTGTTCCCCCGGATCGGCGGCACGTCCGCCGGGGCGATCGTCGGCGCGCTCGCCGTGGCCTACGAGAGCGCCGGGATGCCGGTCACCCGGATCCGGGACGACCTCGACACCCTCGACCTCGCGACCCTCGAGTCCAAGGGCCCGCTCGAGCGGGTGACCGGGCCGATCGGCAAGGCGGGTGCACTGCTCACCCGGTCCGGCCTGTACCGCACCGACCGGCTGCGGGAGTGGCTCGCCGCGCGGCTCGAGGAGGCGGGGGTCCGCACCTTCCGCGACCTGAAGATCACCGCGGACCCGGGCAGCGACCTGCTGCCCCAGCAGCGCTACCGCCTCGTGACCCACGTGACCGACCTGACGCGTCGCTGCCTCGTCCGCGTGCCGTGGGACCTGCCGCACTACCTGCTCCCGGAGGGAGCGGCCGCGCCCCTGTCGGCGCAGATCGCCGCGATCGACTCGTACCCCGTCGTCGACGCGGTGGTCGCCTCGGCGTCGCTGCCGTTCTTCTTCCAGCCCTTTGAGCAGGCGACCGCCGAGGGGGTCTGCACCTGGGTCGACGGCGGTCTGCTCCAGTACTTCCCGATCACGGTCTTCGACCGCACCGACGGCCGCCGCCCGCGCTGGCCGACCTGGGGCGTCCGGCTCACCAGCGCTCCGCCGGCGGCCGTGCCCGACCGGCCGGTCGGCGGCCCCCTGGGCGAGGCGATCGGCCTGCTCGAGACGGCGGTCGGCCAGTGGAACCGCTACGCGCTCGAGGACGAGGGTGTCGACGCGCGCACGGTGCTCGTCGACACCTCCGGCGTGGGCTCCACGGACTTCGAGATCGACGCGGCCACCCGCAAGCGCCTCTACGACAACGGCTACCGCGCGGCGAAGGCCTTCGTCGCCACCCGGCGCTGAGCGCGCTGCTTCGCGTCGCGGTTAGAGCCCCATCCCCGGGGGGGGTGGGGGCCGAATAGGGGCGCCCACGGGGGTTGAGCCCATCCGGGTGGGCGCGGTGCCCGGGGGGGGGGTGGCCAC
>JAICSU010000052.1 GCA_025936735.1 Amnibacterium sp.
CGACGGGTCGTCGAGCAGGGGCTGCAGCGGGCCGTAGCCGAGCACGTCGTCGCTGATCTCGCGGACGAGCCGGCTGCGCTCCTCGTTGCTGAGCGGCACCCGCTCGGCCTCGACGATCTCGGCCAGCACCTCGCGGGCGAACGTGAGCAGGTCCGCCTCGGTGAGGTTCGGGTCGTTCATCCGGCTGCCGAGCCGCTCGAACAGCGTCTCGCCCACGCGGGACTTCAGGGTGAGCAGGGCGTCCTGCACGGGCTCGGGCCGGGGCGCGGCGGCCGGCTTCGCGATGGGCGCGATCGACACCGGTTCCGGCTCGGGGGTGAGGACGTCGGCCGGGCGGCCGGCGAGGCGTTCGGAGAGCTTCACGGGGCCACCGCCCGCTTGTGGGCGCCCTTGCCCGGCGCGGTCGCGGCCGGGTCGAAGCGCCCGGCCAGCGTGCGGAGCGCCTTCGCGGCCCTGCCGCGGTTCTTCTCCTGCAGCAGCGGCACGCCACGGTTGGTCGAGTAGGCGACGTCCCGGGAGCGGGGGATCACGACGTCGACGGGCGTGCGGATGGTCGCCTCGATGTCGCGGATGGAGAGTCCCGTGCCGCGGTCGGCGAGGTTGACGGCCACGCTGCGGCGACCGGAGCCGAGGCCGAGCCGGTCGATGACCTCGATCTCCTCGCGGAGCCCGCGGACGCTCGGCACGTCCATCGTGCAGATGAGCACGGTCTCCGTCGCCCGCTCGAGGGCCGCGAGGGCGTGCTCGCCGAGCCCGGGCGCCGTGTCGACGACGACGTAGCGGAACTCCCGGGCGAGCTGCTCGAGCACGTGGCCGACGTCCTCGCCCGAGATCCGGTCCGCCTCCGCCGGGTCGGCGGGGGCGCAGAGCGCGTAGATCGAGGAGTGGTGGACGGAGAGGAAGGTCTTCAGGACCATCGAGTCGAGTCCGGCCGCCCCGCCGACCGCGTCCGCGAGGGAGTGCTCGGGCTCGAGCCGGAGCGCGCTCGCCACGTCGCCGAACTGCGCGTCGAGGTCGACGAGCACGGTGGACATCGGCGCGATGCGGCCGAGCGCGACGGCGATGTTCGCCGCGAGGGTGGTCTTGCCGACGCCGCCCTTGGGGGAGGCGACCACGATGATCCGGCCCTCCTCGACGGGTGCGACGGCGGACGGATCGCGCCGACGGCCGGCGGCGGCGGCGAGGGCGCGTTCCAGCAGCACCCGGATCGACTCGGGGTCGGCCGCCGGATCGAGGATGTCGCGCACGCCGGCGCGCATCGCCGCGAGGGCGAGCTCCGGGTCCGCGACGCCGACGAGCACGACGGCGATCGCCGGGTGCTGCACGTCGAACGCCGCCGCGAGGCGCAGGGCGTCCTCCGTGGAGACGCCGGGGCCGAGGAGCACGAGCTCGGTCGGCTCGGGGCCCGGCACGAGCAGGGCTCCCGGGCTGTCGGGCAGGGACGCCGTGCGGACGACGCGGAGCCGGCCGCTGAGGCCGCCGGTCACCGCGCGCGTGACGCGCAGCTCGAAGTCGGTGTCGGCGGTGACGAGCAGGAAGCGGCTCATTTCAGGACGTCCGATCGGGTGACGGGGGCCAGGTGGCCGACGACCGAGTCGGCGGGCTCGCTGGACAGCCAGATGGTGCCGTTCTGGGCGGTGAAAACGATCCGCTGCACGTCGGCGGCGGGACGGGCGAGCGTGACGAGCTCGGCGCCGGTCGGTGCCGCCTGCCCGCTCTTCGGGTCCGTCGCCGCGGGCGCGCCCTGCACATCCGTCACCAGCACCTGCTGGAAGACGAGCTGGGTGATCGCGTTCGCCGCGGACCCCGTGCTCGCGAACGAGAAGTAGACGGCGACCTTCTCGCCCGGCTGGATCTTCCCGCCCACGATGTGGTCGGGGTTCAGCTGGACGGTCACCTCCTGCATCCCCTTCGGCACCGCGACGGCGCCCGTCTTCTGCACCGCGGACGGCGAGACGAACCGGCTCTTCAGCAGCTGCTCACCCGGCACGAGGTCGACGGAGGCGACCTTGCCCTTCAGAGCGGTGAGGCTCGTCAGGGCGCCGGCGGCGACCGCGGAGGCGGGGATGGACTTCGTCGTGACGCTGTCGCCGAGGTGATCGCCGGCGGTGCCGGCGGCCACGGGCTTCACGACGACGAGCACGGGCAGGCTGCGGACGCCGGCGAGGGCGCGGGCGTCGGCGCCCTGCACGTAGCCGTTGATCAGCACGGCGCCGAGCACGGCGAGCACCAGCGCGGTGAGCGCGGCGATCAGTCGGGTCTTCATGTCGGGTCCTAGTGGGTGAGTGCGACGACGGTCGCGTAGCCGGGCTGGACGGGGCCGAGGGTGAAGGCGTCGTCGAGCGTGGTGTAGCCGAGGAACTTGCCGATGATCCCGGTGTTGGGCGACGAGATCGCGAGGCGCGGGTCGCCGCTCGTGTTCTGGCTCGTGCCGGGGTAGCGCCAGCCGAGCAGCTGGAAGCCGATCCAGCCGGCGATGTGATAGCTGCCGGTCGTGCCCTGGCCCGTCGTGCTGTCGAACACCGGGAGCAGCACCGTCTTGCCGGTGTACCTCGTGAACAGGGCCTGGCACGCGCCGGTGATGCTGGTGCCGGTGCGGCTGCCGGCCGTGAAGGACTGGCCCTCCACGACGCTCGCCAGGTTGCAAGTGCCGGTCGGATCGTTGAGCCAGCCGAAGCCGCCGGGGAGGCTCGAGCCGTTGTGGGCGTCCCTGCACGACTGGCTGGTGTCGCCGATCGCATGCTCGAGCAGGTCCATCGACGTGCCGAGCGGCACGGACTGGAAGACGCAGGTGGCGAACGTGAGCGGGAGCGCTGCCGGGCCGGCGGTCGGGGAGCCCCACGTCGCGGTCGCGGACGCGCTGACCTGCTTGCTCATGATGCCGAGCGCCGCGGCGAAGCTGGTCGGCACCGTCTTGCCGAGCGTGACGGTCGCCGTGCTGCCGGAGACCGTGACCGACCGGACGTCGGCCGAGCCCGACAGGGTGTTGGTGTTCGCCAGGCTCTGCGCGGTGGCGGTGGGCGAGACGCAGGCGGTGCTCGTCGAGTTGGCGGCGCAGGCCTGCGCGATGGCGACCGATGCGGCGTCCGCACCGTTCTGCAGCTGGCCGCGCTCGGAGAGCAGCGAGCCGACGTCGACGGCCAGCGCCGCGGAGCCCATGAGGGCCACCATGGCGACCGCGACGACGACGGCGACGGCGCCGGTGTCGGAGCCGTCCTGGGATCGTGTCAGCCTCCGCATTGCATGGCCGCCTTCCCGGTCATGGTGAAGCCGTGTCCGAAGAACCCGGTGAGGAAGACGAACGGGTAGCTGATCGTCACGGTCGCGGTGCTGCCGGCCGCGCACGCGGAGGGGGAGACGGTCACCTGCCCGGCGGTGAGCGCGGGCCGGGTGAGGGCCGACGCCGCGGTGACCGCGGCGCTCTTCGCCGCGGTCGTGCTGCTCTGCACCGCCATCGTCCGTGCCGCTTCGCGAGCGGCGTTGGTGATCGTCAGCTGCGCGCCGTAGGCGTTGCCGAACTCGATCACCCCGATGAGCAGGGTGGCGAGGATCGGCAGCACGAGCGCGAACTCGACCGCGACGGAGCCGCGGTCCTTCCTGTCGGATGAGTCCTGCATCGTTCTTCCCCCTCGAACGACGATGCGGGCGCGTCCAGGCTCGAATGAACCCGGGCGCGCCCGCATCGGATCGGATCAGGCCGCGGCGCCCGGGATGGCGTCGGTGACGGTCGTGAAGAGGCCGGCCAGCTTCGGGCCGAGCAGGAGCAGCGTGGCGACGATCGCGACGGCGATGAGGCCGACGAGCAGGCCGTACTCGACGGCGGTGGCGCCGTCGTCCTCGCTGGTGACGCGGTCGTAGCCGGTCACGAACAGGGTCTGGAGTCGAACGAAGAGAGCGAGCATTGTGGTTTCCCCCATGGATAGTTGAGTGGTGGCGCGGGTCCGAACGGTGGTCCTCCGGGATCCCCATCCCGGTGGCGTTCTAGGTCGCCGAGCCAGAAGGTAGCCGGATATGCCCGGCGGGGGATACGCCCGAGTTCGGGTGTCGGCACCTCGGAGGACACACCGGGGTACAAGGGTGGAACGGCTGGTCAGGCGTCGTTCACGGCTTGGCGACGGTGCCGTCCATGGTCGGGGACGGCGGATGCGGCGGGGTGATCGGCCCGCTCGGCAGCACGGCGAGCACCGGGCGCTCCCAGTCGAGCACCCGGTAGCGGCCGCAGGGGATGGTGCGGAGAGGGAGCCCCGCCGACCCGGTGGAGAACGCCGGCGTCGAGGCGTCGGCGACGAGGAAGGAGACGCGGGACACGGTGTAGTCGGCGCGGTCGGTGAGCCACGGCTGCGCGCGCAGGCGCTGGTCGACCTGCAGCAGCCGACGGGGATCCGCCAGGTACGCCTTGGGCCCGCGGATCGTCTCGAAGCGCCCGGCGCCCGTGCGGCCGCTGGCGGTGATCCACGCGTCGAGGCAGCGGATGCTCGGATCGGGAGTGGCGGCGCTCGCCGCGGTGATGCCGGCCCCCGCCACGCCGACCACGGCGAGCGCGACGGCGAGCGCCGCACGCATTCTGCCTGATCCCAGCGGCATTCGGAGGCGCGGGGGGAGCGGCACGAGCACGAGGGGGAGCAGCGGGGCGAACCACGCCGGCTGCAGGTAGCGGACTGCCGGCGCGCCCAGCAGCACGGTCCCGGCCGTCACGACGACCGGGGTGGCGACGGCGAGACAGAGTAGCGCCGCGCTCGGCCGCCGGGCGCGCACCGCCTGCACGAGCAGCAGGACGTCGACGACGAGCACCGTGTCGATCGCGGCGACGGAGACGAGACCCTCGACCGTCCCCGTGCGCACGACCAGCTGGTGCACCAGGTAGGCGAGCGTCGGGAGCGCGTTCCCGGGATCCGCGTAGTCGCCGGGGGCGCGGACGATCTCCTGCACGAAGGGGATCCGGGCGAGGAAGCCGAGGGCGGTCCCGGCGGCGAGGGCCGCGGCCGCCAGGACGGCGCGGCGCAGCGGCGCGAGCCTCGTCGCCAGAAGCACGAGGGCGACGATCCCGAGCGGCGCCGCGGCCCAGGCGAGGAAGAGGGGGTTCGTGAGCACCGACCCGGCGGTCACGGCGCCGAGGGCGACCGCGGCGGATGCGGCGCGGCGCCGGGGACCGGTGAGCACCGCCGTGCCCAGCCCCGCGGCGAGGACCGTGGCGAGCACCGTGGCGCTGTAGTAGGTCGTGGTCGCGATCAGGGACGGCAGCTCGAGGCTGTCCCACGCGGGTGTCGAGTCGAGGAGCGTGAAGGCGGCGAACGCGCTGAAGGCGCACACCGCACCCACGACGGCCCGCGGGCGGGGCCCCGGCCGGACGAAGGCGGCGACGATCCGCAGGGCCGCATAGAGCAGCACGAGGTTCACGACCGCGTCGATCGCGAGGCTCGCCCGCACGCCCAGGCCCAGCGCCGCGGTGGCGTCGTAGAGGGCGCGTTCGGGGAGGAACAGCACCGACGACAGGGCCCAGCGCTGCGGCTCGCCGACAGCGGCGGAGCCCCGCATCATCGGCAGCAGCACCGAGTCCGCGTCCGAGAAGAGCACCCACGAGCGCGGCGTGAGGCAGAGGTGCGCCACGGCCGCGAGGGCGACCGCGAGCACGGTGCCGACGCCGGCCGCCTCGACGAGGAGCGGGTGATGCGCCGAACGGGTGCGGATGCGCGGGTCGGCGACGGTGGCGGTCACGGCGTCCCCCTCGTCCCCTCGGCCGGATGTCCGGCGAACGCTAGCGCCCGGGCGCGCCGCCCGCAGGCGCGACGGGCCGCCCGCTCCCCGAGCACCTGAGCAGGCTGCTGACGCTTGAGCAGGCTCCTCGTGCACCAGCAGCCTGCTCAAGCGCCTACAGCCTGCCGACGTGCTCGGTGTCGGCGTGTTCGGCGGCGGGCGGGTCAGTCGCGGAGCGGGCCGCCGCGCTCGTCGATCAGCTCGAGCAGCTGCTTCACGACCCGGTCGCCACTGGCGCGGACGCCATCGTGCTCCCACTCGTTCGTCACCCAGGCGTGCAGGGCGCCGACGCCGGCCGCGGTCTCGAGCTGCAGGCCCGAGTCGACGTAGAGGTCGTCGAAGTAGACGGCCGCCGCGACGGGCACTTCGTTCGCGGCGAGCCGCTCCCGGTCGTAGAGGGGGTCCCAGTTCGTGCGGCGGGCGAGGGCCTCGGCGGTGTCGCGGAAGGGCCGCAGCAGCCGGATCTCCTCGAACATCCAGGGGTACATCATCTCGCCGGTGAAGCGCAGCGGCCGGGCGGTCTCCGCGAACTCCGGATGCCGCTCGTGCTCGGCCTGCGCCGCCCATCCGGGTGCTCCCGACGCGGGGTCGGCGTAGATCGGCTCCTGCAGCACCGCCCACAGCGGGTCGTCGGCGAAGGCCGTGCGGGCCTGCACCTCGGTGAGGAAGCCGTCCGAGAGCCCGCCGTCGGAGGAGGAGAAGGCCTCGTCGACGAGCCAGTGCACCGCCTCGAAGCCGGGCCCCATGCCGAAGCCGGCGCCCAGGTGCTGGAACCGGTGCACGGTCAGCAGGTCCCCGTCCGGCAGCCGGACGTCGCCGGCGGCGAGGCGGTCCGCGATGCGGGAGATCACCGCGGTGTCCGCGGGGTAGCGGCGCTCGTACTCGCGGTTCTTCGCCAGCGCCCTCGGGTACGTGCGCCGGTACACCTCCGCCGCGTCGGGTCGGAGGGAGGCGAGACCACCCATGACGAGGCACGACGCGAGTCCCTCCGGCGCGAACGACAGGTAGGTGAGGGTGAGGAAGCCGCCGTAGCTCTGCCCGATGGTCGACCAGCGGCGGCCGCCGAACACGGTCGTGCGGAGGTGCTCGGCGTCGCGGACGATCGAGTCGGCGCGGAAACGGGTGAGGTAGGCCGCCCCCTCCTCGCCGGATGCGAACGAGCGGGCGCGGGCCGCGTCGATCCGCGTGCTGCGGCCGGTGCCGCGCTGGTCGAGCAGCACCACGCGGAAACGCTCGAGCAGCACCCCGAGCCACCCGGAGGCGTCCGTGGGCCGGGGCGCCTTGCCGCCGGGGCCGCCCTGCAGGAAGCAGATCAGCGGCAGCTCGTCGTGCCGCTTCGCCGGGCTCACCACCTCGCGCGCGAACACCTCGATGGAGGGTCCGTCGGGGTCGGCCCAGTCGAGCGGCACGGGCACGACGTGGTCGCGGACGAACAGGCCGGGGATCGTGTACTCGGCGGTGATCACCTCCCCATCCTCCCCCTCCGACTGTTGCCACTTGGTGCGGTCTTGGCGCCCTCAAGCCCGCAAGAAGTGGCAACCCTCGAGGGGGAGGGGGCGCGTCGGTACGGTGGCGCCGTGACGGCGACGACGCGCGGGCGGGGCGTGTTCGCGCTCGTCGGGCTGCTCGTCGTCGTCGAGTTCTCCTCGGGCGTGCTGCAGGGCTACTACACGCCGCAGCTCACCGACATCGCGCGGCTGCTCGACATCCGCGACCCGGACGTCAACTGGCTCGAGGCCGCTCAGCTGATGCTCTCGACGATCCTCGTGCCGATCCTCGCGAAGGCCGGCGACCTCGTCGGGCACCGCCGGATGCTGCTCGTCTCGCTCGCGGTCACCGCGCTCGCCTCCCTCGGGCTCGCCGCGACGTCGAGCTTCCCGCTGTTCGTCGCGCTCTGGGCGATCCAGGGCATCTACTCGGCCTGGCTGCCCCTCGAGGTTGCGCTGATCGCGCTGCGGGCGACGGCCCGCCCCGACCCCGCGGCGGCGACCCGGGCGGGCAGCGGCGTGATCGTCGCCGCGCTCGAGGCGGGGGCCATCGCCGGTGCCCTGGCCGGCGGATCCGCGACGGCGCTGCTCGGCTCGCTGCACCTGGCGCTGCTCGTGCCGGGCGTCCTCGTCGCGATCGCGTTCGTCGCCGTGCTCGTCGGCGTACCCGCGGGGGAGGGGCGGTCGGCGGGGCGGATCGACGCCCGCGGCGCCGTGCTCCTCGCCACGGCGCTCGCCGTGCTCACCGGCGGCCTCAGCCTGCTGCGCCTGAACCCCGGCTCCCCGCTGCCCTGGCTGGCAACGGCGGCCGGCGTCGCGCTGCTCGTCGTGTTCGCGCTCGTCGAGCGCCGCACGGCGGATCCGCTCATCGACGTCCGCGTCCTCGCCCGCCCCGCGCTCTGGCCGGTGCAGCTCACGGCGCTGCTCTTCGGGGTGAGCGTCCTCGGGGCGCAGGGGCCGCTGTCGACGTTCGCGCGGACGGATCCGAAGGCCGTCGGCTACGGCCTCGGCGTCGGATCCGGCGCCCTGTCGATCCTCATCGGCGTCTACGTGCTGTTCCTGCTCGTCGGCGCGCTGCTGCTCGGGCCCGTGTCGCGGCGCATCGGCGGGCGCCGCACGCTGATGGCGGCCGCGGCGACCGTCGGCGTCGGCTACCTCGCGCTCGTGCCGTTCCACGCGTCGCTCGGCGAGCTGCTCGGCGCGATGGCGGTCGCGGGCCTCGGCTCCGGCGTGCTGGTCGCCGCCCTACCGGCCGCGGCCGCGGCGGTCGCTCCCGCCGGCCGCACCGCCGTGGCCATCGGCCTCACCAACACGGGCAAGACGCTCGGCGGCGCGTTCGCGTCCTGCGCCTTCGCCATCGCGCTCGCCGCCGGCGCGCCGCTCGGGCCCGACGGGCGGGTCGGCACCGCAGGCAGCCTGAGCGGCTATCTCACCGTCTGGATCATCTGCGGCGGCACCGCGCTGCTCGCCGCCGGCTGCCTCGCCGTCGTGCCGAAGGGCGCCCTCGAGCATCGGCCCGAGCCCGTACCGGTGGCGTCGTGAGCGCCGCGGCACACCTCGCGGCGCTGGTCGCCGTCCCCACGATCTCCGCGGCGCCCGACGCGGCGGCCCTCGCGGCGCTGCACGAGCGGATCCGGGACCTCTACCCGCTCGTCCGCGACCGGCTGGAGTGGGAGACGGTCGGCGGCGGCGCCCTCCTGCTCACCTGGCGCGGGGGCGCAGCGGAGCCGACGGTGCTGATGGCCCACCTCGACGTCGTGCCCGTCGCCGACCAGCGGTGGTCGGCGGATCCGTTCGACGGCCGGATCGAGGGCGGCGCCGTCGTCGGCCGCGGCGCCCTCGACGACAAGGGCGCCCTCGTCGCGATCCTCGAAGCCGTCGAGTCGCTGCTCGCCGAGGACGCCGTGCCGCCCGGCGACGTGCTCCTGTGCTTCGGCCACGACGAGGAGGTCGCGGGTTCCGGCGCCCGCACGATCGCCGCGCTGCTGCGCGAGCGAGGCGTGCGGCCCGGTCTCGTGGTCGACGAGGGCGGCGCCGTCGTGACGGGCGTGCTGCCCGGGGTGCGTGGTCCGCTCGCCGTCGTCGGGCTCGCCGAGAAGGGCGTGGCGACCGTGCGGCTGACGGCCAGGGCGTCGGGCGGTCACGCGTCCGTCCCGCCCCGCCGCAGCGCGCCGGGCCGGCTCGCCGCCGCGCTGCTGCGCCTCGAGCGGCACCCGCAGCCGGCCAGGATCAGCCCCGTCATCGCCCGGATGATCCGCGCGCTCGGCCCGCGCCTGCACCCCGCAGTCCGAGCGGTGGTCACCGCGCCCGCCGTCCGACCGCTCCTCGGCCCGGTGCTCGGCCGCGTCGGCGGCACCGCCGGCGCCATGGTCCGCACCACGGTCGCGGTGACCCGCGTCTCCGCGGGCACCGCCGACAACGTGCTCGCCGCCGAGGCGGACGCCGTGCTGAACATCCGCGTCGCGCCGGGGGACCGGCTTCCCCAGGTGGTCGAGCGCATCCGCCGGACCGTCAACGACCCGGATGTGGAGGTGGCCCTGGTCGACGGCCACGAGGCGTCCCCGGTCTCGCGAGCGGATGGCCCCGCCTGGGAGCGGATGAGGGCTGCCATCGGCGCCTCGTACCCCGCGGCCCTCGTCGTGCCGTACGTGATGGTCCAGGCGAGCGACGCCCGCTGGTTCGCGGCAGACTGCGACGCCGTCTACCGCTTCCTTCCGTTCGCCATCTCGGCCGAGCAGCTCGCCGCGATCCACGGCCCGGACGAGTCGCTCGACGTCGCCGCGCTCGAGGCGGGCGTGACCTTCTTCCGGACCCTCATCACGACGATCTGACCCCCCGAAGAGGGGGTTGTCCCCATTCCAGGGGGTCCCCGGTCTGGGGTTTACCTCCCGGTCGACCCCCTCAATACGGTGATGCGACCGGGACTCCCGTGCCGGACGCGCCGACGGGCGCGGGATCAGTAGGAGCTCCCCACATGTCGCTCACCGGACTCTCCACCTCCACGTCCGACGCCTTCGGGGTGCCGTTCGTCGAGCTCCTCGAGTTCCCGATCGAGCGTGAGGCGGCCCTCAGCGTCACCGCCGCGCTCTGCCGGCGCCACCGGCTGCTGCCCATCGCGCGCGAGGGCGGGACCCTCGTGGTCGCGATGGCCGACCCGGACGACATCCTCGCCCTCGACGACGTGGCCGCGGCGACCCGGCTGCGCATCCGCCGCGTCGCTGCCGAGGCCGCCGACCTCGCGCACGCCATCGACCGCTACCACCGCGCGGACGACGAGCTCTCCGACCTGAGCAACACGCTGTCCGACCAGAGCGACGTGCCCGCCCTCGACGACGGTCCCGCGGAGGACGACGACGCCCCGATCGTCCGCTTCGTGAACCTGCTCATCTCGCAGGCCGTGCAGGACCGTGCCTCCGACATCCACGTCGAGCCCGGCGAGCGCGCGCTCCGCGTCCGCTACCGCATCGACGGCGTGCTCACCGAGGTGCAGTCGGTGCCGACGAACATCCAGGCCGGCGTCATCTCGCGGCTGAAGATCATGGCCGACCTCGACATCGCCGAGCGCCGCCGACCCCAGGACGGCCGCATCAACGTCATGCACGCCGGCCGGAAGATCGACCTCCGCGTCGCGACGCTGCCGACGGTGCACGGCGAGAAGATCGTCATGCGGATCCTGGACACGTCCGGCAGCGCCCGCACCATCGGCGACCTGAACATGGTCGGCAAGAACTTCGACGCCTTCAAGGCCGGCTACACCCGGCCGAACGGGATGATCCTCGTCACCGGCCCCACGGGATCCGGCAAGTCGACGACCCTGTACACCGCGATCCAGGAGGTCTCGAACCCGTCGATCAACGTGATCACGGTCGAGGACCCGGTGGAGTACCGCATGGCGGGCATCAACCAGGTGCAGATCAACGCCAAGGCCGGCCTCACGTTCGCCTCCGCGCTCCGCAGCATCCTCCGCAGCGACCCGGACGTCGTGCTGATCGGTGAGATCCGGGACCACGAGACCGCGCAGATCGCCATCGAGGCCGCCCTCACCGGCCACCTCGTGCTCTCGACCCTGCACACGAACGACGCCCCGTCGGCCGTGACCCGCCTCGTCGAGATGGGCATCGAGCCCTTCCTCGTCGGATCCGCGCTCGTCACGGTCGTGGCCCAGCGCCTCGCCCGCAAGCTCTGCGACCGGTGCAAGAAGCCGACCGAGTACGACGAGGACTACCTCGCGAAGATCGGCCTGCTCATCGAGGAGGACGAGACCGTGTACGTGCCGGTCGGCTGCACCTCCTGCGCGAACACCGGCTACCGCGGCCGCATCGCGATCCACGAGGTGATGACGATCACCGAGGAGATCGAGCGCCTCACGGTCAACCGCTCCTCCGCCAGCGAGATCAACAAGGTGGCGATCGGCCAGGGGATGATCTCGCTCCGCCAGGACGGCTGGAACAAGGTCTGCCTCGGCCTCACCTCCATCGAAGAAGTCCTCCGCGTCATCGCCTGACCGCGGCCCCTCTCCTCCCTACACCGAACTGGACACCCGAATGAACGTCACCGACCCCACCACGGAGCAGCCGATCCGTCTGCTCGACACGGCCCTCTCCGAGGTCGTCGAGCTCGGCGGATCCGACCTCCACGTCGCCGCAGGCCGCGCCCCGTCCGTGCGGCTGTCCGGCGCGCTGCAGACGCTGACCTCCGTGGGGATCTGGGACGCCGACGACGTGCAGCGGATCCTGACCGCCGCGATGACGCCGGCCCAGAAGGAGAAGTTCGAGGAGGAGCTCGAGCTCGACTTCGCGTACTCGCTCTCGGCCGCGAGCCGCTTCCGCGTCAACGTGTACAAGCAGCGCGACGCCTGGGGCGCGGCCTTCCGCCTCATCCCCACCGAGATCAAGACGCTGTCCCAGCTCGGCATCCCGGCGTCGGTCGCCGAGTTCTCCGACCTGCCCCGCGGTCTCGTGCTCGTCACCGGTCCCACCGGTTCCGGCAAGTCGACGACGCTCGCCGCCCTCATCGACCGCGCGAACGAGACCCGCGCCGACCACATCATGACGGTCGAGGACCCCATCGAGTTCGTGCACACGAGCAAGCGGGCCCTGGTCAACCAGCGCGAGGTCGGCGCCGACACGACGAGCTTCGGCCAGGCGCTGAAGCACGTGCTGCGGCAGGACCCCGACATCATCCTGCTCGGCGAGCTCCGCGACCTCGAGTCCATCTCCGTCGCCCTCACCGCGGCCGAGACCGGCCACCTCGTGTTCGCGACGCTGCACACGTCCGACGCGGCCCAGTCGATCGACCGCATCATCGACGTGTTCCCGGCGCATCAGCAGCAGCAGGTGCGGATGCAGCTGTCGCTGACCCTGCAGGGTGTCGTCTGCCAGACCCTCGTCCCGAAGGCCAACGGCCGCGGACGCGCCGTCGCCGTCGAGGTGCTGAAGATCACGCCGGCCGTGGCGAACCTCATCCGGGGCGCGAAGACGAGCCAGATCGTCACCGCCATGCAGACCGGTTCCGCTCTCGGCATGCAGACGATGGACCAGCACCTCGCGGCGCTCGTCTCCGACGGCACGATCACGATGGAGGAGGCCGAGGGCAAGGCGCACGACGTCGAGACCCTCCGGCAGCTCGCCACCACCCCGAAGTTCGGCGCGGCCAGCGACTTCTACTCCATGAGCGGGATGGGTCGCTGATGGCCGCCCCCGTCACCACCGCACCCGGGCAGCGCAGCTTCGCCTACAAGGCCCGCTCGCAGGACGGCAAGCTCGTCAAGGGCGTCCTCGATGTGCCCAGCGAGGTCGCGGCCGTCTCCCGGCTGAGCGGCATGGGGCTCGCCCCCGTCGAGATCACCGAGAAGCTTCCCGGGACGGGCCTCGAGCGGGAGATCTCCCTCGGCATCTTCACCAAGCGCGTCAAGATCACGGACCTCGCGGTCGCGACCCGCCAGCTCGCCACCATGACGGCGTCGGGGCTGCCGCTGCTCCGCGCGATCTCGATCGTCGCCGATCAGACGGAGAACGAGAAGCTCGCCGGCCTGCTGCACGAGGTCGCCCGCGACGTCGAGACGGGCAGCGCCTTCTCGGACTCGCTGGGCCGCCATCCGGCCGAGATCCCGCCGATCATGATCAGCATGCTCCGTGCCGGGGAGACCGGCGGCTTCCTCGACGTCGCGCTCGCGTCCATCGCGACGACGTTCGAGAAGGAGGCGAAGCTCCGCTCCACGATCAAGTCCGCCATGACGTACCCGATGGTCGTCCTGGCCATCGCCCTGCTCGCCGTCATCGGGATGCTGCTGTTCATCGTCCCGATCTTCAAGAACATGTTCGAGGGGCTCGGCAGCTCGCTGCCGCTGCCGACGCAGATCCTCGTCGACATCTCCGACCAGATGATCTGGGTGCTGCCCGTGGGGATCGTCCTCGCGATCGTCGCCACGACCTGGTGGCGGGCCAAGAAGGACACCGACGGCGTGCGCCGGATCGTCCATCCGCTGCTGCTGCGGGTCCCGATCTTCGGGCCGCTGATGGGCAAGGTCGCGATCTCCCGGTTCGCGAGGAACCTCGCGAACATGACGGCGGCCGGCGTGCCGCTGCTCCGCGCGCTCACCATCGTCGGCCAGACCTCCGGCAACTGGGTGATCGAGCAGACGGCGCAGAAGGTCGCGGAATCCGTGCGGCTCGGCGGCTCGATGTCCGCGCCCCTGGCCGAGGAGAAGATGTTCCCGGCGATGGTCGTGCAGATGATCGCCGTCGGCGAGGAGTCCGGCTCGGTCGACGCGATGCTCAGCCGCGTCGCGGACTTCTACGACGACGAGATCGAGGCGACGGCCGACGCGCTCACGTCGCTCATCGAGCCGGTGCTGATCTGCTTCCTCGGCGTGGTGGTCGGTGGCATGGTCGTCGCGCTCTACATGCCGATCTTCAGCATCGCGACGGCGGTCAAGTAGCGTCCTCGCTCGATTTCAGGAGGGGCCCCGCTCGCGATGCGAGCGGGGCCCCTTCCTCGTGTGCGGGAGCAGCTCGGCTCGGCTGTCCCCAGTTCGGGAGCGTCCGCGCATCCTCGCGGCGCGCCCGGAGCCGGCCCTCGGCGGCGGTCCGCCATCCTGCGACCGATCGGTCCGCCGGCGGGGGTAGACCGATCGGGATGGTTTTGTCCCGCCGACTGGGGTCGGGAAAGCCGGGAAATGCCCCCGTACGGGGTCTGATCAGGCCATTTGCGTGTCCGTAGCGTGTACCCCGATAAGTCCTCCGGCCGATCCGGGGGACCGGCTCCACCTCCACCAC
>JAICSU010000222.1 GCA_025936735.1 Amnibacterium sp.
GACGCCGCGGTCGCGTCGAGGCCGGGAACGAGCGCAGGCACGATCATCTCGGCCAGCAGCTGGAACGCGTGGGCGGACTGGTACTGCACGCCGCGGCTCGCGGCCTCGTCCCGCTCCACGTAGGTGAGTCGCGGATCCTCGGCGCACAGGGACCGGGTGACGGCGTTGAGGCGGCGGGCGTGGCGGTCGACGAGGTCGCCCAGCACCCCACCCGTCAGCGCGGAGCGGCGGAGGCAGTGGATGCCGAGCACCACGATCGGCGAACCGACGGAGGCGCGACGGGTCAGCTCCTCGAGCAGGTGGCGCATCGCCGATCGCCACCGCCGGACCGGGAGGAAGGCCGCCGCGTCCGTCGCCCCGACCACGACGACGATCCCGTCGTAGCGCTCGGGCCGCAGGCGGGCGATGAGCGGCGCGGCGATCTCCACGGAGGTCCGCCGTCGGGCGACGAGGTCGATGTCGGCCCCGCGGCCGGTCTGCGCCGCGAGCCGGCGACCGACCTGGCCGGGCAGCGCGAGCTCCTGCGTGCGGACGCCGAAGCCGATCGCGGGGCCGTTGCCGAAGATGAGCACCCGATCCGGGTCGGCTCCCGGCGCGTGGTACTGCGGGGGATCCGTGGGACGCGCCACGTGATCGAGCTCGGCCTGCACGCGGCTCAGGAACGCCCTGGCGGCGGGCCGGAGCAGCATCTCGATCATCGGGACGAAAGCCCTTCGGCGGGTGGTGGACGGGACCGGCCCACGGTAGACGCCGGGCCCCGTGCGCCCGGGATTTCCTGGGCACCGGCGAGTCGGATCGATCCAAAAGGGATGGGCGCCCCACGTCCTCCCGGCCGCTTGCACGGGTTCGGGACGCTTGTATGGCGGCGCAGGCATGCAGATGTCCCGAGGGCGTGCGCAGGGCTCGGGCTGCGAGACGCCGAAGGGGTGCCCGTCCTGGTGGACGGGCACCCCTTCGGGACGGGATGGCTAGCGGCGGTTCAGGATCGCGAAGATCCGGAGGAACTCGACGTAGAGCCACACGATCGTGACCATGAGGCCGAAGGCGCCGGTCCAGCCGTACTTCGCGGGCAGGCCGCGGCGCACACCCTGCTGGATCTGGTCGAAGTCGAGCACGAGCGAGTAGGCGGCGAGCACGACGGCGAGGACGCCGACGAGCAGGCCGAGGGGGATGCCGGCGATCCTGATGTCGCTCGAGAGGCCGAAGCCGTTCTGCGTGCCGCCGATCATCACGATCACGAGCTCGACGAGGCGGAACACGAGGTACGAGACCATCGCGATGAGGAAGATCTTCGTCGCCTTGGCGGACGCACGGATCTTGCCGCTCGCGAAGAGCGCGAGGGTGACGCCGACGGTGACGAGCGTCGCGAGGACGGCCTGCACGGCGACGCCCGGGAAGTTGACCTCGAAGATCGCGGTGATGCCGCCGATGAAGAGACCCTCGAACGCCGCGTACCCGACGATCAACGGCACGGACGGCTGGCGCTTGAACGTGTTGACCATCGCCAGGACGAAGCCGACGAGGGCCCCGACGATCGCGAGGCCGGGCACGAACCACCCGATGGCGCCGGTGCCGAGCAGCACCGCGAAGAGCACGACGGTCTTGACCGCGGTGTCCTCGTAGGTCATCCGGTTCGTCTCGGCCGGGGTCGCGGAGGGGCGCTGGTAGAGCTCCTCGAGATCCGCCGCGCTGACCGGGGCGTTGCCGCGGAAGGCCGGGTTGTTGGAGAGGGCGGGATTCGCCATGGTTCCTTCTGGTGTCAAGGAGGAGCGACGGGCCGGCGGCCCGGTCGTGAGCCCCTCAGTTTACGGCGTTCCCGGCCCCGGAGAGGGTCAGGGTCCTATGTGATCCCTATGAACGAGCCGGACCCGGAGCGCGTACTCGCGGGCCAGCCAGGCGGCGGCCACGACGCCCGCCACGACCGTCCAGAAGGTGAGGCCCTTGTCGGCGACGTGGGAGAACGCGGAGGCCAGCGCGAGCCCGAGACCGAGCGGCAGCGCGAGCGACCAGTAGGTGATCGGCGGGCGTCGCCGCACGAGCAGCCAGCAGGGCAGCACGAGAGCGAGCAGCCACATCGTCTTCGGGCCGGTGATCGTGCACCAGCAGAAGACGAGCGAGGGCAGCGCCACCGCCGCCCGGGCGAGCGGGCGTCCCGGCTGCACCACCCAGCCCGCGAGGTGCACGGCGGAGCCCGCCACCCCGAACAGCAGCGTGACGGCCGTCGTCTCGGAGACGAGCGCCGCCCCGGCGATCAGCAGGGCGACGCCGACGACGTAGCGGCTCCGGTAGTCGCCCCACGCGAGGGGAAGCCGGGAGGTGGGTTCCGGCGCGGTGCGCCCGCGCAACACGAACCGCGGCATCCGCTCACCGTACAAGCCGCGTCGCGCCTTCCCGGGGAGGCGCGGTGGGCCGCCTACCCTGTGCGGATGACCGCCGCGACGCCGCTCGTCATCGCGCATCGGGGCGCATCCGGATACCGGCCGGAGCACACGCGCGATGCGTTCCGGCTGGCCATCGAGCAGGGTGCGGACGCCATCGAGATCGACGTGGTCGCCTCGAAGGACGGCGAGCTCGTCGTGCGGCACGAGCCGGAGCTGTCGGGCACGACCGACGTCGCGGCACGGCCGGAGTTCGCGGCCAGGCGGGCCGCGAAGGACGTCGACGGCCGCACCTTGCGCGGCTGGTTCGCCGAGGACTTCACGTGGACGGAGCTGTCGACCCTCAGAGCCCGCGAGCGGCTGCCCCGGCTGCGGCCGGCGGGGGCGGCCTTCGACGGGCGGGACGGCCTGCTGCGCCTCTCCGACGCGCTCGGGCTCACCGCGCGTGCGGGGATCCGCCTCGTCGTCGAGCTGAAGCACGCCGTGCGGTCCGCCGCTCTCGGGCTGCCGCTCGACGAGCTGCTCGTGCCCGCGCTGGCCGGCGCGGCAGCTTTGCCGGCGGTGACGGTGGAGTCGTTCGAGGAGGCGGTGCTGCGCTCCCTCGCCGACCGGCGCTTCCCGCATCCGCTCGTCCGGCTGCTCGGCGGCCCGCGGGTCGCGCCCGACGTCGTCGACAGGGTCGGGCGGCGGCTCGGCTACCGGGAGGAGCTCCGCGACCTGGACCGCTTCGACGGGCTCGCCGGCATCAGCGTGCGGACCGCGCTCGTGCGGCCGTCGCTCGTCGAGCGCGCCGCGGCCCGCGGCCTCAGCGTCTGGACCTGGACGCTGCGTCCCGAGAACTGCTTCCTGCCCGCCGGCTACTGGAGCCCAGGCGGCCCCGGGCGCTTCGGCCGGTACGCGGAGTACTGGCGGCAGCTGGCGCGGGCCGGGATCGCCGGCGTCTTCGCCGACCACCCCGACCTCGCCCGCGACGCGCTGAGGAGCGCAGAGCCCGTCGGCGCCCGCGCCTAACATCGATCCCCATGGCGCAGGTGGTCGAACAGTCCTCGGCGCTGCTCGACGGGCTGAACCCGCAGCAGCGCGAGGCCGTGCTCTACCGCGGCAACGCCCTGCTCATCGTGGCCGGGGCCGGCTCCGGCAAGACCCGCGTGCTCACGCACCGCATCGCGAGCCTGCTCGAGTCGCGCGAGGCGTGGCCGAGCCAGATCCTCGCGATCACCTTCACGAACAAGGCCGCGGGCGAGATGCGGGAACGCGTCCGCGCGCTCGTCGGCCAGCAGCGCGCCGAGGGGATGTGGATCTCGACGTTCCACTCCGCGTGCGTGCGCATCCTGCGGCGCGAGGCCGAGGTCTTCGGCTACGCCCGCGGGTTCACGATCTACGACTCCGGAGACAGCCGCGCGCTGATCAAGCGGATCATCAAGGAGCTCGAGGCCGACGTCCTCGGGTTCTCGGTGGCGAACGTCGCCGCGAAGATCTCGAAGCTGAAGAACGAGCTCGTCGACGTCGACACCTACGCGCGGCAGGCGAACACCGCCGACCCGCAGGAGGCGACGTTCCTCGAGATCTTCCGGCAGTACACGCGCACCCTCACCGCGGCCAACGCCTTCGACTTCGACGACCTCATCGCGCAAACCGTGTA
>JAICSU010000274.1 GCA_025936735.1 Amnibacterium sp.
CCCGCCGCCCGCAGGAACCACGCACCGATGCTCGCGGCGTGCCAGCTCGTCCCCGTCCCGACGAGCAGCACGCGGCGGCCGCGCAGGCGTCCGGCGGCCGGGCCGATCGGCGCCTCGTCGGCGAGCAGCCGGCGCAGCTCGGCGGGCTGGGCCGCGATCGTCTCCTGCATCACGCTCACTGACGCGATCGTACTCCGTCCTGCACCACCTCCCCGCCGCCCGGGCTGCGGCGGCCAGGCCAGGCGCTAGTCGTCGTACTGCACCGGGGTCGAGTAGGCAGGGTCGGCGTGGCGGGCCCAGTAGCGGTCGCGCAGGTCGAGCGTCCGCTCGCCGGGCCTGCCGGCGCCCACGGGGCTTGCGTCGACCGCGGTCACCGGGATGACGCCGCCAGCGGTCGAGGTGACGAGCACCTCGTCGGCGCGGCGCAGGTCGGGAGCGGCCAGAGGCCCCTCCTCCACCCGGGCGCCGCCCTCGCGCAGGAGGTCGATCGCGCTCCGGCGGGTGATGCCGTGCAGCGTCCCCGACGCCGGGGTGCGCCAGACCCCGTCGACGAGGGCGAACACGTTGAAGCCGGGTCCCTCGGTCACGCCGCCGGCGCGGTCGCGCAGCACGACGAGCCCGACGTCGTGCTCGTACGCGCCGAACAGCGCCATGTCCATGTCGAGCCAGTGGTAGTTCTTGACGAGCGGGTCGACGCTGTCGGGCGGGATGCGGGGGATGTCGGAGATCCACATGCCGACGCCCGTGGTCGTCTGCTGCTCCGGGGGCGCGATCCAGACGAACGGGACGGCGTAGCAGTAGAACGTGTTGCGGGCCGTCCGCAGGTCGCGGCTGCCCCGGGGCAGGCGGCCGCGGGTGCACGTCATCGACACGTACGCCGACCGCAGGCCGGCGCGCCCCACGCAGCCGTGGAGGACGGATTCGATCGCGGACCGGTCGACGCCCGGGTCGAGCCGCAGCCGGCGCAGGTTGGCCGCGAACCGGTCGAGGTGCGCATCCAGGCGGAAGAAGCGCCCCTCCCAGACATGCACGACGTCGTAGGTGCAGTCGCCTCGCGTCACCCCGAGGTCCAGCACGGAGATCCGGGCATCCTCGATGGGGCAGAACTCCCCGTCGACGTATGCCGCGCCCCGCTCCCACGGGGACCGACCATCGCCTTCGGTGTTATGTAACGAATCCAATTTCACTCATGCATCGAATGCTGCGCCGGCCGGATTGCGGCGGCGGGCGGCCGGGGCAGGTAGCGTTTGGGGCGCCATGGCCCCCCCGTCCCTCCCCGCGGCGTTGCCGACCAGCCTGGTGGGATCCTACGCCCAGCCGGACTGGCTGATCGACCGCGAGCGGCTGCGGCACCGGTTCCCGCCCCGGGTGCGCGCGCAGGAGCTGTGGCGGATCGACCCTCGCTACCTCGAGCAGGCCCAGGACGATGCCACCCTGCTCGCGATCCGCGACCAGGAACGGGCCGGGCTCGACATCATCACCGACGGCGAGGCACGCCGGGAGAGCTACTCCAACCGCTTCGCCACCGCCCTCGAAGGCGTCGACATCGACAACCCGGGGACGGCGCTCGACCGCAGCGGGCACCCGAACCCGGTGCCGCGCGTGGTCGGGCCGGTCGTCCGCAAGCATCCCGTCCAGGTGCGGGACGTCTGCTTCCTGCGGGCCAACACGAGCCGGCCCGTCAAGGTCACCGTGCCCGGCCCGTTCACGATGTCCCAGCAGGCCCAGAACGACTTCTACGACGGCGACGGCGAGCTCGCCCTCGCCTACGCGGGCGCAGTCCACGACGAGATCGCAGACCTCTTCGCCGCCGGCGCCGATATCGTCCAGATCGACGAGCCGTACATGCAGGCGCGGCCGGAGAAGGCGCGCGAGTTCGGCGTCGCGGCGCTCCGGCGGGCGCTCGACGGCATCACCGGCACGACGGCCGTGCACATCTGCTTCGGCTACGCCGCCATCATCCACGACCGCCCGCCGGCCTACTCGTTCCTGCCCGAGCTCTCGGACGCCCCCTGCGATCAGATCTCCATCGAGACCGGCCAGTCGGGCATCGACACCGCCGTCCTGGAGACGCTCCCCGGCAAGACCATCATCCTCGGCGTGATCGACCTCGACGACGAGTCGGTCGAGACGCCGGACACGATCGCCGCAAGGATCCGGCGCGCGCTGCCGCACAAGCGGCCCGACGAGCTCGTCGCGGCGCCCGACTGCGGGATGAAGTACCTGCCTCGGGACTCCGCATACGGCAAGCTCGAGTCGCTCGTCGCCGGCGCCGCAGTGGTGCGCGCCGAGTCGGCCGCATAACGTCAATTTTGCTCACTCTACGAATCGCCTACGGGCGATTGCGAAGGCTCAGCTCGATTCCATCGAGCAGCCGCGCCAGTCCAATCTCGAACCGGTCCCGCTCCGACGCCCGAGCGGCCAGACGCTCCCAGTTGGCGCGGATGTCGCCCGCCCCGACCAGCGCGCGGGTATGGGGGAACGCGCCGTGCTCGAGCCGTTCCTCGACGTGATCGA
>JAICSU010000304.1 GCA_025936735.1 Amnibacterium sp.
CACGACGAGCAGCGCTCCGCCGACGGTGCCCACCTCGAACTCCGCCGTGCTCGGCCTGATGACGAGCCGGCTCGCCGCGAGCTCGATCGTCTGCTCGAGCACAGCCGCCTTGAACGTCTCGAAGAAGACGTCGCTGCCCCGGAGGGCGCTGCCGCCGAGCACCAGGGTGCCCGGGTTCGCGAAGTTCACGAGACCCGCGACGGTGAGCCCGGTGAGCCGTGCCGCCCGTCGCACCGCGGCCATCGTGACCTCGTCACCGGCGATGATCGCCTTCGCCAGCTCGTGGCCCGCGATCCGGCCCTCCTGCGCGAGCAGCCCGGCGAGCATCGCGCTCTCTCCGTGCTCTGCCGCAGCGGTCAGGATGCGGCTGAGCCCCCAGCCGCTCGCCACCGCGGCGAGGCACCCGACGCGCCCGCAGCGGCAGACCGCGGTCGGGTCGTCGGTGACCCGGAAGTGGCCGATGTCGCCGGCCGCGCCGGTGTCGCCGCGATGGAGCCGGCCGCCCGTCACGAGGCCGCTGCCGATGCCTTCGCCGATCTCGACGTAGAGCAGGTCGCGCACGTCCCGCGGCTGGTCGATCGTCCACTCGCCGAACGCTCGGAGGTTGTCGTCGTTGTCGACCCAGACCGGCGCCTCGTAACGGTTCCGGAACCAGCCGCGCACGTCGTAGCCGTCCCAGCCGTGCATGATCGGCGGTGCGACCATCCGGCCGGTCGCGAAGTCGACGGGGCCGGGCAGGCCGAGCGCGACGCCCCAGACCGAGCGGCCGCGTCCGCCGCGCTTCAGCAGCGTCCGGAACTGCTCCTCGACGATCGGCAGCACGACGTCCGGTCCGTCGAGCACGTCGGCGTCCGCCGAGGCCCGGGCCAGCGACGTCCCGTCGAGATCGCTGATCGCGGCCCACACCGAGTTGTCCGCGAAGCCGGCGCTGAGGATGACCCCGGCCTCCGACCGGAAGCGCACCGTGCGTGACGGCCGGCCTCGCTCGGCGGAGGCGATCCCGCCCTCCTCGAGGATGCCGAGGTCCATCCCCTCGCGGAGCCGTTCGTTCACGACTGTGCGGCCGAGGCCGGTGGCCTGCTCGAGCTCCGGGCGCGTGTTCGCGACGCCCGTACGGACCAGGTCCACGATCTGCGCGAGGAGGAGGATGTCGCGGCCCGACGGCGGCGCGGACTCGCGGCGGTCGGCGCTCGTGCTGGTCATCGGGCGATGGTATCGGCAGGCTTCATGCAGAAGTCCATCACCGGGGCACGCGAACGCGAGCGCCGTCCTCGGCGGCGGAGCCTGCAGCCGCCTCGAGCACCCGGAGGACGTGCAGCGACTCGGCGGGATCGACCGGCAGCGCACCGCCGTCGCGGAGCGCCACGGCCAGCTGCCGGTAGAACTCGCGCGCATCCGTCGGCAGGGCCGGGACGAGGGTCGCGACGCCGGGGAGCGGCACGGGGCCATGCGGTCCGCCGGCGTGCCGGACGACCTCGAACGAGTCGAAGGAGCCCCAGCGCGGGTCGTTCGGGCCGACGCCCGCGAACATCGCGGCGAACTGACCGTCGGAGCCCGTCGAGACGAGCGCGGCCTCCGTGCCCTGCACCACGAAGCCCGGCGTCGGCCACGACGTGAGCGCACCGAGGTGGAGGTGGCTGCGCGCACCGGAGACGTGCTGGAGGGCGAGGAACCCGTCGTCCACGACCTCGGTTCCGGGGCGGTGCCGATCGAGCTCCGCGCTCACCGTCTGCACCGGCCCGAGCAGGACGACCGCCTGGTCCACCATGTGGCTGCCGATGTCCGCGAGCGGCCCGTCGAGCCCGCCGGGCCGTGCCCGCTCCCGCCAGTTGTCCCAGATTCCGGGGCTCCAGCGCACGAGCCACGCCTCGAAGCGGAGCACGTCGCCGACGTCGCCCCGCCGGACGGCCGCCGCGACGGTGGCGTAGTC
>JAICSU010000298.1 GCA_025936735.1 Amnibacterium sp.
CGCGGGGCTCGCCCGGGCGACCCTGGCACGCCGGGCCGCCGCCGCCCGCAGCCTCACGGCGTGGCTGCATCGCACCGGCCGCGCGGCGACCGACGCCGGGGCCCGCCTGCGCGCTCCGAAGGCGCAGGGGCGGCTCCCGCGCGTCGTCGGGGGCGAGCAGATGACCGAGCTCTTCGCCGGGCTCGAGGACGCGACCGCCGAGGGTGGGCCCGAGGCGCTGCGCGACCTCGCGATCGTCGAGCTGCTGTACGGCTCGGCGCTGCGGGTGTCGGAGGCGTGCGGCGCGGACGTCGACGACCTCGACCTCGGCGCGCTGACCGTGCGGGTGACCGGCAAGGGCGCCAAGGAGCGGGTCGTGCCGTTCGGCGTGCCGGCGGCGCGCGCCCTCACCGCCTACGTCGATCGCGGCAGGCCCGTGCTCGCGGCGCGGGGGACCGCGCCCGGCGCGGCGCTGTTCCTCGGCGCACGGGGGAGCCGGATCGGCCCCCGGGCCGTGCATCGCCTGGTCTCCGGGCTGCTCGAGGCGGTCCCGGGGTCCGGGCCGTCCGGTCCGCACACCCTGCGGCACTCGGCCGCCACGCACCTCCTCGACGGGGGCGCCGATCTCCGGGCCGTGCAGGCGATGCTCGGTCACGCCAGCCTCGGCACCACCCAGATCTACACGCACGTCTCCATGGAGCGGCTCACGCAGAGCTACCGTCTCGCCCACCCGCGCGCCGTGCTCGACGAGGCCGCCGACTGATCCGTCGAGCGGGAGCAGCACCGCCCGCTCGAGGCCGCCGAGGAACCGGAGCGGCGAGACGTAGCCGGAGGCGTCGCGCGCGCCGAGGTGCAGCAGGCCGGCGGCATGCGTCCCGCCGGTCGACACCCGGGCGACCGCCTCGCCTCGCCGGACGACCTGGCCGCGCACCACGAGCGGGACCACGGGCTCCACGCTCGACAGCACCCCGCCGTGGTCGATCGACACCACGCCGCGGTCCGCGATCCGCCCGGCCCAGCGCACGGTCCCGGCCGCCGGTGCCGTCACGAGCGTGCCGGGTGCGGCGGCGAGGTCGATCCCGCGATGACCCGGGCCGTATCGGGTCGCCGGGGCGACGAAGCCGTGCACGACGCGGTGCGGCGCGGCGATGGGCCACGCCCACGGCGGGGGAGCGGGCGGGGCCGGGCCCGTCGCGGCGGCGACGAGCACGAGTGCGGCCCAGAAGCGGAACACGGACCGATGGTCGTCCGCCGTCGGCAGGACGGCCGTCGGCGCCGGCACGGCGGACCCCGCACGCCGCCGGCCGTTCCCTGGGGAGGAGCGGGCGGCCCGCCCGTCCGGGGCTTGCTAGACTGCTGGCCGCATCCCGTCCGCGGGGTGACTTCGCGCGCCCATCCAGGCGGGCGCCGTCCACCGGTCCCTCGATCCCGAGGGCGGACGGAGCCGCCGGGCGCCAGGGCGGTCCGACCCTCGTCGGCCGCGATCAACCGCAACAGCGCCGGAGACGGCGCAGAGAAGAGGATACGGCCGTGGCCGTCGTCACCATCCGCCAGCTGCTCGACAGCGGCGTCCACTTCGGACATCAGACCCGTCGCTGGAACCCGAAGGTCAAGCGATTCATCCTGACCGAGCGCTCCGGCATCCACATCATCGACCTGCAGCAGTCGCTCGCCTACATCGACAAGGCGTACGACTTCGTCAAGGAGACCGTCGCCCGCGGCGGCACGATCCTGTTCGTCGGCACGAAGAAGCAGGCGCAGGAGGCGATCGCCGAGCAGGCGACGCGCGTCGGCCAGCCCTACGTCAACCAGCGCTGGCTCGGCGGGCTGCTCACGAACTTCCAGACGGTGCACAAGCGTCTGAACCGCCTCAAGGAGCTCGACCTCGTCGACTTCGACGACACGACGAAGGGCTACACGAAGAAGGAGCTGCTCATCCAGCGGCGCGAGCGCGACAAGCTCGACAAGACGCTCGGCGGCATCCGGAACATGACGAAGACCCCGAGCGCGATCTGGGTCATCGACTCGAAGCGCGAGCACCTCGCGGTCGACGAGGCGAAGAAGCTCGGCA
>JAICSU010000171.1 GCA_025936735.1 Amnibacterium sp.
ACGCCTCGTGATCGTTCGGCGCGAGGTAGTCGACGCCGCGATCGGTGAGGTGCACGGAATGACCGCGCTCGTCGAGCACGAAGAGGAGGTCTTCCTCAATGTCGCGATAGACCTGCTTGGCGGGCGGCAGCTTGCGGTCGGCGAGGTGCTCGAGCTCGACGAGCTTCAGCGCGTCCCGCGCCCGGCTCTCGGCGTCGCCGATCCGTCGCCGCTTCAGCCCGAAGGTCACGTTGTCGAGCACGTTGAGGTGCGGGAACAGCGCGTAGCTCTGGAAGACCGTGTTGACGGGGCGCCGGTAGGCCTTCGTCGAGGTCACATCCTGGCCGCCGATCAGGATGCGGCCCGCGGTCGTGTCCTCGAGGCCCGCGACCATCCGGAGGGTGGTCGTCTTGCCGCAGCCCGACGGGCCGAGAAGGGCGAAGAACGATCCCGCGGGGATGGTGAGCGACAGGTCGTGCACGGCGACGAAGCCGGGGAACTCCTTGCGGACGCCGACCAGCTGGAGGTCGGCTCCGGACTCTGCGAACGCGCCGGCCACCGTCAGGAACCCAGCCCGACGGCCTCGAACTGCGCGCTGTACTTCTGCGACTCGGCGTTCGTCAGGGTCCGGAAGATCTTCGCCTTCGCCAGGGTCGACGCATCCGGGAAGATCAGCTGGTTGTCGACGTACGAGGGGTCGACCTTCTTCATGGCCTCCTGCGCACCCTGGACCGGCGTGATGTAGTTCACGTAGGCGGCGACCTGCGCGGCCACCTCCGGCTCGTAGTAGTAGTTGATGAGCTCCTCGGCGTTCGACTTGTGCTTCGCGCCGATGGGGACGATGTAGTTGTCGCTCCAGAGCGTGCCGCCGGTGTCGGGCAGGGCGAAGCCGAACTTGTCGCTGCCGATCTCGCCGTTGATCTGCGTGATGTCGCCTGACCACACGATGGCGGCGAGGGTGTCCTCGTTCTTCAGGTCGTCCGCGTACGAGTTGCCCTTGATGTTGCGGATCTGCCCGCTGTCGACCTGCTTCTTGAAGAGCTCGATCGCGGCGGTGAACTCCTTGTCGCCCCAGCTCTTCGACGAGATGTCGACGCCCTGGCTGAGCATCAGGATGCCGATCGTGTCGCGCATCTCGGAGAGCACACCGACCCGGCCCTTCAGCTTCGGGTCCCAGAGCTCGCCGACCGAGGAGATGCCGCTCGGGAGCTTCTTCTTGTTCCAGGCGAGCCCGGCGAAGCCGCTCTGCCAGGGCAGCGAGAAGTCGCGGTGCGGGTCGAAGTCGGGGTGCTGGAGGTTCGCCAGGAGGTTCTTCTCGTTCGGGATCTTCGCGTGGTCGAGCCGCTGCAGGTAGCCCTGGCCGATGAGGCGGCTCACCATCCAGTCGGTGAGGCACACGGTGTCCGCGCCGATGTCCTGGCCGAGCGCCAGCTGGTCCTTCACCTTCGCGTAGTAGGTGTTGTTGTCGTCGACGGCGACGTCGTAGGTGACCTTGATGCCGCTCTGCTTCTGGAAGGCCTCGAGCGTCGGGTACTTGCCCTTGTCGTCCTGGTCCAGGTAGTAGGACCAGTTCGCCCACACCATCGACTTGTCGGTGGCGGAGATGTCCTTCGCGGGCTTGAGGGTCGGCCTGCCTGCTGCGGCTCCCCCTCCCCCGGAGCCGGCGGCGCCCGCCGGGCTGCACGCGGCGAGCGCGAGGGTCGCGGCACCGATCCCGGCCGCCGAGAGGAACTGCCGCCGTCCCGTCGTCGTGCCGGCGAGCCGCCGGATGAGGGCGGCGACCCGGGGGTCTTCGGGAAGAGGACGAGAAGGCATCTTTGGCTCCATCCGGTCGAGTCCAACAGGATCGAGGTGATCCTGGCACATTCGCACCGCTCGCGGGTGCGGATTCCGCTGCGGTTCCATCACGAACCCATCGGATTTCGTTGTCCGGAGGCGGATGGAGCGTCGGATCCGTTCGTCGCGCTTCCGAGCGACCCTCAGTCCTCGACGAGGTCGATCGCGGTCAGGCTCGTCGCCCGGATGCGGCCACGGACCTCGTCGAGCACGGCCTGCGGCGCCGGGGAGTCGATCGTGAGCACGCTGAGCGCCTCGGCCCCGGCCGCGCGCCGGGCGATCTGCATGGCCGCGATGTTGATCCCCGCCTCCCCGAACGCCGCGCCGTACTGCGCGACGATGCCGGGCCGGTCCGTGTAGGTGAAGACCACGTGGTGGCCGGCGAGCACGACCTCGACGTCGTAGCCCTCGATCTCGGTGATCTTCTCGATCTGCTTCGGGCCGGTCAGGGTGCCGGAGACGGAGTGGGTGCTGCCCGCGGTGGTGGCGCCGCGCACGCTGATGACGTTGCGGTAGTCGGTGCTGACCGGGTCGGTGAGCAGCCGCACCTGGATGCCCCGCTCCTCCGCGAGCAGCGGCGCGTTGACGTACGAGACGTTCTCGCTCACGCCGCTCATGAAGACGCCCTTCAGGGCGGCGAGCTTCAGCACGCTCACGTCGTAGTCGGCGAGCTCGCCGCGGACCTCGACGTCGATGCTGACGATCGGGCCGTTCGCGAGCCCCGCGAACACCTGGCCCAGCTTCTCGACGAGCGGGATGCCGGGCCGGACGTAGGGATCGATGATCCCGCCGGCGACGTTCACCGCGTCGGGCACGAGCTCGCCGCCGAGCGCGAGCCGCACGCTTCGGGCGACCGCGATGCCGGCCTTCTCCTGCGCCTCGTCGGTGGACGCCCCGAGGTGCGGGGTGACCTGCAGCGTGGGCCGCCCGATCAGCTCCCGGTCGGTCGGCGGCTCGCTCGTGAACACGTCGAGCGCGGCCCCCGCGATCCGTCCGCTGCCGAGCGCCTCGCTGAGGGCGCTCTCGTCGATGATGCCGCCGCGGCTCGCGTTCACGATCCGCAGCGACGGCTTGGCCAGGGCGAGCTCGGCCTCGCCGATCAGGCCGGTCGTCTCCGGCGTCTTCGGGATGTGGACGGTGATGAAGTCGCTCTCGGCCATGAGCTCGGGCAGCGACAGGAGGGTGACCCCGAGCTGCTGGGCGCGCGCCGGGGTGACGTACGGGTCGTACGCGACGAGCCGCACACCGAACGGGGCGAGCCGCTGCGCCACGAGGGTGCCGATCCGGCCGAGGCCCACGACGCCGACGGTCTTCTCGTAGAGCTCGACGCCGGTGAACCGGGACCGCTTCCACTCCCCCGCCTTCAGCGACGCGTGCGCCTCGGGGATGTGCCGGGCGAGCGCCAGCAGGTGGCCGATCGCGAGCTCCGCCGCCGACACGATGTTCGAGGTGGGCGCGTTCACGACCATCACGCCGGCCTTCGTGGCGACGGGGATGTCGACGTTGTCGAGCCCCACGCCGGCCCGGGCGATGACGGTGAGTCGGCGGGCGGCGGCGACGACCTCCGCGTCGACGTGCGTGGCGGAGCGCACGAGCAGGGCGTCGGCATCCGCGACCGCGGCGAGCAGCGCCGGCCGGTCGGTGCCGTCGACCTCGCGGATCTCGAAGTCGGGTCCGAGGGCGTCCACCGTGGCCGGCGAGAGCTGTTCGGCGATCAGTACGACGGGCTTGGTCACTTCGCGTCCCTCCACGGGCCTCAGGCGATCGAGCGGAATGGTCAGCCTATTGGGGGGCCTCGGGAGCCGGTCGTCGCGTTACGCCGAGGCCGTCGGACCACCGCACCCCTGCACGAACGACGGAGAGCACGGCTCTCGGGAGCCCGGTCATGGGGATGAGCGCCCGGTCGGCGCAGGAACTCCGTCGATTGTGCTCGGGGTGCCCGCGTGAGCCGCGAACTAGGCCCCGGCGCGGGCCCGGAAGAGGGGAAGCAGGTCGGGGAAGAGCGGATGTGCGGGCTCGATCCCGGTCAGCACCGTGACGGCGCCGTCGGGCTCCTCGCGCGCGAGGATCGCCTGCAGCTCGACGCTCTCGGCGTCCTCGGGCACGTCGAAGGCGAGGGCGGCGGCGATCGCGCGGAGCAGCGCATCCCGCGGCATCCCGCGCTCGGCGAGCTGCGACGCGGGGCCGATGAACCGCTCCGAGCGGCTGAGCTTGCGGAGCGGTCCGCGTCCCACCCGTTCCACGGTGTCCGGCAGCTCCGGGTTGGACAGCCTGCCGACGATCTTCTCGCCGTACGCGCGCTGCTCGGCCTCGTCGAGCCCGAACTTGGCGACGAGCAGCGATCGGGTCTCGCCGATCGCGGCCTCGACCTCCGCCCGGATCGCCGGATCCGTCATCGCGTCCGTGATCGCATGGATGCCGCGCTGGAAGCCGTGGTAGGCCGCGGTCGCGTGGGCGGTGTTCACCGTGAACAGCTTCCGCTCGATGAAGGGCGCGAGGTCGTCGACCCAGTGCACGCCGGCGATGGGGGGCGGATCCCCCTCGAAGGGGCTGCGGTCGATGACCCACTCGAAGAACGGCTCGAGCGTCACGTCGAGGCCGGCGCCCGGGTCCTGCGCGGGCACGATGCGGTCGATCGCCGTGTTGGCGAAGACCGCGGTCGAGTCGAGCGCGTCGGCGAGCGCCTCGGGCAGCGCCGCCCGGACGAGCGCCTTGAGGCCGTCCGTCGCGTTGATCGCGTTCTCGCACGCGAACACGGCGAGCCGCTCGCCGGCGACGTCGTCGCCGGACTCGATGCGGCGCTGGATCCCCCGCGCGATGACCGGTGCGACGAACGGCAGCACGCGCGGGCCCACGGCGGTCGTGACGACGTCGGCGGAGGCGATCTCCTCGATGAGCGCGCCCTCCTCCGTGCGGCTGTTCACGGCCCGGAAGTCGGTGACCACGTGGCTGCGTCCCGCCTCGCCGATCTCGTGGACCGTGTAGGAGTCCGCGGCCCGCAGGGCGTCGATCAGGGCGTCCGCCACGTCGGCGAACACCACCTCGTAGCCGCTCTCGTGCAGCAGCTGGCCGACGAAGCCGCGTCCGATGTTGCCCGCCCCGAAATGCACCGCTTTCACGCCGGGCACGCTACCTCAGCGGACGCCGATGCCGACCTGGAAGAAGGCGAGCAGGCTGAGGGTGAGCGCCTGGGATGCGGCGTACGCGACGACGAGCATGAGTGCGAGGATGCCGGGCGTGCGCCCCCGGGCGAGGAGGACCGCGAGCAGGTACCCGGCGATCGGCACGAGGACGCCCGCGCCGAGCACGAGCCAGGCGAACGCGGACAGCTGCCGGTGCAGCACCGCCGCGAACCCGGCCCAGGCGAGCAGGTTCGAGACGGCGCCGAGCAGCTCCCAGAGGAAGGCGAGCAGGAACGCCAGCGCGATCGCGAGCCGCAGTCCCGGGCGCCGGGGCGGCGCCTCGGCCGCGACGGTCACAGCAGCCCCATCAGCGCGGGCCACGGCAGGAGCAGCACGGCGCCGAGCACGAGCCAGGCGAAGCGGCGCGAGGGCGTGCGGATGCGCCGTGCGGCGAGCACGAACCAGAGGATCGGGGCCGCGACCGCGGCGACTCGGCCGAGCAGGTTCACGCCGAACGCGACCGCGCCGAGCGGGCCGGCGCCCTGCTGGAGGGTCGCCTCGAGGGTCGCGGACAGCACCCCCCGCAGCCAGCCGATCGACTCGAGCACGGCGATGCCGCCGAGGACGCCGAGCGCGACGAGCGTCGGCGCCCCGCTCTCGCGGGTGGTGGCGACGGGCGCCTGGCGCACCGGGCGGGCGATCTCCTGGTCGTCCCCGGCCCAGGTGAGCGCCTCGTCCTCGGTCTCGGGATCTGCCATCGTGCTCACGATCCTCCCAGCGCGCCGGGGTCCGTGATGCGCAGCACCACGGTGGAGCCGGGGTCGGAGCGGCGGATGCGGCGCGCGGCGCG
>JAICSU010000108.1 GCA_025936735.1 Amnibacterium sp.
GTGCTGATGGCGATCGGGGCGGGGCTGCTCGTCCGCGCGGGCCGCCGCGTCCCGGTCTGGTACACCGTCGTGTTCGCGGTGATCCTGGTGATCGGCTTCCTCGCCTGGGCGACGGCGGGCCACACCCTGCCCGTCACCGGGCTGCTCGAGAGCGCCCTCGCGCTGTCCGCCCCGCTGATCTTCGGTGCCCTGGGCGGCGTCGTCTCGGAACGGGTCGGCGTCGTGAACATCGCCATCGAGGGGCAGCTGCTCGCGGGGGCGTGCGTGTCCGCCGTGGTCGCCTCGATCACCCAGAACCTCCTCCTCGGCCTGATCGGCGCGCTGGTCGCGGGCGTGCTCGTCTCCTTCGTGCTCGCCGCGTTCTCGATCAAGTACGTCGTGAACCAGGTGATCGTCGGCGTCGTGCTCAACGTGCTCGTGCTCGGCCTCACGACCTTCTTCTACGAGACCGTGCTCGTGAACGCGTCCGACACCCTCAACTCGCCCCCTCGGTTCGGCAACCTGCCGATCCCGGGACTGTCCCTGATCCCGGTCGTCGGACCGGTGCTGTTCGACCAGTCCGTCATCACGTACCTCATGTACATTGCCGTGATCGCCGTGTTCGTGGGCCTCTACCGCACGCGGTGGGGTCTGCGGGTGCGCGCGGTGGGGGAGCACCCCCAGGCCGCCGACACCGTCGGGATCGACGTGGGCCGCACCCGGTTCTGGAACGTCGCGCTCGCGGGCGCGATCGTCGGCATCGGGGGTGCGTACTTCACGCTCGGCTCGGTCGGCGCGTTCAGCCAGAACATGACCTCGGGCGCCGGCTACATCGCCCTCGCCGCGGTCATCTTCGGCGGGTGGGACCCGTGGCGGGCGTCGCTCGCCGGGCTGCTCTTCGGCTTCGCGAGCAGCCTGCAGAACACGCTCGGGATCCTCGGCAGCCCCGTGCCGTCCGACGTGCTGCTGACCCTGCCGTACGTTGTCACGATCTTCGCGGTCGCCGGGCTCGTCGGCCGGGTGCGCGGGCCCGCCGCCGCCGGCCGCCCCTACGTCAAGGGCTGAGGCGCGAGGCGGCGCGCGGGTGCCGCGGTCCGGGTCGCGAGGAGGCGGCGGACCACGTACCGCGCATCGCGGTCCATGCCCTGGATCGTGGACGAGGCGGCCGAGAACTGGAAGTCGAGTCCGACGAACGCGAGACCGGGCACCGCGTCGGCGATGCCGCGGGTGTGCCGTGGCTCGGCGTCGTCGTCGAGCGCGCCGTCGACGTCGAGGAACGACAGGTCGCCGCGTGAGCCGGTGCACCAGACGATCGTCGACGCCTCGACGCGGCCCCCGTCGGCGTCCACCGGCAGCCCGTCCTCCACGCCGACGATGCGGCCCGTGCGGCGGATCCCGGCGGCCTCGAGGTCGGCCACCTTGTTGCGGATCAGCGGCAGCCCGTGACCGGCCTGCCGCCGCTTCGCCGCCCGGCCGAACGGCGTCGCCACCGTGAGGTGACGCAGCACACCGAGGATCGCCGCCCCGACGACGAAGCCGGGGACGGTGTCGATCCGCACCGGCGTCTGTCCCGGATGGCGTCCCGCGAGCACGGTCGGATGTCCGGCGGCCGCGGCCTCGAGGGCGATGTCCGTACCCGAGTTGCCAGCGCCGACCACGAGCACGGGTCCGGGCGCGAGGTCCTCCGGGTCGTGGTACTCGAGGGAGTGCAGCTGGCGCACCGACTGCGACAGCCGCGAGGCGAACGGCGGCCGCACCGGCCTGCGGTGGGCACCCGCGGCCACGACGACACGGTCGGCGCTGAGGCGTCCCGGGCCGTCGAGCCCCTGGACGTCGAGCACGAACCGCCCCTCCTCGCGAGAGAGCCGCTGCACGCGGGTGCCGAGGCGCACCGGCAGCGCGAAGCGCTCCGCGTACGCCTCCAGGTGGTCCGCCATCCGCTCGGCGGACGGGCACTCCCGCATCCCGATCGGAAGCGGGAAGTCGGGCGGGCTCGACGCCCACCCGGGGCTGAAGAGGCGCAGCGACCCGTACCGCTCGCGCCACGAGTCGCCCACCCGCGCGTGCGCGTCGAGCACGATCACGTCGGCGCCCTCCTGCTGCAGCCGGCGGGCGACCAGCAGTCCCGCCGGCCCTGCTCCCACGACGGCGACCTCGAACTCGAGACGATCCTGAATCATGACGACCTCCTGACCACGACGGTAGGAAGCACCCCGCTCGACGGCTTCGGCAGGAATGACCATCTCCGCCCGCGCAGGATGGCGCGCGATGCTCAGCCGGGCACGAGCCCGTGTTCGTACGCGTACGCGGTGATGGCGGCGCGGTTCGCCAGCTGCAGCTTGTTCAGCACATTGCCCACATGGCGCGCGACCGTTCGTTCGCTGATGAACAGGCGGGTCGCGATCTCCCGGTTGCCGAGGCCCCGCGCGACGAGCCGCACGACCTCGACCTCGCGCGACGTGAGCGGACCGAGGGCCGGTGCGGATCCGCTCGCATCGCCGTCGAGGTCGTGGAGCTCGGCGACGGCACCGAGGTCCTCGAAGACGTGCCGGGCCGCGTCGACCTCCATCCCCGCGGCGTCGTCGTCGCCGAGGGCGCGGGCTGCGGCGGCGACGACGAGGCGGGTCACCGCCGCCTCGTAGGGCGCCCCCATCGTGCTCCACGCGACCCACGCGCGCTTCAGCACGGGGAGCGCGTCGGCGGCCCGACCGTCGGCGACCAGCACCCGGCCGAGCGCGCGGTCGGCCTGGGCTTGCACGTAGGCGGTCCGCACCCCGTCCGCGAGGTCCCCGAGTGCGGCGGCGGCCCTCCGGGCGCCCTCCACATCGCCCGCGTCGAGCCGGATCCGGCACTCGGCGTCGAGCAGGTCCGCGCGATCCCCGGGAGGTGGCGCCGCGGCGAGCGCCCGCACCAGCCCCGCGAGGGCCGCGTCCGTCCGTCCCTGGCGCACGCGGAGCAGCGCGAGCCCGGGCTGCGGGTCCCGCCCCGCGTCGGCGGCCTCGCGGTAGGCCTGCTCGGCCAGGTCCACGTCGCCCGCGAGCCGGGAGAGCTCCGCCTCGCGGTAGGCGCGCTCGCCGGGCGGGAGGCCGGTCGGCAGGTCGCCGAGGGCATGAAGCGTGGCGCGGGCGTCGGACCAGGCACCGCCGATCTGCTGCAGCGTCGCTCGGTGCAGGATGCACGCGCCGCGGAAGGGCACGAGGCCCACCTGCGCGTCGCACCAGTCCGACAGCGCGGCGGTCCACTCCCGCGCACGGGCGAGATCCCGTCGGACCAGGCAGCTGGCGATCACGGCGCAGTAGCCGGCGCCGGCGACCAGGTCGCCTGCCGACCCCGAGGCGATCTCGAGCATCACACGATCCATGCAGGCGAAGCCACGCTCCGGCTGTCCCCCCGCGACGAGCGCCCGCCCGCAGACCATGAGCGCGAGGATCAGCAGGTCCGCGTCCTTCAGGCGGTCGGCGACAACGGCGGCCTGCTCGGCGACGCGCGCGGCCTCCGCGGCGTCCCCCGTCGACCAGGATCGGGCCGCACGGGCGAGCAGCAGCATGGCGGTCGTCGGCGATTCGGGGCTCGCGCCGGCGGCCAGGTGCTCGAGCCGTGCCGCCCACGCGCCGGCCTGCGCCTCGTCCCCGCGGTTGCCCAGGGTGAAGCCGATCCAGAAGACGCAGCGCGCGGCCGCATCGCGATCCCCCGCGTCCGCGAAGGTCCGGTGGGCGCGGTCCCAGGCGTGCACCGCGTCGTCGGTGCGGCCCGTCAGCTCGAGGGCGAGCCCCAGCCGGGCGAGCCCGGCGGCGTCGAGGCCTTCGGCCGCGTCGGCCGAGGCGAGCGCCTCGGCTTCGGCGCGCCAGTCGGTGCGCATCGCACCCGCCGCTCCCGGATCCACGTGATGCCCTTCTCGTCAGCGTGAGCGTAGGGCGCGCGCGGTGGCGGCGTCAGGGCAGCATGTCGCGCATCACCGCGAGCGAGGTCTGCACGATCGCCTCGAGGAGCGCGGCGCCCTTCGCTGGGTTCGCCGGCCCGGCGTCCCCGAAGACGCCGCTGACGGAGAACGGGTGCATCCGCATCGGCCGCACACCGAAGTCCGAGGGGAAGTGCGGATACTCGGCCGGGCGCTCGTCGCCGACGAGGCGCGGCGCGAGGTGCAGCAGCAGCGACGTCTCGACCTCCTCCGCGTGGGCGAGGCCGGGCGCCGCCGGCCGGCTCTCGCGCACCCGGTCGACCGCGGCGTCGAGGCCGGGATGGTCGAGCACGATCGTCGGCAGCACCTCGTCGAGGCGGCGGGCGGCCACGGCGAGGGGTGCGCGGTTTCCCCAGTCGCCGTTCACGATCACGAACGCGCGGGCGCCCGACGCCGCGATGCCTCGGCCGATGTCCTGGGCGATCGCCGTCACGGTCTCGGGCCGTAGCGAGACGGTGCCGGGGTAGCCGGACATGTTCCAGGTGTCGCCGTACGGCACCGCGGGCAGCAGGAGGGCGTCGAGGGGATCGGCGAGGGCGGCCGCGACGGCCTCGGCGGTGATCGTGTCGGTCGACAGGGGCAGGTGGGGCCCGTGCTGCTCCAACGCGCCGAAGGGCAGCACCGCGATGCCTCGGGTGGTCGCAAGATGCGCCGCGACCTGAGGAGCCGTCGCCGTTGCCGCGACGAGCATCAGGGGTTGTAGTCCTGGATCCGCCGGCCGTGCGAGGTGTCGCGGAGCTCCGGCACCCGCCGGTTCAGCTCCTCGATCGCCTCGGTGAGGTCGAGGTCGACGAGGCGGCCGTCGCGCACCACGACGCGCCCGTCGACGACCACGGTGCGGACGTCCGTCGACTTGACGCTGAGCACCAGCGCGGCGGGGAGGTCGTGCATCGGCTGCAGGTGCGGGCCGGACAGGTCGATCAGGGCGATGTCCGCGCGGTGGCCCGGCAGCAGGGCGCCGATGCGGCCGCCCTGGCCGACCGTGAGCGCGCTCTGGCGGGTCGCGAGGTCGAGCGCGTGCGCCGAGGTGAGCCAGGTCGCGTCGCGCTCCTTGTCCTTCTCGACGAGGGACAGCATCCGCATGCTCTCGAGCACGTCGAGGGTGTTGTGCGAGCCCGGCCCGTCCGTGCCGATGCCGACGGGCACGCCCCCGTCGTGCAGCAGCCGCACCGGCGTCGTGCTGCCCTGGGCGTGCTTCAGGTAGACCTTGTCGCAGCACGCGACGCCGACCCGGTCGGCGGCGGGGGAGAGCCAGCGCAGGTCGTCCTCGGTGATGCCCGCGCCGTGGGCGATGAGCACGCCCGAGTCGAGCAGGCCCGTGTCGTGCAGCACCTGCATCGGCGTGATCCCGCGGGAGGCGAGGCTCGACTCCGTCTGGTTCATGCCCTCGGCGGCATGGATGTGGGTGAGCACGCCGAGCCGGGAGGCGATCTCGGCCGTCCGCGTGAGGTCGGCGTCGTTCACGGTGTAGGTGGCGTGGGGGCCCATCGCCGCGGTGATGCGGCCGTCGGCGCGGCCGTGCCACTCCTCCACGAACGCCGCGGAGCGCTCGATGCCGGCCGGGCCCTCGGACGAGAAGTAGGTCGGGGCCAGCAGCGCCCTGATGCCGGACGCCTCGACCTCGCGGGCGATCTCGTCCATGGAGAAGTAGTGGTCGGCGAACGTGGTCACGCCCGCGAGCAGCATCTCGCCGATCGCGAGCCGGGCGCCGAACGCGACGTCCCGCGGCGTGAGGTTCACCTCCATCGGCCAGATGTGGTCGTTGAACCAGGAGGAGGTCGGCACGTCCTCGGCGGCGGATCGGAACATCGTCATCGCCGAGTGGGTGTGGCAGTTGATGAGCCCCGGGATCGCGACGTGCCCGCGTCCGTCGATGATCTCGGCGCCGCGCCGGTCCTCGTCGGTGAGCTCCGCCGTCGGCACGACCCAGGCGATGGCGCCGTCGACGACGCCGATCGCGTGGTCCTGCAGCAGCACCGCCTTCGCCCGGGGTGCGTCCGGGGAGCCCGGGTAGCCCGGCGCCGCCGGCTCGGTGGAGGTCAGCACGGTCGCGCCCGTGATGACGAGCGAGGGGGAGGGATGGGCCATCGGGTCGCGGTCGTCCGTCACCCGCTCATCGTAGGAGGGGGTGGAAGGATCGATCCCTCGGACGGAAGGACACCGGATGCTCGAGGCGATACGGGGTGTCGAGCTCTGGGACGGGGAGCGCGTCCGTGGCCCCGTCGAGATCCGCCTCCGTGCGGACGGGCGCGACGCCGTGGTCGACGCCGTCGAGCCCGCGACGTCCGGCCGGTACGCGGCGATCCCGGGCCTGATCGACACCCACGTGCACCTGATCGGGGAATCGACGGGCCGTCCGGTCGACTTCCTCACCTGGCCTCTCGTCACGCGGCCGGAGGAGCGGGTGCTGCACGGCCTCGCGAACGCGCGGGCGGCGCTCGCCGGGGGCGTCACGACCCTTCGGGACCTCGCGGCCGACGACGTCCAGTTCTCCCTTCGCCGGGCGCTCGACGCCGGCGTCGTGCCCGGGCCCCGGCTGCTCGCGCACGGGATGGTCGGCATGACGGCGGGCCACGCCGACCTCTTCACGCCCGCCGCGATCGCCGACAGGCCGCCGGTCGCCGACGGCCCCGACGAGTGCCGGAGGCTCGTGCGCCACTGGGCGCGCGCCGGCGCGGACGGGATCAAGATCGCGACGAGCGGGGGCGTCCTGTCGGTGGGGGACCGGGCGGCCTGGCGCAACCACACGCCCGAGGAGATCGCCGCGATCGTCGACGAGGCGCATGCGCTCGGCATGCCGGTCGCCGCCCACGCGCACACCGAGGAGGGCATCCGCATCGCGCTCGAGCAGGGGGTCGACTCGATCGAGCACGGCACCCTGATCAGCGGCGAGCAGGCGGAGGCGGCCGTGCGGCGAGGGGTGCCCGTGGCGCCGACGCTGCTCATCAACGACCGGATCGCCGCGGGTCGCGGCGCGTCCGCCGAGCAGGCGGCGAAGGCCGCCGAGCTGCTCGAGCGGCGCGACGCTCTGCTCGCCGACGCCGCGCGGCGCGGGGTGGACTTCGTGCTCGGCACCGACGCCAACGGATTCCACGTGCGCTTCGGCGAGCAGATGGCCGAGGTGCGGCGGATGGCGGAGCTCTTCGGCTGGGAACCGGAACGGGCGCTCGCCGCCGCGACCTCGGCGGCCGCCCGCGCTATCGGCCGCGACGACGTGGGCGGCGTCCGCCCCGGCGCGAAGGCCGACCTGGTCGTGCTGCGCCGCCGGCCCTGGGAGGACCTCGACGCCCTCCGGGTCGAGGAGATCGTCGCCGTCGTGAGCCGGGGCGAGGTCGTCGCCGGGGCGCTGCCCTGACCCGGATACCGTGAGCGGCATGACCGAACCCTTCGACGCCGTCGACCTCATCGTCGCCAAGCGGGAGCGGCGCACGCTCTCGACCGCCGAGATCGACTGGCTGGTCGACGCATACACGCGCGGCGTCGTCGCGGACGAGCAGATGTCCGCCTGGGCGATGGCCGTGCTGCTGAACGGGATGGACCGCCGCGAGATCCGGGACCTCACCCTCGCGATGATCGCCTCGGGCGAGCGGATGTCGTTCGACGGCCTCGGCCGGCCGACCGTCGACAAGCACTCCACCGGTGGCGTCGGGGACAAGATCACGCTTCCGCTCGCGCCGCTCGTCGCCTCCTTCGGCGTCGCCGTGCCGCAGCTGTCCGGCCGGGGCCTCGGGCACACCGGCGGCACGCTCGACAAGCTCGAGTCGATCCCCGGCTGGCGCGCCGACGTCGCGCCGGACGCGATGCGGCGGCAGCTCGCCGACATCGGCGCGGTGATCTGCGCGGCAGGCGGCGACCTGGCGCCGGCCGACAAGCGGCTCTACGCGCTCCGGGACACCACGGGGACCGTCGAGGCGATCCCGCTCATCGCGTCGAGCATCATGTCGAAGAAGATCGCCGAGGGCACCTCCGCCCTCGTGCTCGACGTGAAGTTCGGCTCCGGGGCGTTCATGCGCCGGCGGGAGGACGCGGACGAGCTCGCGCGCACGATGGTCGACCTCGGCACGGACGCCGGCGTCACCACGGTCGCGCTGCTCACCGACATGTCCGTCCCGCTCGGCCTCGCGGTCGGCAACGCGGTCGAGGTCGCCGAAAGCGTGGAGGTGCTCGCCGGCGGCGGCCCCGCCGACGTGCGGGAGCTCACCGTCGCCCTCGCCCGGGAGATGCTCGCCCTCGCCGGGCAGCCCGACGCGGATCCCGCGGCGGCCCTCGACGACGGCCGGGCCATGGACGTGTGGCGGCGGATGATCGCCGCGCAGGGCGGCGACCCGGACGCGCCGCTGCCCGAGGCGCGGGAGCGGACGACGCTCGTGGCGGAGACCGACGGCGTGCTCGTCGAGCAGGACGCGAAGGGCGTCGGCGTCGCCGCGTGGCGCCTCGGCGCCGGCCGGGCCCGCCAGGGCGACCCGGTGCAGGCGGGCGCGGGCGTGCTGCTGCACGCGAAGCGCGGCGACCGCGTGGCCGCCGGGCAGCAGCTCGCGACGCTGCTCACCGACGACGCCGCGCGCATCCCGAGGGCCGAGTCGGTGCTCAGGGAGGCGCTGGTGGTCGCGCGGTCCGGCACCCCCGTCGAGGAGCGGCCCCTCGTGGCCGGCCGCATCGCCGCCGACCGCTGAACCGGCCGGGCACGGGAGGGCCCGGCCCGGTAGCCTGGGCCCGTGCCGGGGGCTTCAGGGTGGTTGCTGTGGAACGACGTGGACGCCGCGCGCCTGCCGAAGGTGTCGCTGCACGACCACCTCGACGGCGCGCTGCGGGCCTCGACCATCGTCGAGCTGGCGGATGAGGCCGGCATCGAGCTGCCGGAGACGGATCCCGCCGCCCTCGAGACCTGGTTCCACGAGCAGGCCGACTCCGGCTCGCTCGTCGACTACCTGACCACGTTCGACGTCACCACCTCGGTGATGCAGACCGCCGCGTCGCTCACCCGCATCGCCCGCGAGTACGTGCTCGACCTCGCTGCCGACGGGGTCGTCTACGGCGAGGTGCGCTGGGCGCCCGAGCAGCACCTCACGGGCGGCCTCGGTCTCGACGCGGCCGTCGAGGCGGTGCAGGCGGGCCTCGAGCAGGGCGTGGAGGCGGTGCGCCAGGACGGGCACGGCATCCGCGTCGGCCAGCTGATCACCGCGATGCGGCACCACGACCGCGGCCTCGAGATCGCCGAGCTCGCCCTCCGGCACCGCGACCGCGGGGCCGTCGGGTTCGACATCGCGGGCGCCGAGGCCGGCTTCCCGCCCTCCCGGCACCGCATCGCCTTCGACTTCCTCGCCGAGCACTGCTTCCCGGTCACCGTGCACGCGGGGGA
>JAICSU010000287.1 GCA_025936735.1 Amnibacterium sp.
CCGCGGTCCTGCTCGAGCAGCGGCGGCGCGCCCTCTACCGCTCGCGCCCGGACCCGGAGGAGGCCGCCCTCTTCACCGGCGACGCGGCCGCCTGGGAGCGGGAGCTCGCGCTCGCCCGCGCGGCGCTGGCCGGCCCGGAGACTCCTTACCCGGCTGCGACCGCCCGCCCGGGAGGACGACCGCGGGTCGTCGCCCTCGCGATCGGAGTGGTCGTCGTGGCGGCCGTCGTGGTCGGCATCGCGGTGCTGGCCCGCCCTGCCCCTCAGCCCGCAGCGCCGGTCGCGGCGGGCGTGCCGGGAGTGCTCGTCGCGCAGGCCTCGGCGGCGCGGGGCGCTCCGACGGGCGCCGGGCTCGACGGCGGCGGCCACTTCGTCACCGTCGTCGTCACGTGCCAGGGCGACGGGGCCGTCGACGTGCGCCTCACCGACGGGACGGACGCCCGGTTCGCGTGCATCTCGCCGTTCCCCCGCACGGCGGTCGCGCCGAGCGCGCACCGCCTCCAGCGGTTCGGCTACGCGGTCCGGATCAGCGGGCACCCGAACTGGGCGATGACGCTCAGCCGCTGACCGCGGCCTTGCGCGGCGCGATCTTCAGGATGATCCGCTGCTGGTCGCGGCCGCCCCACCAGGCGTACGGACCGCCGGTGTAGCGCTGCGACAGCTCCTCGATGTGCTCCGCGGCGCCTTCCGTGGTCGTCTCGACGACGGATCCGCGGATCTGTGTGTAGCGGGTCGGGTCGGACGGATCCGACAGGGCCACCGACACCCGGGGGTCGCGCTCGACGTTGCGCGTCTTCTGGTGCCCCACGACGGTGTTGATCAGCACGTGCTCCCCGTCGGTGTCGGCCCAGGTCAGGGTGAGCTGCGGCGAGCCGTCCGGCATCGTCGTGGCGAGGTAGCAGATCGCGCGGCGCTTCAGCAGGGCGGTGATGTCGTCGGTCAGCGGCATGATCAGCGAGCCTAGGGAACGGGACCTGGACGGCCGGCCCGGGGTCAGACGGGCTGCAGGGGCCGCGGCTCCCCCGCCGGCCGCCGGACGCCGATCGGGTCGCCCGGTCGCACGACCCCGCCGCGGACCACGACCGCCATGACGCCCGCCCGGCGCACGACCTCGCCCCGGTCGTCGCGGCCGAGCATCTGCTTGAGCAGGCCCCGCTGGTAGTCGTCGATCTGGGAGCAGGGATTGCGGAGACCGGTGACGTGCACCTCGGCGTCGTCGCCGAGGGCGAGCACGGTACCGACGGGCAGGCCCAGCAGGTCGACGCCGCGCGTCGTGATGTTCTCGCCCATCGCCCCCGGCGGCACGGTGAAGCCCTTCGCTGCCGCGTCCTCGAGCACCTCGATCGGGATCAGGTGCACCTGGCGCAGGTTCGGCTGGGTGGGGTCGCGCCGGATCCGCGACAGGTGCTGCACGGTCGTGCCGGCGTGGGCGTCGCCCTCGACGCCGAGGCCCTCGAGCAGCGTGATCGAGGGCTCCGCGCTCTTGGAGAAGGCGTGCGCGGCGCTGCGGGCGACGCCGACGACCACCGCGGAGCCGGTCACCGTCAGCGGCCGAGCAGCTTCTGCATCGCGGCGAGGTCCTCCTCGGACGGGCCGCCGGGCCGGCCACCGAGCCCGAACCCCGCGCCACCGGCCGTCGTCGGCCCGGTGGGCCTGCCCGCGGCGAGCGCCGCGTTCTCCGCGGCGCGCTTCGCGGGATTGCCGGACCGCGATCCGCCCTGCTTCTTCTTCTGCTGCGCCTTGTTGCGGCCGTGCACGGCGCCCGGGATGGGGCCCATCCCCGGCACCTGCGGCATACCGCCGCGCGCCACGGTCTTCATCATCTTCGCCGCCTGGTCGAACCGCGTGACGAGCTGGTTCACGTCGGTGACGGTCATCCCGGATCCGCGGGCGATCCGGGCCCGCCGCGAGCCGTTCAGGATCTTCGGGTTGCGCCGCTCGGCCGGCGTCATCGACTGGATGATCGCCTCGGTGCGCACGATCTCGCGCTCGTCGAAGTTCTCGAGCTGCTCGCGCATGCCGCGTGCGCCGGGCAGCATGCCGATCATCTTCTTCAGCGAGCCCATGTTGCGCAGCTGCTGCATCTGCTTGAGGAAGTCCTCGAGCGTGAAGGTCGAGGTGGCGAGCTTCTGCGCGACCTCGAGCGCCTCCTGCTCGTCGAACGCCTGCTGCGCCTGCTCGATCAGGGTGAGGATGTCGCCGAGGTCGAGGATCCGGCTCGCCATGCGGTCCGGGTGGAAGGGCTCGAA
>JAICSU010000280.1 GCA_025936735.1 Amnibacterium sp.
CGTCGACGCCGGCGTCGATCGCCACCAGCAGGGTCCCGAGCTGGCCCCCCGTGGTGTCGTGGGTGTGCAGGTGAACGGGCAGGTCGAACCGCTCCCGCAGCGCGGAGACCAGAGTGCGTGCGGCCGGTGCACGCAGCAGCCCGGCCATGTCCTTGACGGCGAGCACGTGCGCGCCCGCGTCGACCATCTGCTCGGCGAGGCGGAGGTAGTAGTCGAGCGTGTAGAGGTCCTCGGCGGGGTCGAGCAGGTCGCCCGTGTAGCAGACGGCCGTCTCGGCGACCGCGGTGCCGGTGGCGAGCACGGCGTCGACCGCGGGGCGCATCTGCGCCACGTCGTTCAGCGCGTCGAAGATGCGGAAGACGTCGACGCCCGTCGCCGCCGCCTCCGCGACGAACGCGTCCGTCACCTCGGTCGGGTAGGGCGTGTAGCCGACGGTGTTGCGCCCGCGGAGCAGCATCTGGATGGCGACGTTCGGCAGGGCTTCCCGGAACGCGGCGAGCCGCTCCCACGGGTCCTCGCCGAGGAAGCGGAGCGCGACGTCGTAGGTGGCGCCGCCCCACGCCTCGACGCTCAGCAGCTGGGGCGTGAGGCGCGCGACGTGCGGCGCGACGGCGACGAGGTCCTTCGTGCGCACCCGGGTCGCGAGCAGCGACTGGTGGGCGTCGCGGAAGGTCGTCTCGGTGACGGCGAGCGCGGTCTGCTCCCGCAGCGCCGTCGCCCAGCCGGCCGGGCCGAGCTCGAGCAGCCGCTGGCGGGAGCCGGCGGGCGGCGCGGCGCTCGTGTCGATCGGCGGCAGCTTCGACGCCGGTGCGGGACCGGCGGGCTTCGGGCCGTTGGGCTGGTTGACGGTGACGTCGGCGAGCCAGTTGAGGATCTTCGTGCCGCGGTCGCGGGACGGGTTCTGCCGGAAGAGCTGCGGGCGCTCCTCGATGAACGCGGTCGACAGGTCGCCGGCGACGAACGCGGGGTCGTCGAGCACGGCCTGCAGGAAGGGGATGTTCGTGGCGACCCCGCGGATCCGGAACTCGGCGAGGGCGCGCCGCTCGCGGGCGACGGCGGTGGCGAAGTCGCGGCCGCGGCACGTGAGCTTCGCGAGCATCGAGTCGAAGTGCGGGCTGATCTGCGCGCCCGGGTTGATCGTGCCGCCGTCGAGGCGCACGCCCGCGCCGCCCGGCGAGCGGTAGGTGGTGATCCGGCCGGTGTCGGGCCGGAAGTTGGCGTTCGGATCCTCGGTGGTGATGCGGCACTGCAGGGCGGCACCCCGGATCGCGAGGTCCTCTTGGCGCAGGCCGAGGTCCGCCATCGTCTCCCCCGCCGCGATGCGCATCTGCGCCTGGACCAGGTCGACGTCCGTGATCTCCTCGGTGACGGTGTGCTCCACCTGGATCCGGGGGTTCATCTCGATGAAGACGTGCTCGCCGGCGCGGTCGCCCGCGGTGTCGAGCAGGAACTCGACGGTGCCCGCGTTCACGTAGCCGATCGAGCGGGCGAACGCGACCGCGTCGCGGTAGAGGGCCTGCCGGACGTCCTCGGCGAGGTTCGGCGCCGGCGCGATCTCGACGACCTTCTGGTGGCGCCGCTGCACCGAGCAGTCGCGCTCGAAGAGGTGCAGGGTCGTGCCGGCGCCGTCGGCGAGGATCTGCACCTCGATGTGGCGGGGCCGCAGCACGGCCTGCTCGAGGAACATCGTCGGATCCCCGAACGCCGAGTCCGCCTCCCGCATCGCGGCGGTCAGCGCCGCCTCGAGGTCCTCGCGCCGCTCGACGCGGCGCATGCCGCGTCCGCCGCCGCCCGCGACCGCCTTCGCGAAGATCGGGAACCCGATGGCGTCGGCCGCCTCGAGCAGCTCGGCGACGTCCCGGCTCGGCCGGGAGGAGGCCAGCACCGGTACGCCGGCCGCGATCGCCTGCTCCTTCGCCGTGACCTTGTTGCCGGCCGAGCGGAGCACCCGGGCGGGCGGCCCGATGAAGGTGATCCCGTCCGCGGCGCACGCCTCCGCGAGGTCCGGGTTCTCGGAGAGGAAGCCGTAGCCCGGGTAGACCGCGTCCGCTCCCGACTCCTTCGCGACCCGGATGATCTCGGCGACATCGAGGTAGGCGCGCACCGGATGGCCGGGCTCGCCGATCTGGTACGCCTCGTCCGCCTTCTGGCGGTGGAGCGAGTCCCGGTCCTCGTATGGGAACACGGCGACGGTGCGCGCCCCGAGCTCGTACGCGGCCCGGAAGGCGCGGATCGCGATCTCGCCGCGGTTGGCCACGAGGATCTTCTGGAACACGGCGGAACTCCTCGCTGTCGACGGCGGGGGGTGTCGTCCCCGATGCTTTCCGGGGTCACGGCTAACCTAGTGGCCGTGCATGTGCTGAGCGTCAGCTCGCTCAAGGGCGGGGTCGGGAA
>JAICSU010000160.1 GCA_025936735.1 Amnibacterium sp.
AGCGGATCGATGCGCAGGGCGTCGAGGACGAAGCGTCCGAGCTGAGCCAGCGCCGCCTCGTCGATCTCGGTGCCGGACTCGTTGTTGACCTCGACGCTCATCGGTGCCGGCCCTCGCCGCGCGAGTCGCGCTCCAGGGCGCGCCGCTCCGACCGGTTCTGCGGCGGGCGGTAGTCGGTCGGCAGCCGCGCCTCCGTGGCCTCGCCGCCGTGCTCCATCCGCTCCGGCCGACGTGCCGCCATCGCCGCCTGCCGCTCCGCGTCGTACCGCGTGTACGCGTCGACGATGCGCCCGACGAGGGAGTGCCGCACGACGTCCTCGCTGGTGAGCATCGCGAAGTGGATGTCGTCGACGTTCCGCAGCACGCGGGTCGCGGTCTGCAGGCCGGAGACCCCGTTCGGCAGGTCCACCTGGGTGATGTCGCCCGTGACGACCATCTTCGAGCCGAAGCCGAGCCGGGTGAGGAACATCTTCATCTGCTCCGGCGTCGTGTTCTGCGCCTCGTCGAGCACCACGAAGGAGTCGTTCAGCGTGCGCCCGCGCATGTAGGCGAGGGGCGCGACCTCGATGGTCGACGACGCCATGAGCTTCGGGACGAGCTCCGGATCCATCATCTCGTTGAGCGCGTCGTACAGCGGCCGGAGGTACGGGTCGATCTTGTCGGTGAGGGTGCCGGGCAGGTAGCCGAGCCGCTCGCCGGCCTCGACGGCGGGGCGGGTGAGGATGATCCGGTTGACCTCCTTGCGCTGCAGCGCCTGCCCGGCCTTCGCCCTGGCGAGGTAGGTCTTTCCGGTACCGGCCGGTCCGATCCCGAAGGTGATGGTGTTGACGTCGATCGCCTCGACGTACGCCTTCTGGCCGAGTGTCTTGGCCCGGATGCTCTTGCCGCGCGCGGTGAGGATCGCCTGGCTCAGCAGCTCCGCGGGCGAGGAGGTGTGGTCGTCGGCGAGGATGTGGGCGCTCGAGCTGACGTCGACCGGCCCCAGCTCGTGGCCGTTGCGGACCATCTGGAGCAGCTCCTGGATGAGCCGCTCGGTCGCCTGCACCTGCGCCGGCTCGCCCACGAGCGTGATCTCGTTGCCCCGGACGAGCACCTCGACGAGCGGGAACTGCTTCTCGATCTGGCTGAGCAGGCGGTCCTGCGGACCGAGCAGCCGGACCATCGCGATGCCGTCGACCTCCATCGTGCGCGTCTCCGCGCCCGCGGCCGGGTACCGGCGGGCGACGGCGCTCGCGCTGCGGCGCCCGGTCGTGCGGTAGCCCTCGTCGGCGTCCGTCACGCGTCCCTTCCCTCGCCGGGCATCCCGGCGGTCATGCTGTCCTCGCTCGCCCCATGGTCCTCGCCGAAGGCGAGGACGTGGGCGTGCACGTGGAAGACGGTCTGGCCGGCGCCGAGACCGGTGTTGAAGAGGAGCCGGAACGAGTCGTAGCCGGCCTGCGTCGCGACGGTGCGCGCGACCTCGACGATGTGGGCGAGCAGCTTCGGGTCGCCCTCGGCGAGCTCCGTGACGTCGCGGTACTCGTCCGTCTTGGGGATGACGAGCAGGTGGAGCGGCGCCTTCGGGGCGATGTCCTGCAGCACGAACACGTCGTCCGTGGACAGGACGATCTCCCCCGGGATCTCCCCGCGCAGGATGCGCGTGAAGACCGACGGCTCGGTGCTCGCACGCTCAGTCATGGCGCTCCAGTCTACCGGCGGCACCGCCCCCGTCGGCGGGCTCTCATAGCCCCCGGGACAAGTCAGCAGGCTCGAGCGCGCTGGGATGTCCCCAGGGCGCTGAGACGGTCGTCACGGCCAGAGGTTCAGCGTCGTCGCGAGGGCCGCGAGCGCCGCGGGGCCCGCCGTCGAGGTGCGCAGCACCGTCGGGCCCATCCGCGCCGCCGTCGCGCCGACGGCCGTCAGCCGCTCGAGCTCGTCGGGGGCGATGCCGCCCTCCGGCCCGACGACGAGCACGAGATCCCGGACCTCGGCGGCCACCGCGTCGGCGAGCCGCACCGCGGCGTCCGGATCGAGGACGACGGTCGTGGTGTCCCGCGCGAGCGCGACGACATCGGCCGTCGACATCAGGGGCAGGCCGATCGCCGCCCAGGGCCGCATCGCCTGCTTGCTCGCCTCCCGGACGATGCCGGCCCACCGCGCGGCGCCGGTGTCGGCCTTCCGGCCCTCCCACCGGGTGACGCTGCGGGCCGCCTGCCACGGCGCCACCGCGGCGACCCCCAGCTCGGTGGCCGCCTGGATCGCGAGCTCGTCCCGGCCGCCCTTGGCCAGCGCCTGGACGAGCGTGATCCGCGGACGCGGCTCGGGCGTCTCGACGAGGTCCACCACCTCCAGCTCCACCGTGTCCTTCGACACGGCGGTCGCCTCCGCGGTCGCGACGCGGCCGCGGCCGTCGCCGACCGTGGTCCGCTCCCCCACCCGCATGCGCGCGACGAGGGCGGCGTGCCGCCCCTCGTCGCCGGCGAGCAGGAGGCGGTCGCCGACCCCGGCGCCCGTCACCTGATCGCTGAGGTAGAAGTGGGCCACCGGCGGCTCAGACCCCGAGGAACCGGTCGCGCAGCTTCGTGAACAGGCCCTGCTGGAAGTGCGCGAACTGCGGCGGCCGGGGCTTGCGGTGGCCGGCGAACTGCCGGATCAGCTCCCGCTCCTTGCCGTCGAGCTTCGTCGGCGTGACGACCTGCACGCCGATCCGCAGGTCGCCCCGGCCGGAGCCGCGGAGCCGGGTGATGCCGCGACCGGGGACGGTGATGACCTCGGCGCTCTGGACGCCCGGCCGGATGTCGACGTCGACCGGCCCGTCGAGGGATTCGAGCGTCGCGGTGGTGCCGAGGATCGCATCCGACATCTGCACCTCGAGCGTCGCGAGCAGGTCGTCCCCCGCCCGGCTGAAGGTCTCGTGGTGACGCACCTTGACCTCGAGGTAGAGGTCGCCGTGCGGGCCGCCGGCCGGGCCGACCTCGCCCATGCCGGCGAGCTGCAGCCGGAGGCCGGTCTCGACCCCGGCGGGGATGTCGACCGGGATCGTCGTGCGGGCCCGCACTCGGCCCTGCCCGGCGCAGTTGACGCAGGGGTGCGGGATGACGGTGCCGAAGCCGCGGCAGACGGTGCACGGGGTGGAGGTCATCACGTTGCCGAGCAGCGAGCGCACGGCGCGCTGGATCTGGCCGGTGCCGTGGCAGATGTCGCACGTGGCGAGCGAGGTGCCGGGCTGCACGCAGGTGCCGCCGCAGACGTCGCACAGCACGGCGGTGTCGATCTCGAGGTCGCGGTGGGTGCCGAAGACGACGTCCTCGAGGTCGACCTCGACGCGCAGCAGCGCGTCCTGCCCGCGCTCCTGGCGCGACTTCGGGCCCGTGCGGCCGCCCTGCCCGAAGAACGTCTCGAAGATGTCGCCGAAGCCGAACCCCCCGGCGGGGCCCTGGCCGCCCATGTCGTACTCCTGACGCTGCCGGGGGTCCGAGAGCACGTCGTACGCGTGGGTGACGTCCTTGAACCGCTCGGCCGCGTCCGGGCCCGGGTTCACGTCCGGGTGCAGCTGGCGGGCGAGGCGTCGGTAGGCGCGCTTGATCTCGTCGGGCGAGGCGTCGCGGTCGACGCCCAGCACTTCGTAGTGGTCAGCCACAGTGGCCCTTCCGATGCCGCGCAGGCGGCGGTCGTTGTGTCCGGTCCGGGACCGGAGGTGGTCAGTCGTCCCCGAGGAGCTTCGAGAGGTACCGGGCGACGGCACGGACGGCGGCGATGTTGCCGGAGTAGTCCATTCTCGTCGGCCCGAGCACCCCGATGTGCCCGAGCGCACCCGCCGGTGATCGGTAGCCGCCCGCGAGGATCGACGCCTCGCCGAGGCCCAGGGAGGCGTTCTCGCGCCCGATCGACACGGAGACGCCGCGGCTGTCGAGCTCCATCTCGCTGAACAGGCGCAGCAGCACGACCTGCTCCTCGATGGCCTCGAGCACCGGCAGGATGCTGCCGGGGAAGTCCCGCTCCGTGCGCGCGAGGTTCGCGGCGCCCGCCATGACGAGGCGGTCCTGCCGGCGGTCGTCGACCTGGGCGCCGATCACGTCGGTCACGCGCTGCAGCACCGCGCGGCTCGCGGGCGGCACCGATTCGCCGAGGTCGGCGAGCAGCGGCGGTGTCTCGGCGAGCAGCTTGCCGACGAGCAGCGTGTTGAGCCGGGCCCGGATGTCCGCCACGGACTCGTCGTCGAGCGGCGCCGACTCGTGCGGCACCTCCACGGTGCGCTGGTCGACATGGCCGTTGTCGGTGATGAGCACCACGAGCAGGCGCGTCGACGAAAGCGGGACGAGCTCGACGTGCCGGACCCGCGACCGGGGCAGCACCGGCACCTGCACGAGCGCGACCTGGTTGGTCAGCTGCGAGAGCATCCGGACGGTGCGGCCGAGCACGTCGTCGAGGTCGGCGCCCTCGCCGAGGAAGGTCTGGATCGCGTGCCGCTGCGCCGGCGTCATCGGGCGGATCTCGGCGAGGTGGTCGACGAACATCCGGTAGCCCTTGTCCGTCGGGATGCGCCCGGAGGAGGTGTGCGGCGCGGTGATGAGGCCGTCCTCCTCGAGCGCCGCCATGTCGTTGCGGATGGTCGCCGCGGACACCCCGAAGCCGTAGCGGTCGACGATCGACTTGGAGCCGACCGGCTCCCGCGACTCCACGTAGTCCTGCACGATGACGCGGAGCACCTCGAGTCCTCGTTCCGAGACCATCCCCGCCTCCTCACGCCGCTGGCACTCGACCGGATCGACTGCTAATCCTACCGCGTCGCCCCGCGGAATCGCAGGGCGCGCCGCCGGCGGGAATGCTGGCTTCCCCACCGACCTGTTGATATCCTGAGCACGAACCGACAAAGAAGTGGTTCGGCGCGCCCAGACGGGCGCGTGACGGCCCGACGCGGACCGGAAGGGGTGCGAGCCTCTCACGATGAGCGACCGAGACGGTCGAGCACGGCCGGCGTACGGGATCGCCCTTCCGCCCCGGCCCCTCGCTGCACGAGACATCCGGGCCGCGTTCACGGTGCACCTGGCCGGCGGGATCCTCGCCGTCGTCGGACTGGCGGCGAACCTCGTGCCGCTGCTGGCGCTCGTGCCCTCGCTCGTGCTGTTCCTCGCGTCGCGCTCCGAGCCGGGGTGGCGACGAAGCGAGGCCCGGGAGGCGCTGAACTTCCAGATCACCTGGGTCGCGGCGATGATCCTGCTGCAGGGCGTGGCGTTCGCCCTCGCGCTGCTGCTGTCCGCGCAGGGCATGCACTCGCTCGCGCTCGGCTTCTTCGCCGTCCTCCTGATGATCCAGACGGTCGTGGCGTTCTTCGACCTGGTCGTGTCGATCGTCGCCGCCGTCCGGACCCGCCGCGGCGGGGGGTTCCACTACCCGCTCCGGCTCGACCTCGTGAAATGACCCCTCACCATGCAGAACAAGGAGTGCCCGAAATGACTCAGAACGTCCCCCCGGCCACCGTCGCGCCGCAGCCGCTCAGCCAGAGCGACGAGCGCCTCTGGGCCACCCTCATCCACGTCGGCGGCATCCTCATCGGCTTCGTCTCGCCGCTGATCGGCTACCTCGTCCTGAAGGACCGCAGCTCGTTCGTCCGCGAGCACTCGCGGCAGGCCCTGAACTTCCAGATCACGTTGGCGATCGCCTACGTGGTCGGCTGGGTGCTCGCCTTCGTGCTGATCGGGTTCCTCCTGATCGCCGCCGTCTGGGTCGTGAACATCGTGTTCTCGATCCTCGCCGCGGTCGCCGCGAACAAGGGCGAGCTGTACCGGTACCCGCTGACCATCCAGTTCATCAAGGAGTGACGGCACCGGCGGTCACGCCGGTGTGAGGCGGCGGACGACGGCGTCCGCCAGCAGGCGCCCCGGCCGCGTGAGCACCACGCGGCCGGTGAGCGCCGCCCGACCGTCGATCAGCCCGTCGGCGATGAGCCCCGCGATCTCGCTGCGGCCGGATGCGGCCAGCCGGTCGAGCGGCATGCCGTCCGCGAGCCGCGACTCGAGCAGCACGCGCTCCAGGGCGCGCGAGTCGGCGTCGAGCACCTCGCGGCCGGCGGCGGGCGAGAGGCCCGCGTCGATCCGCGCGCCGTACGCGGCGGGGTGCTTGACGTTCCACCAGCGGACCCCGCCGACGTGGCTGTGCGCCCCGGGTCCGACGCCCCACCAGTCCTCGCCGGTCCAGTAGGCGAGGTTGTGGCGCGAGCGGTGCTCGGCGGACCTCGCCCAGTTGCTCACCTCGTACCAGCGGTAGCCGGCCGCCTCGAGCAGCTCGTCGGCGAGGTCGTACTGCTCGGCCTGCAGGTCGTCGTCGGGCGCCGGAACCGCGCCGGAGCGG
>JAICSU010000305.1 GCA_025936735.1 Amnibacterium sp.
CGTTCCGCGCGCGGCCGCTTCCGCGGCCGCATCCGGCGCGAGGCGGGTGCAGGCGCGGTGCGCTGGGTGGTGTGCAGGATGCGGGACGGTGTGCAGGATCGGGTGGCGGGTCCGGTCCTGCAGGCGGCGCGGGATCCTGCACACCGCGCGCGGCCGCTTCGGCGTTCCGCCGCGTTCCACGCGCGGCCGGTGCCGGCGGCGGAATCCGGGGCGAGGCGGCGGGTGTTGCCGTTCGCATGGCTCCGCTCGCGCTCTCCGTGCTCGATCTCGTCCCGGTCCGGAAGGGGCAGCGGTCCGCCGACGCCGTCGCGGCGACCGTCTCGCTCGCCCGCGCGGCGGACCGGCTCGGTCTCACGCGCTACTGGCTGGCCGAGCACCACAACATGCCGTCGGTCGCCTCGACCACCCCGCCGGTGCTCCTCGGCGTGCTCGCCGGCCGCACCGAGCGGATCCGTCTCGGTTCCGGCGGGGTGATGCTGCCGAACCACGCGCCGTTCGTGATCGCGGAGCAGTTCGCCGCCCTCGAGGCTGCCGCACCCGGGCGCATCGACCTCGGCATCGGCCGGGCGCCTGGCAGCGACCCCGTCATCAGCGCCCTGCTGCGATCGACCGGGCACACGAGCGACGTCGACGCCTTCCCGAGCCACCTGCAGGACATCGAGGCCCTGCTCGGCGAGGACGGTGCGGGGCTCCGGCTCGCGACCGGCGAGCAGTACGTCGTGCGGGCGACGCCGGCCGCCGCCGGCCGCCCCGACGTGTGGCTGCTCGGCTCGAGCGACTACTCGGCGCGGCTCGCCGCGCGACTCGGCCTGCCGTACGTGTTCGCGCACCACTTCTCCGGCGAGGGCACGGCCAGGGCGCTCGACCTCTACCGCTCCGGCTTCCAGCCCAGCGAGACGCTCCAGGAGCCGCGCACGTTCCTCACCGCGAACGTCGTCGCCGCCGAGACCGGCCAGGAGGCCGAGCGGCTCGCCCTCCCGCAGCTGCAGCACATGGCCCGCCTCCGCACGGGAACGCCCCTGACCGCGCTCGACACCGTCGAGGACGCCCTCGAGGCCACGCTCACGGAGCCCCAGCGGGAGCTGATCGGCACCATGCGAGGACGCTGGTTCGTCGGGCAGGCCGACGACGTGGCGGAGCGCCTCACCGCGTTCGCGCAGCGCTTCGAGGTCGACGAGGTGATGATCTCCCCGGCCGCCGCGGCCCACCGCGAGGACCCGCTGGACCGCGTGCCCGGCCGCGAGGCCACCCTCGAGCTGCTCGCCGCGCGCCTGGTGCAGACCGCCTCCGCGCCGGCCTGAGCCGCGGTCCGGGAATACCGGCTCCGCACGGATGGTTGACGCGTCATACAAGCAGAGGGAGCAGGCATGAGCGGCCGGCAGATGCAGTTCGGGATCTTCAGCGTCGGCGACGTGACGGAGGACCCCACCACCGGTCGCACGCCGACCGAGGGGCAGCGGATCCAGGACATCCTCACCATCGCCCAGCACGCCGAGGAGGTCGGGCTCGACGTCTTCGCCCTCGGGGAGCATCACAACCCGCCGTTCGTGCCGTCGTCGCCGACGACGGTGCTCGGCTACCTCGCCGGGCGCACCGAGCGGATCCTGCTCTCGACGGCCACGACGCTCATCACCACGAACGATCCGGTGAAGATCGCCGAGGACTACGCGATGCTGCAGCACGTCTCGGGTGGCCGCGTCGACCTCGTGCTCGGCCGCGGCAACACCGGCCCGGTGTACCCGTGGGTCGGGCAGGACATCCGGCTGGGCGTCCCGCTCGCCGTCGAGCACTACGCCCTGCTGCACCGGCTCTGGCGCCAGGACGTCGTGGACTGGGAGGGCCGCTTCCGCACCCCGCTGCAGGGGTTCACCGCGACGCCGCGCCCCCTCGACGGCGTTCCGCCGTTCGTCTGGCACGGCTCCATC
>JAICSU010000097.1 GCA_025936735.1 Amnibacterium sp.
GCATGTACTTCGCCGGTGACGGCGCCAAGCTCGACGAGGACGGCGACATCTGGCTGCTCGGCCGGGTCGACGACGTGATGAACGTGTCGGGCCACCGGCTGTCGACGACCGAGATCGAGTCGGCGCTGGTGTCGCACCCGAAGGTGGCCGAGGCGGCCGTCGTCGGTGCCAACGACCCCGACACCGGGCAGGCCGTCAACGCCTTCGTGATCCTGCGCGAGTCGGCCCTGATCGACGGCGAGGCCGGCGACGGCGGCCCCCACGTGGCGAAGGAGCTGCGGGAGTGGGTGGCCGACCAGATCGGCAAGATCGCCCGCCCCCGGCAGATCATGGTGGTCGCCGAGCTGCCGAAGACCCGGTCCGGCAAGATCATGCGCCGCCTGCTGCGCGACGTCGCCGAGAACCGGCCGGTGGGCGACGTGACGACGCTCGCGGACACGACCGTCATGGAGACCATCCGCGCGGGGATGGCGTCCGCGCCGCAGGAGGACTGAACGGGTCGGTGCCGGGATCCGAGGGGGCTTCGGATCCCGGCACCGGGCTGTCCGGCGGGGGCCGGGATCAGCGCTGCGGGGCGTCCGGGATCCGGAGCCACGCGAGCTGCATGTTGTGGTCGGAGCCCTGGTAGCCGGCGACGAAGTGACGCACGTGGTTCGAGTCGGTCGTGTACCGGATCTCGTTGCGGTAGCGGGTCGTGGTGATGCCGCCCTTCAGCATCACGTAGTCGATCCGGCTGGCGATGTGGGTGTGCGGCACGGCCGTCCTCGGGTAGCCGGGGTCGACGCCGTCGGGGCCGTTGGTCAGGTTGTCGGTCGCCCAGCGGATGTCGTTGCGGTCGAGCGTCGCGGCAGCGTCCGAGTAGCCGGCGGCGAGCATCCGCAGCCCGGCCGCCTGCGGGTCGGTGACCTCGCTGCCGTTGAAGTCCCCGGTCGCGACGACGGGCAGCGCCCCGGTTCCGGCGGCGGCGCCGAGGGCGGCGGCCTTCCGGCCGAGCCAACCGGCGAGCAGGGCGCCCTCATCGCTCCGCACCCGCGCGACATCCGGGGCGGACGTCGTCCCGTTGGCCGGCATGTGGATCGATGAGACGAGGAAGGGGCGCGCGCTCGCGTCCTTGGTCCGGAACTCGGCCCAGACACCGGCCTCGTCCGTGTAGGACGTCGGCCAGCGGCTGCCCATCATCGCCCGCGGGGAGATGAAGCCGGAGGCCACGAGCGTGACCTTCGCCGGGTTGTAGAAGATCGCCGAGTCGACGTAGTTGTTCGTGTTGCCGATCGCGTTCTGCTGGTACACGTAGGCGTTCGCGTCGGTGCGGACGTTCCGGTACGGGAGCGGGGCCGACGCGAGCTTCGACTGCAGGGTCTGGTACTGCTCCGTGCAGTCGTAGACGCCGACCGCCATGTGGGACGGGCTGTTCCTGCACGCCGGGTCGACCCTCGAGGTCCCGAGCTCCTGGAACCCGATGACGTCGGGGCGCAGGTTCTCGATGTTGGCGACGACCTTCGGCAGGCGGGCCGCCCACTGGTCGCCCTTCGAGAAGCGCGTCGTCGCGGAGATGCTCTGCGTGTTCCACGACGCGACGGTGACCGGCGACGTCGCGGTGCTGCCGCGCGGGGCGCCCGCCAGGGTCCACGGCCCGACGTCGGAGAGCCGGAACTTCGTGGTGCCGTTGAACGCCCACTCCATCCTCGGCGTCGCCGCGGTCGAGTTCGTCTGCACGACCCGCACGAAGATCGGGTTGCCGGTACCGGCGCCGAGGACGCCGCGAAGGCTCGAGGGCAGGGTGACGATCCAGCTGGAGAGGGCGGCGGGATGCCAGGCAGTGGCGTAGTGGTGGGTCTTCGTCTGGCTGTCGGCGCCGACGTAGACGGCGATCGAGCGGGCGCGGCCGCCCCCGGTCCAGGAGACCTTGATCTGGTTCGGCCCCGCGGGCACCGCCTTCACCGAGGTGAGTGCCGTCGGCGCGTACTGCGAGGGCGTCGCGGTGACGCGCTTGGATGCGGCGCTCACGCCGTCGGCTGTGACGCGCACCGAGTAGGTGGTGCGGTTCGCGACCCCGCTGATGCGGATGGTCGTGCCCGTCGTGTGCAGCACGTGGGCGGTGGACGTGCCCGCGCCCCAGTGCACCGTGTACGCCGCGGCCTTCGCCACCTTCGACCACGCCGCGGTGACCTGGCGGTCGCCGCCCATGGCCCGGATCGAGATCGCGGTGGTGGTCGTGGCCTGCGCGGGAACGGGCGCGAGCAGCGCTCCGGCCGTGAGCAGCGCTGCGCCGAGCGCGGCGGCGCGCGCCGTGCGGGCATGGAGCAAGGACGTCGAGCGCATGCGGATTCCCCCCAGAACGGATGCTGCGGGGTCCACCCTAGGTGAACCGCCGCCGGCCTTCCGCCCCCAGAAGACGGGCAGATCAGGCGTTCCGTCCCCCGCCCGGCGCGTCGGAGGTCAGCCGGAGGGGCCGAACCGCTCGGTGCGGATCCGCTCCGGCGCGTGGCCGAGGTGCAGGAGGCCGTCGGCGATCGCTTCGACGAAGCCGGTGGGGCCGCACACGTAGACGGTGGGCCGCTGCTCCGCCGGCACGGTGAGCAGGCTGAGGTCGGCGACCCCGATGCGGCCGACGGGCGCCCCGGCCGGGGCGCGCCGGGAGTAGCGGACGTCGACCTGGAGGGCCGGCCCCGCGCGCCGGTCGAGCTCGTCCCGGTAGTAGCGCCGATCCGGATCCTGCACGCCGTACAGCAGGCGGAACGGTGCGGTGCTGAGCGCGGCGGCGTGCGTGCGGACCATCGCCATGAGCGGCACGATGCCGGATCCGCCCGCGATGAGCTGCACCGGCTCCGCCTGCTCCTGGCGCCACACGAACCAGCCGCCGATCGGTCCCCGCAGCTCGAGCGGGTCGCCGACCGCGACGTCCTCGACGAGGTACGGGGACACCTCGCCGTCCTCGAACCGCTCCACGGTCACCTCGACGGGCCGTGCTCCGCTCGGCGATGCCAGCGAGTAGGAGCGCTGCGCGGTGTAGCCGTCCTCCGCGGTGAGGCGGATGTCCACGTGCTGCCCGGCGACCGTGTCGCCGAGCTCCGGCGCCTCGAGCACGAGCGTGCGGGCCGTCGCCGTCTCCCGCCGCATCCCCGTCACCCGGGCGGACACCCAGCGGTTCGGGTCAGGCGCTGCGATAGCGCTCCTCCCGCCACGGGTCGCCGTGCATGTGGTAGCCGAGGCTCTCCCAGAAGCCCGCGCGGTCGTGCTCCATGAGCGTGAGGGAGTTGACCCACTTCGCGCTCTTCCAGAAGTAGAGGTGCGGCACGAGCAGCCGCGCGGGGCCGCCGTGCTCGGGTGGCAGCGGCTCGCCGTCGTACTCGAAGGCGATCCAGGCCTTGCCGCCCCGGACGTCCGCCATCGGCAGGTTGGTCGTGTAGCCGCCGTAGCACCCCGCCATCACGAACGGCGCGTCGGCGCCGGCCGCGTCGAGGAACCGGTCCACGGAGACGCCCCGCCAGGAGGTGCCGAACTTCGACCAGCTCGTGACGCAGTGGATGTCGGTGCTGATCGGCTCCGGGCCGAGCGCCATCATCTCGTCCCACGACCACTGCCGGGACTCGCCGGCGGTCGTCGTGAGGGTGAAGCGCCAGTCGTCCTCGCGGATCCGGGGCGTGATCCCCGCCGAGAGCACGGGGAAGCCCTGCTCCTCGTACTGGCCCGGCGGCAGGGCCGGGTTGGTGGTGCGGCGCCTGCCGCGGAAGCCGGGCGAGAAGACGGCCATGCGGGCCTCCTTGATCCAGTCGCTCCATGCTGCCACGGCCGCCCCCCTCGCCCGACTGTTGCCACTCCTTGCTGTCTTGGGCGCCTCAAGACAGCAAAGAGTGGCAACAGTCGGTCGGGGGGAGGCTCGCACCTCGTGCCCGGGCCGCTGTGTCAGGCTGGGGCGATGACCGCGGTGAACATCGGTGTGCCCCGCCGGTCGCCGCTGCCGGACACCACCGGACGACCGGCGGATCCGCACCTCCTCGACCGCTTCGGGCGCGTCGCCACGGACCTCCGCGTCTCCGTCACCGAGAAGTGCTCGCTCCGCTGCACCTACTGCATGCCGGAGGAGGGCCTGCCCGCGATCCCGCGCGCGCTGCTGCTCACGCCCGCGGAGATCGGCCGCCTCGTCGGCATCGCCGCCCGGGATCTCGGGGTGCGCGAGGTGCGCTTCACCGGCGGCGAACCCCTGCTGCGCGCCGACCTCGCCGAGATCCTCGCCGCCACGCGGGCCGCCGCGCCGGAGACGCCGATGGCCCTCACCACCAACGGCGTCGGCCTCGACAAGCGGCTGCCCGCCCTGCTCGCGGCCGGCCTCGGCCGGGTGAACATCTCGCTCGACACCGTCGACCGGGAGCACTTCGCGCGCCTGACCCGCCGCGACCGGCTGCCCGCCGTGCTCGCGGGCATCGAAGCCGCCCGCGCCGCCGGTCTCACCCCGCTCAAGGTGAACGCCGTCCTCATGCGCGAGACCCTCGAGGACGCACCGGACCTGCTCGGCTGGGCGCTCGAGGCCGGGGTGCAGCTGCGCTTCATCGAGCAGATGCCGCTCGACGCCGACGGCGTGTGGAGCCGCGACTCGCTCGTCGACGCCGCGGAGCTGCTCGGCGTGCTCGGCCGCCGCTTCGAGCTCGAGCCCGTCGGCCGCGACGACCCGCACGCGCCGGCGGAGGAGTGGCGGGTGCGCCCCCGCGGTGCGACCGCTCCCGCCACGGCCACCGTCGGGCTCATCGCCTCCGTCACCCGGTCGTTCTGCGCAGAGTGCGACCGCACCCGGCTCACCGCCGAGGGGTCGGTGCGCTCCTGCCTCTTCGGCGACGACGAGACTCCGCTGGCGCCCCTGCTGCGCGGCGGCGCCGACGACGCGACGATCGCCGACGCCTGGCGGGCGGCGATGTGGGGCAAGCAGGCCGGTCATGGGATGGACGACGCGGGCTTCGTCCGCCCGATCCGCAGCATGGGGGCCATCGGTGGCTGAGCGCGTCGCCGTCAGGGTCCGCTACTTCGCGGCGGCCGCCGACGCCGCGGGCCGCGAGGAGGAGGTGCTCGAGGTCGAGCCGACCGCGGGCGCGCTGCGGACCCTGCTCGCCGAGCGGTACGGCGCGCCCATGCGGCGCGTGCTCGACGTGGGCTCGCTGCTCGTCGACGGCGTCGTGACCCGGGACCCCCGCCGGCCCGTGCAGCGATCCGTCGACGTCCTGCCGCCGTTCGCCGGCGGATAGGACGCGTCGTGCGCGCGTTCGACGAGCTGGTCGCCGAGGCGGAGGCGGCCGACATGGCCGGCTGGGACTTCGGCTGGCTGGAGGGCCGCGCCACGGAGGAACGCCCGCCGTGGGGATACGCGCGCCTGCTCGCGGAGCGCCTCGCGCTCGCCGGGTCCGCGCTCGATATCGACACCGGTGGCGGGGAGGTCGTGGCCGCGGCACCCGTGCTGCCCTCGCGGATGGTCGTCACCGAGGGCTGGCCGCCGAACGCCGAGGCGGCGCGGGCGACGCTCGGCCCGCGTGGGGTCGAGGTGGTGGAGACGCCGCAGGGCGCGCCGCTGCCGTTCGCCGACGGGTCGTTCGAGCTCGTCACCTCGCGGCACCCGGTCCGGCCGGACTGGCCGGAGATCGCCCGCGTGCTGCAGCCGGGCGGCCGCTACTTCGCGCAGCACGTCGGACCGGCGTCCGCGTTCGAGCTCATCGAGTTCTTCCTCGGCCCGCTGCCGGAGCAGCGGCGGGGCCGCGACCCGCAGCGGGAGGCCGCGGAGGCGGAGGCCGCCGGCCTCCGGGTCACGGCGCTGCCCACCGCGCGCCTCCGGATGGAGTTCTTCGACATCGGGGCCGTCGTGTGGACGTTGCGCAAGTGCGTCTGGTGGGTGCCCGACTTCTCGGTCGAGCGGTACCGCGACCGCCTCCGCGAGCTCGACGGGCTCATCCGCCGCGACGGCGCCTTCGTGGCGCATTCGTCGCGGCATCTGATCGAAGCGACCCGCTAGAGCCCCACCCACTCCGAGGTGCCGGACGGGAAGTGCTGCCGCTTCCAGATCGGCACCTCGGCCTTGATCGCGTCGACGAGGTCGCCGCACGCCTGGAAGGCCTCCGCGCGATGCGGTGCCGCGACCGCCGCGACGAGTGCGACGTCTCCCACCGTGAGCCCGCCGATGCGGTGCGCGGCCGCGACGGCGAGGCCGGTCCCTTCCGCGACGCGGGCGCACACCTCGGCGAGGAAGCGCTGCGCGTCGGGATGCGCCGAGTAGTCGAGTCGCGTCACGTCGCGGCCGCCGTCGTGGTCGCGGATGACGCCGCGGAAGGTGACGAGGGCGCCGTCCCGGTCGCTCAGCACCGCCGCTTCGACGGCGGCGACGTCGAGCACGGCGTCCGTCACGGTCGCGAGGCCGACGCGGCCGCTCATCGCGCCGCCTCCCGGTGCGTGCCCGACTGGTGGGCGCCGTGATCGTGGTCCGCGTGGCCCCGCACCTGCTGCAGCAGGTGCGGGAGGAGGTCGGCGAGCACGGCGAGCGCGTCGTCGACCCCACCGGGCGAGCCGGGCAGGTTGACGACGACGGTGCCGTCCGCGATGCCGGCCAGTCCGCGGCCGAGGGCCGCCGTCGGCGTGCCGGCCCGGGCACGGATCGCCTCCGCGACCCCGGGCAGCGGCCGGTCGAGCAGCGCCGCGGTCGCCTCCGGCGTGGCATCCGTGGGGCTCGGGCCGGTGCCGCCGGTGGTGAGCAGCACGGCCGGCCGTGGCGCGAGCGCGGCGCGGAGGCCCTCGGCGACGTCGGCGTCCGCGACGACGCGGGCGGGCGGCGTCGGGAGGCCGAGGCCGTCGAGCCACGCGGCGATGCGCCCGCCCGTCGTGTCGTCGCGCTCGCCGCGGGCCGCAAGCGTGGAGACGACCAGCACGGCGCCACCGGCCGGTTCGGGCCGCGGCGGGGCGACCTCCGCATCCGGGCGGTCGCGCGTCCACTCGCCGCGCTTGCCGCCCGTCTTGGCGACGAGCTGCACCCCGGTGAGGGTGGCGCGGGGATCCACCGCCTTCACCATGTCGTGCAGGGTGAGCCCCGCGATCGCGACGGCCGTGAGCGCCTCCATCTCGACGCCGGTGCGTCCCGTCGTGCGGGTGCGGGCCTCGATGACGACGCCGTCGCCGTCGGGCACGAGGTCCACGGTCACGCCGTCGAGAGGCAGCGGATGGCAGAGCGGGATGAGGTCGCTCGTCCGTTTGGCGCCCGCGATCCCCGCGATCCGCGCCGTGGCGAGCGCATCCGCCTTGGGCAGCCCGTCGGCGACGAGCAGCGCGACGACCTCGGGGGTCGTCTCGAGCCGGCCCCGCGCGAGCGCGGTGCGCTGCGTCACTGCCTTGCTGCCGACGTCCACCATCCGGGCGCGGCCGTCGGCGTCGAGGTGGGGGAGAGGGCTGTCGGCCATCCCCGCATTGTCGCAGCGGCGCCTGGTCGGCCCGCGTCAGAGGGGCAGGGCGGCGATCGGATCCCCGGCCTCCAGCCGGACGACGTCCTCCGGCACGTCGAGCAGCACGTCGGCGTCGGCCATCGTCGCGACGAGATGAGAGGACGGGCCGCCGACCGGTACGGCGCGGCCGTCCTCGATGCGCCCGCGCAGCCACTGCCGGCGCCCGGCGGGGGAGTCGAGCGCGGCCGCGAGCGGCACGGTGGATGCGACGATCGGCGGCAGACCCGCCGCGGCGCGCAGCAGCGGCCGGAGCAGCACCACGAACGACACCTGCGTCGACACGGGGTTGCCGGGGAAGCCGACGACCGGCACCCCGGCGATCCGGGCGAGCGCCTGCGGGCCGCCCGGCTGCATGGCGATCTCTCCGACCTCCGCGCCCAGCGGCTCGAGCACCTGGCGGACCACCTCGAAGTCGCCGTGCGAGATGCCGCCCGACGTGATCACGAGGTCGGCGGCGTCGAGCGCGGCGTCGAGGGCGGCCGTGAAGGCGGCCGGGTCGTCCGGCGTGCGGACCGGGGGCAGCGGATCCGCTCCCGCCTCCTCGAGCAGGGCCACGAGGGCGGCCTCGTTGGCGTCGTAGACCTGCCCGAACGCGAGGGGAGCGCCGGGGGGAACGACCTCCTCGCCCGTGGTCAGCACCGCGACCCGGGGGCGACGGCGGACCGGCACCGCGGCGACGCCGCTCGCCGCCAGCGCGGCCAGCCGTCGCGGCGTGAGGAGTGCACCGGCGGGCCCGACGACGGAACCGGCGGCGAGGTCGCTGCCGGCCTCCCGCACGAAGGTGCCGGACGCCCGTCCGCGGAGGATCCGCACGGCGTCGCCCGCGGGCTCCGTGTCCTCGACGGGCACCACGCAGTCGGCCCCGTCGGGCAGCGGGGCTCCGGTCATCACCTTGAGCACCGCGCCGGGCGACAGGGTGCGCGGCGCCGCCGGCCCGGCGGCCTGCACGCCGTCGATCGGCAGCACGAGCGGCGCGTGCAGCAGCTCGTCCGCGCGGGCGGCCCAGCCGTCCATCTGGGAGTTGCGGAACGGGGGGAGCGGCACGGGCGAGGTCACGTCCTCGGCGAGCACCCGGCCGCGCGCCGTCGAGAGGGGCACCCGCTCCGTGCCGAGCCCCGCGAGGGCCGGCGCCACGAGCGCGGCGACGCGCGCCGCGTGCTCCTCGACGCTGCGGCGGCCCACGTCAGTAGCGCGGCACCGAGGCGTCGATCATGCGGCTCCAGCGATCGATCCCGCCCGCCATCGACCGGGCGTGGAAGCCGGCGGCGGCGAGGCGGTCGGCGGCGTCGACGCTGCGCACTCCGTGGTGGCAGTAGGTGATCACGGGCACGTCGGGGTCGAGCTCGCCGAGCCGGTCCTGGAGGGTGCCGAGGGGGATGAGGGTCGCGCCGGGCAGGCTCGTGATGTCCGCCTCCCACGGCTCCCGCACGTCGACCAGCTGCACCCGCTCCCCGCGCTCGAGCAGGGCCGCCACCTCCTGCACGTCCAGGTCGTCGTCGTCCGTCATGGGTCGCTCCTCGGTGATCGGTTCGGTCGGATCCGCCGCGCCGAAGGCGATCTCCCGCACCGAGGGCGCGAGGGCGTCGACGACGAGCAGCCGGCCCGCGAGCGGACGCCCGAGGCCGGTCAGCAGCTTCAGCACCTCGGTGGCCATGAGACCGCCGATCGTGGTGCACAGGGTCGGCAGCACGCCGCCGACCGCGCAGGTGACGACGGCGTCGTCCGCGGGCCGCGTCGGGAAGAGGTCGCGCCAGCGCGGGGAGCCCGGGAGGCAGACGCCGACCTGACCGGTCGTCTCGGTCGCCGAGCCCCAGACCAGCGGCACGCCCGCCGCCTCCGTCGCTGCGTCGAGCAGGTAGCGCGCCTCGAGGGAGTCGGTCGCGTCGACGACCACCGTCGCGCCGTCGACGAGCGCGGCCACGGAGGCCTCGTCGATGAAGCGGGGGTCCGCGAGCAGGGTCGTGCCGGCCGGGGCGAGGGCCGCGAGCGTCGCGACCGCGGACGTCGCCTTCTCCGCGCCGATGTCGTCGGCGCCGTGCAGCGTCTGCCGGTGCAGGTTCGTCACGTCGACGACGTCGCCGTCCGCCACCACGACGGTGCCGATCCCGCCGGCCACGAGCACCGGCAGCAGGGCGGACCCGAGCCCGCCCGCGCCGACCACGACGACGCGGGCGGCGGCCAGCCGCTCCTGGCCGGAGCGACCGAAGCCGGGCAGCGCGACCTGCCGGGCGAACCGGTCGGCGGTGCGCGGGGCGGACATGCCTCGATCCTGGCACCTGCCGCCCCAGCGAATCGTCAGTGCCCTCCGCGCCGCGAAACCCTAGGCTTGCTGCCGTATCCGCGGAAGGAGAGCCGATGGTGGACCGCATCCGCGTCGCCGACGCCGCGGCGCTCCTCGGCGTCAGCGACGACACCCTCCGC
>JAICSU010000317.1 GCA_025936735.1 Amnibacterium sp.
CCCCGACCGGCGGACCGTCACCGCCACCGCCGGCGCCCGGTACGGGCTGCTCGCCGTCGAGCTCGAGCGGCAGGGCCTCGCGCTGCACAACATGGGGTCGCTCCCCCATATCTCCGTCGCCGGCGCGACCGCGACCGCGACGCACGGGTCCGGGATGGGCCTCGGTGCGTTGTCCTCGGCCGTGGCGGCGGTCGAGCTGCTCGGCGCCGACGGAGGGACCCGAACCGTGCGGCGCGGCGACGCCGACTTCGACGGCAGCGTCGTCGCGCTCGGCGCCCTCGGTCTCGTCACACGGCTCGCGATCGACGTGCAGCCGTCCTTCCGGATGCGGCAGGACGCGTACGAGGACCTGCCATGGGACGTCTTCCTCGAGCACCTACCCGAGGTGTTCGGCGCCGCGTACAGCGTCTGCCTCTTCACGGAGTGGGACGGCCGGGTCCGCGAGCTCCTGCTCAAGTCGCGCGTGCCGGACGGCGCCGACGACGTGGCCGTGCCAGACGACGTGCTCGGGGCGCGCCGGATGCCGCCGCGGCCCGCCTCCGACCGCTCGACCCCGGTCGACGGCACGGTCGGCGCCTGGTGCGACCGACTCCCGCATTTCCTGATCAGCGGGACGCCCTCGAACGGCTCCGAGATCCAGAGCGAGCACTTCGTCCCCTTCGCCCGCGGAGCGGAGGCATTGGACGCCGTCGCGGCCTTCGGGGACCGCATCCGGCCGCACCTGCACACCGCCGAGCTCCGGACGATGGCCGCCGACACCGCATGGCTGAGCCCGAGCCAGGGCGAGGACGTGCTCTGCATCGCCTTCACCTGGCGCAAGCATCCGGAGGAGGTCGCAGCGCTGCTGCCCGAAATCGAGGCCGCACTCGCGCCGTTCGGCCAGCGGCCGCACTGGGGCAAGATGTCCTCCCTCGACGGTGGCGCGATCGCCGCCCTCTACCCGCGGATGGGCGACTTCCGCGACCTGGTCCGCCGGAGCGACCCGGGGGGAACCTTTCGGGGGCCCTTCCTGCAACGGATAGTCGGCGTGGACTGACGATCGTCGCCGGCAGCTTCTGCCGGCCGCCGCGCGTCGAAGGCTCGAGGTGCGGTCACAGACCCTGCTGGTGGGGCGGACAGTCCCGCCGGCCGTCGAGCTGCCTGGCAGCCGACGTACCGATCCGCTCGACGGAACGCTCGGGTCACCCGTTCAAGAACTCCTCGGGAAGCGCAACGGGCGCAGGCGCACCGACGTAGCGGGCTGACGGCCGAATGATCTTCTCGTCCCGCGACTGCTCGAGGATGTTGGCCGCCCAACCGAGGGCGCGAGCGCACGCGAAGGTGGAGGTGAAGAGCTCCCGGGGGATGCCGCAGATCTCCATGACGACGGCCGCGTACCACTCGACGTTGGCGTGGAGGTGCCGGCCGGGTTTGAGCTCGGCCAGGAGCGCCGTGATGCGCTCCTCCACCTGGATCGCGAACCGGACTCGCGGGCTGTCGAATCGGAGGGCGACCTCCTTCAACAGGACGGACCGGGGATCCTCGGTGCGGTAGACGGCGTGACCGAACCCCATGATCCGGTGGCCCTCGGCGAGCTCCGCCGTGACCCATGAGTCGATGTTGTCCGGGTGCCCGATCCGATCCAGAG
>JAICSU010000057.1 GCA_025936735.1 Amnibacterium sp.
AGGCGAGCACCGGACGAGGCCCGCGCTGTGGGTAGCAGGCGGAGCCGGGCCGGAGGGGGCCGATCGAGCTGGGGTGCCTGGACTCGAACCAAGAACAACTGAACCAGAATCAGCCGTGTTGCCAATTACACCACACCCCATCGCGGCGCCCTGAGGCGTTCGCGGGCGGCCCGCGGGCCGGTCAGGAAGCCTACCAGGCGCGAGGGGCGCCGCTCTCCTCCGCCGGATGTCGATCCGGCCGCTGCTCGATCGTCCTTCCGGTGAGAGGGTCGGATCCACCGGCCCCGGACGAAGGAGGACCCGTGCGATACACACTGCTGCTGCACTACCCGGAGGCGAGCGAGGCGGAGATCGGCAGGGAGGCGATCGAGGCGGGGATGGCGGCCTTCCGCGCCTACGCCGACGCGCTCGACGCGGCGGGCGTGCTGCGGAGCGCGGAGGTGCTTCAACCGTCGACGGCGTCGACGACCGTCCGGCTGCGGGACGGCGAGCTCGTGATCCAGGACGGCCCGTTCGCGGAGACGAAGGAGCAGCTCGGAGGCACGTTCGTGATCGACGTGCCCGATCTCGACGCGGCGCTCGACTGGGCCGGCCGGGCCCCGAGCGTCTCCTGGGGCGCCGTCGAGGTGCGCCCCTCCGCCGTCCGGTACGTCGACGGGGCGTGGCAGCCGGCATGACGCCGGCCGACGCGGTGGCCGCGGCGGCGCGGCGCTCCTACGGGCGCCTCGTCGCGGCCCTCGCCGCGCCCACCCGGGACCTCGCGCTCGCCGAGGACGCGCTGTCCTTCGCCTTCCAGCGCGCCCTCGAGACCTGGCCGCGCTCCGGCGTGCCGGCCGAGCCCGAGGGCTGGCTGCTCACCGTGGGCCGGCGCCGGGTGCTCGACGTGCTCCGCTCCGCCGCCACCCGCATGTCCGCGCCGTTGGCGGAGGCGGACCTGCCCGCCCGCGACGACCCGCCGGAGGCGTTCCCCGACCGGCTGCTCGCGCTCCTGTTCGTGTGCGCGCATCCGGCGGTCGATGCGGGCGTCCGCACGCCGCTGATGCTGCAGGTCGTGCTCGGCGTCGAGGCGAAGGCCATCGCGGCGGCCTTCGCCGTGCCGGCACCCGCGATGGCCCAGCGGCTCGTGCGGGCGAAGCGGCGGATCCGGGACGCGGGTATCCCGTTCGAGGTGCCGGACCGGGCCCGCTGGCCCGAGCGGCTTCCGCCGGTGCTCGAAGCCGTCTACGGCGCGTACGCGATCGGCGGCACCGCGTCCGACCTGCGCGGTGAGGCGCTGCACCTCGCGTCCCTGCTCGCCGAGCTGGTGCCCGACGAGCCGGAGGTGCTCGGCCTCGCGGCCCTCGTCCACCTCGCTGCGGCCCGGGAGCCCGGGAACGAGGGGGCGCCGCTCCCCCTCGACGAGCAGGATCCGGCCGCATGGGACCGGCGGCTGCTCGACCGCGGCGAGCTGCTCCTGCAGCGGGCCGCGGCCTTCGGGCGGCCGGGCCGCTTCCAGCTCGAGGCGGCGATCCAGTCGGCGCACGACGCGAGGGCGGTCGCGGGCGTCGTCGACCGGGAGGCGGTGCGGCGGCTCTACGCGGCGCTCGTCCGCGCCGCCCCGACGCTCGGGGCGCGTGTGGCGCACGCCGTCGCCGTCGCTCGGGTGGACGGCCCGGAGCCCGGCCTCGAGCTGCTCGAGGCGATCGAGGGCGCGGAGGCGTTCCAGCCCGCGTGGGCCGCCCGGGCGGCCCTGCTCGCGGAGGCGGGCCGGAGCGCCGAGGCCCGGGTGGCCGCGGCACGGGCGGCCGCGCTGACGGACGACCCGGCGGCCCGGGCGCGGCTCGCGGAGCTGGTCCGCTAGCGCGGTCGGCGCGGGGGGCGCTGGAGGACCGTGCCGGTGCGAGCCGCCACCCGGCGCACCAGCGGTGGCCGCAGCACGAGGACGGCGGCCGCCATCACGACCAGCGAGGCCGCGAACACCGCGGCCCCCGCCCAGCTCGTGTCGTCCCGCAGCGCGTACAGGTGGTCGAGGTTGCGGACCGCGCCGGTGGCGAGCACGAGGAACACGTGCACCGCCGTGAAGGCGACGAGGAAGAGCATCGTCCACCAGTGGATCCGCTTCGTGACGGCGAGCGGCAGCACCCGGTCGAGGAAGCGCAGCCGGGCGGCGAAACCGGGCGCGAGGCGCAGCCCCGTGAGCACGGCGACCGGGCCCGCGACGAAGACGACGGCGAAGTAGCTGAGCGCCTGCAGGCCGTTGTAGTCGATCCAGCCGTCCGTCGTCGGCCAGTCGAGGGACGCGTACTGGAGCGCCGCGGAAGCCGCAGCGGGCACGATCGCCCAGTCCGTGGGGACGATGCGCATCCACTGCCCGGTGATGAGCAGCAGCACGACGAACACGACGCCGTTCACGGCCCAGAGGGTGTCGCCGACGTAGTGCGACCAGAGCTCGATCGCGATCCGGACGGGCGGGTTCCGGGTGCGGATGCGGCCGTCGTTGCGGCGCGTCCAGAAGACCGTCGGCCTCTGCGCGCGATGCAGGCGCCACCCGGAGCGGACCGTGAAGAGCAGGAACAGCGCGTTCAGCCCGTGCTGCCACGCGAGCCACGCGGGGAAGCCGACGGGCGCACCCGGCGGCAGCGGGGCGGCGCCGGGGTACGCGGCCACGAACGCCGTGCCGGCCGGCGTCGCGCGGATGAGGCGGGCGACGAGCACGATCACGACCGCGGCGATCAGCAGGGCCGCGGCGGCGATCAGCCATCGGCGCGAGCCGGTGCGATGGACGGCGGCGCGATCCGCGCCCCCGCTCGCCGTCACGCGAGGGTGGCGGCGAGACGCGCGATCCGGGCCAGCGTCTCGTCCCGGCCGAGCAGCGCCAGCGACTCGAACAGCGGCGGCGAGACGCGCCGGCCGGAGGTCGCGACCCGGACCGGCCCGAAGGCGAGCCGGGGCTTCAGCCCCATCCGCTCGACGAGGGCGTCCTGCAGCGCCTGCTGCACGGTCTCGACCCGCCAGTCGCCGACCGCCTCGAGCGCCTCCGCCGCCGCGGCCAGCACGCCGGCCGTGTCGCCCTTCAGCGAGGCGAGCGCGTCGTCCTCGACCACGAGCGCGTCGGCGGTGGTGAAGAAGGAGCCGAGCAGTCCGGGGGCCTGGCCGAGCAGCTGCATCCGCTCCTGAACGAGCGGGGTGAGCCGCGCGAGGAGGTCGAGCTGCTCCTGCGTCGGGTGCTCCGGCAGCACGTCGGCGAGCTGCAGGTACGGCACCATGCGCGCGGCGAGGTCGGCCGGGTCGAGCAGCCGGATGTGGTCTCCGTTGATGGACTCCGCCTTCTTCAGGTCGAAGTGGGCCGGATTCGGGTTCACCTGGGTGGGCTCGAACGCGGCGGCCATCTGCTCGCGGCTGAAGACGTCCTGGTCGGGCGCGAGCGACCAGCCGAGCAGCGCGAGGTAGTTGAGCAGGCCCTCGGGGATGAAGCCGCGCTCGCGGTGCAGGAACAGGTTCGACTCGGGGTCGCGCTTCGACAGCTTCTTCGTGCCCTCGCCGAGCACGAGGGGCAGGTGCCCGAAGCGCGGGATCCACTCGGCCACGCCGATGTCGATGAGCGCGTGGTAGAGCGCGATCTGCCGGGGCGTCGACGGCAGCAGGTCCTCGCCGCGGAGCACGTGGGTGATCCGCATCAGGGCGTCGTCGACGGGGTTGACGAGGGTGTAGAGCGGCTGGCCGCCGGGGCGCACGAGCACGAAGTCGGGGAAGGAGCCGGCCGGGAACGTGATGGGGCCGCGCACGAGGTCGTCGAAGGAGAGGTCGGTGTCGGGCACGCGGAGGCGCAGCGCCGGCTGCCGCCCCTCTGCCCGGTAGCGCTCGCGGTCCTCCTCCGGCAGGTCCCGCTCCCAGTTGCCGTAGCCCTGCTGCACGGCGCGGCCCTCGGCGCGGTTGCGCGCCTCGATCTCCTCGGCGGTGAGGTAGCTCTCGTAGAGGTGGCCGGATGCGGTGAGCCGCTCGATCACGTCGCGGTAGATCTCGCCCCGCTGGGACTGGCGGTAGGGGCCGTCAGGGCCGCCCACGTCGATCCCCTCGTCCCAGTCGATGCCCATCCAGGTGAGGGCGTCGACGATCTGCTGGTAGGACTGCTCGCTGTCGCGGGCGGCGTCCGTGTCCTCGATCCGGAACACCATGGTGCCGCCGGTGTGGCGAGCGGTCGCCCAGTTGAACAGAGCGGTGCGCACGAGGCCGACGTGGGGCAGGCCGGTCGGTGACGGGCAGAACCGAACCCGCACGTCGGAGCCGGTGGCGGACGTGACGGGATGGCGCTCGCTCATGGCGCCCCCAGCCTACCGACCCCCGACCGTTGCCACTTTTTGCGGGCTTGACCCCCTCAAGACCGCACCTAGTGGCAACCCTCGCCCGGCGTCAGGCGTGGACGACCAGCAGGGCCGCCACCGCGATGAGCGCCCACGCGACGAGGCCGGCGGATGCGGTCCGCAGTCCGGTGCCGGCCAGCTCGCGGAAGCGGATCCCCGCCCCGAGCCCGAACAGCGCCATCCCGAGGAGCACCGTCTGCACCAAGGTGGCGGCGGCGAGCAGGCCGGCGGGGAGCGGGACGAGGCTGCGCACCGCGACGGCGACGATGAAGCCGAGCACGAACAGCGGCACGATCGGCGTCTTCACCTCGCCCTCGGCCTGACCGCGCATCCGGAGCACGAGACCGGTGCCGGCGACGAGCGGCGCGAGCAGCAGCACCCGGAGCAGCTTGACGACGATCGCGACGGCGAGCGCGCGAGCGCCCCACTCCTGCGCGGTCGCGACGACCTGGCCGACGTCGTGCACTCCCGCGCCGGTCCAGCGGCCGAACTGCGGCACGCTCATGCCGGCGGCGGTCGCGAGCAGCGGGAGGACGACGATCGCCATGGTGCCGCACAGGGTGACGAGCGCGACCGGTCGGGACTGCTCGCGGGTGTCGCTGCGGGTCACCGCCGCCATCGCGCCGACCGCGGAGGCGCCGCAGATGGCGAATCCGGCCGCGAAGAGGAGCGGCTCGTGGCCGGGCAGCCGCGCGATCCGCCCGATCAGGTACGTGCCGGTGAAGGCGACTGCGGTGACGGCGATCACGGCGAGGATGGTCAGCCAGCCGAGGCGGAGCAGGTCGCCGACGACCAGCTGCAGGCCGAGCAGGACGACCCCGAGGCGCATGCACCGCTTCGCCGCCGTCGAGATCCCGGGCTTCAGCGGGCCGTCGAGCACGGGGAGGACCGCGGGGACCTGCGCCGCGATCACCCCGAGCACGACGCAGACGGTGAGCAGCGGCACCGCGGGCAGCAGCAGGTGCACGAGCGCGGCGACGCCCACCGCCGCCAGGGCGACGGTGAGGCCGGGCGCCTGCGCGAGCGCGCGGGCCGTCACGCCCGGTTGCGTGCCGGGTTGACGAGGCGGCCGATGCCCTGGATCTGGATCTCGACCGTCTGCCCGTCGACGAAGCCGCCGAGACCGGCGGGCGTGCCGGTGAGGATGAGGTCTCCAGGCAGCAGCGTCCAGACGTCCGAGACGAACTCGATGATCTCGGGGATGCCGTGGATCATGTCGCGGGTGTTGCCGTGCCGGCGGGGCTCGCCGTCGACGAAGGTCTGGATGTCGAGCCCGCGCCGGTCGATCTCGGTCTCGATGACGGGTCCGATCGGGCAGAACGTGTCGTAGCCCTTCGCGCGCGCCCACTGGCCGTCCGCGAACATGAGGTCGCGGGCGGAGACGTCGTTCGCGATCGTGTAGCCGAAGATCACGTCGTCGGCGTCCTCGGCGCGCACGCGCTTCGCCACCGCCCCGATCACGATGGCGAGCTCGCCCTCGTGCACGATGCGGCCCTCGACGGGCGGGATCTGGATGGCGTCGCCGGGGCCCACGATCGCCGTGTTCGGCTTGAGGAAGATGACGGGCCGGTCGCTGGAGCCGGGCGCGAGCTCCTCCTTGTGCTCGGCGTAGTTCATGCCGATGCAGACGATCTTCGAGCGCGGGATGACCGGGGCGAGCAGCTTCGCCTCGGCGAGCGGGACCCGCTCCCCCGTCGTCTCAAAGCCCTGGTACATCGGGTCGCCGGCGAGGACCACCAGGTCCTCGTCGTCGACGATGCCGAACTGCGGGTCGGCGCCGCCGGAGGTGAACCGCGCGATCTTCACGGCAACGAGCCTAGAGCGCCGCGAACGAGCATCCGGCTCCCCTGGCCGACCTGCCGGGCGGGTGCAGAGAACCGCTGATGAGAGCAGAATCGGTGCATGCCGGAGCTGCCCGAGGTGCACGCCCTCGCCGCCGACCTGCGGCAGCGGATGACCGGTCGCACGGTCGGCTCGCTGCTCGTCACGTCGATTGCGGCGCTGAAGACGTTCGACCCGTCGCCGGCGGACCTCGCCGGGTCTCCGGTCGTCGACGTGCAGCGGCACGGGAAGTTCCTCGACCTGACGCTCGGCGACCTCCACCTCGTGGTGCATCTCGCGAAGATGGGCTGGATCCGCTGGAGCGACCAGCTGCCCCCGCTGACCCGCGGCGCCCGCAAGACGACGGCCGCGGCGCGGCTCGCGCTCGAGGACGGCGCCGGCATCACCATCACCGAGTGGGGCCCGAAGAAGCGGCTCGCGATCTGGATCGTGCACGACCCGGTCGGGGTGCCCGGGATCGCGACGCTGGGACCGGATCCGCTCGATCCGTCGTTCACGGAGGAGCGGTTCGCCGCGATCCTCGCCGGCTCCGGGCGCGCGCAGATCAAGGGCGTGCTGCGGAACCAGGGCGTCATCGCCGGGATCGGCAACGCGTACTCGGACGAGATCCTGCACGTCGCGAGGATGTCGCCGTTCAAACCCGCGGCGATGCCGCCCGAGGACGTCGCGCGCCTCTACGTCGCGCTGCGGGAGACGCTCGCGGAGGCCGTCGCGCGATCGGAGGGGCTCGCCGCGGCGGAGCTGAAGGGCGAGAAGAAGTCGGGGATGCGGGTGCACGGCCGCACCGGCGAGGCGTGCCCGGTCTGCGGCGACGTGGTGCGCCAGGTGCGCTTCGCGGACTCGAGCCTCCAGTACTGCGCCACCTGCCAGACGGGCGGCAAGCCCCTGGCCGACCGCGCGCTGAGCCGCCTGGGCATCCCCCTCACCTGACCCCTTCTTCCCACCGCCCCCCTCCTGACTGTTGCCACTCTTTGTGGTCTTGGGCGCCTCATGCCCGCAAGAAGTGGCAACAGTCAGAGGCGGAGCGCCCGGCGGACGCGGGCCAGCATGTCGGACGGCTGGTTCAGGTCCTCCTGCGTCACGCGGATGACCCGCCAGCGGAGGTCCTGCAGGCGGTCGTACCGCCGGATGTCCTTCCGGAACCTCGTGCGCTCGCGGTGCCCGTCGCCCTCGTACTCGAGCAGCACCTTCGCCCACCGGTAGACGAGGTCGCACTCCGCGACGAATTCGCCGTTCTCATCCAGGATCACGCCGTTGATCTCCGGCTCCGGGAGCCCGGCGGACAGGAGCAGGAGGCGCAGCTCGGTCTCCTTGGGCGACCGGACCCCGCGCCGCATCAGGGCGGCGGCCCGTTCCAGCCGCACGGCTACCGGGCGATTCACATCGGACGCGGCACCGATCATCCGATCGAGCATCACCCCGGCGTCACGGCGATCGGGGGTCAGGAGGCTGTCGCCGGCGACCACGAGATCGGGGATGCGCAGCTGCGTCGCGAGCTGGCACCAGGTCTCGAGCGGGCTCGCGACGCGAAGCCCAGCACGATCGACGACGAGCCCGGGCCGGTCGGTGAGGTGGTGCCCCTTCACCCTCCGGTCCCGTGGCGCACGCGCCGGCTTCCGCACCGACACGTGAAGGACCTCGGCCTGCTCGAGCTCCAGCGGAAGCCACATCCCGTGAAGCACCGCGGCGGTCGTGTGGCTGAAGAACTCCATCGGCGACATCTTGACGGCGTACGCCCGCGCGAGTCGCTCGACGGGATGGGGTCTGGCCTCCTCCGGCGGGCCGTCCGCGCCGTCCGCGTGGATGCGGATGCCGACGAAGGGACGGCCCAGATCCTTCCCCCGCAAGCGAGCCGCGGACACGCCCTCATCGCGGGCGTCCCGGACCCCGAAGGCACGACCTCGAAGAGGGTCAGGAAGGGGACTCGGACGAGCGACCATGGCGCAACGGTCGCGCGTCGTGCGTCCCGCCGGGGCGTGCGAGCGCGCCTGGGCCGAACTCCGAGGCGGCCGCCGCCCTGGGGAGGAGCCGATCCGTGACTGTTGCCACTCTTTGTGGGCTTGAGGCCCCCAAGACCGCAAAAAGTGGCAACAGTCAGGAGGGAGGGAGGGAGGGAGGGAGGGGGCTAGACCAGGCGGAGCATCCAGTCGTGGTGGTCCTCGCGGCGGCCGTACTGGATGTCGGTGAGCTCCTCGCGGAGGCTCATCGTCAGCGCTCCCGCGGGCGCGTCCAGCGAGCCCACCTCGAAGTCGCGTGCCTTCAGCACGCCGATCGGGGTGATGACCGCCGCCGTGCCGCAGGCGAACACCTCCGTGATCTCGCCCGAGGAGACCCCGTCGCGCCACTCGTCGACCGGCACCCGCCGCTCCTCGACGGTGTGGCCGCGCTCCTTCGCCAGCCGGATGACGCTCTCCCGCGTGATTCCCTCGAGGATCGTGCCCGACAGCGCCGGCGTGACCACGCGCCCGTCCGCGTACACGAAGAACACGTTCATCCCGCCGAGCTCCTCGACGTACCGGCGCTCCTCCGCGTCGAGGAACACGACCTGCTGGCAGCCCTGCTCGTAGGCCTCGGCCTGCGGCAGCAGGCTCGCCGCATAGTTGCCCCCGGTCTTCGCCGCGCCCATCCCGCCGCGTCCGGCGCGCGTGTAGTCCTGCGACAGCCAGATCGACACCGGCCGGACGCCGCCCGGGAAGTAGGCGCCGGCGGGCGACGCGATCACGTGGAAGTCCACGCCGTGCGCGGACCGCACCCCGAGGAAGGCCTCGCTCGCGATCATGAACGGCCGCACGTAGAGGCTCGTCTCGGGCGCGCTCGGCACCCAGGCCGCGTCCGCCTCGACGAGCCGCTTGACCGCCTCGACGAACGCCGCCTCCGGCAGCTGCGGCAGCGCGAGCCGCTCCGCGGAGCGCTGCATCCTCCGGGCGTTCGCCTCGGGCCGGAACGCCCAGATCGAGCCGTCCGCGTGCCGGTACACCTTCAGGCCCTCGAAGATCTCCTGCGCGTAGTGGAGCACCGCGGCGGCGGGATCCAGCTGCAGCGGCCCGTAGGGGACGACGCGGGCGTCGTGCCAGCCCTCGTCGACCGACCACGAGATGGTCGCCATGTGGTCCGTGAAGTACTTGCCGAACCCGGGGTCGGCGAGGATCGCCTCCCGCTCCGCATCCGCCTTCGCCGTCCGGGACGGCGTCGTCGTGAAGGTGAGCGGGATGGTCGCGGTGTCGGTCATGAGGCTCCTCCTCAGGGCAGCGCGGCGAGCACCGCGTCCCCGATCTCGGTGGTGGTGCGGGTCCGCCCGTCCCGGGCGGTCAGGTCGGTGAGCACGGCGGCCGCGACGCGGCCGGCGGCCTCCGTGAGGCCCAGGTGATCGAGCAGCAGGGACGCGGAGAGGATGGCCGCGGTCGGATCCGCCGCCCCCGTCCCCGCGATGTCCGGCGCCGAGCCGTGCACCGGCTCGAACATGGACGGGAACGCCCCGGACGGGTTGAGGTTCGCGGACGCCGCGAGGCCGATCCCGCCGCCGATGGCCGCGGCGAGGTCGGTGAGGATGTCCCCGAAGAGGTTGTCGGTCACGATCACGTCGAACCGCTCCGGATCGGTGACCAGGAAGATGGTCGCCGCGTCCACGTGGAGGTAGTCCACGACGACGTCCGGGTACTCCTCCCCCACCGCGTCGACGATGCGCCGCCAGAGCGCCCCGGAGAACGTGAGCACGTTCGTCTTGTGCACGAGGGTCAGCCGGTTGCGCCGCTCGGCGGCCTTCGCGAACGCGTAGCGCACCACGCGCTCGACGCCGTACGCGGTGTTCACGCTGACCTCGGTCGCGACCTCGGCGGGGGTCCCCGCTCGCAGGCGCCCGCCGTTGCCGACGTAGGGGCCCTCGGTGCCCTCGCGCACGACCACGAAGTCGACGGCGCCGGGATCCCTCAAGGGGCTCGAGAAGCCCGGATACAGGACCGTGGGCCGCAGGTTCACGTAGTGGTCGAGCGCGAACCGCAGCTTCAGCAGCAGGCCGCGCTCGATGTTCGCGCCCGCCAGGCGCGGGTCGTCCGGGCGGCCGCCGACGGCCCCCAGCAGGATCGCGTCGTGCCCGGCGATCGCCTCGAGCTCCGCGTCCGGCAGCACGTCGCCGGTCTCGAGGTACCGGGTGGCGCCGAGGTGGAAGTCGCTGGTCTCCACCTCGACCGCCGAGCCGACCGCGCCGCGCAGCACCTTCAGCGCCTCCGCGACCACCTCGGGCCCGATCCCGTCGCCGCCGATCACGGCGAGCCGGATGGTGCGGGTCATGGCCGTCCTCCCTGGAGCTCGTGGGTCCCCTCAGGCTAGCGAGCCCGAGCGGAACCCGCCCGAGCGGACCGGTCCCCGGGCCGATCAGCCGGGCGGGCGGAGCCGGCGGGCGCGCATCCGGCCGATCACCGAGGAGGTCACGACCGCCACGATGGCGAGAACGAAGACCGCCGTCGCGATCACGTTCGCCGACGCGGGGATGCCGCGGGTGGCCGCCGTGTAGATGTAGGTCGGGAACGTGTTCACGGCGCCGGCGTTGAAGTAGGTGATGATGAAGTCGTCGAAGCTCAGCGAGAACGACAGCAGCGCGGCGGCCAGGATCCCCGGCAGCAGCAGGGGGAACGTGACCCGCCAGAACACGACCGTGGGCGATCCGTAGAGGTCGGCGCCGGCCGCCTCGAGCGCCGGATCGAGGCTCGACGCCCGCGCCTTGACCGTCACGACCACGAAGCTGAGGCAGAACATCGTGTGGGCGATGATGATCGTCCCGATGCCCTTGTCGATGCCGGCGGACAGGAACTGGGCGGCGAGACCGGCGCCCATGACGACCTCGGGCGTGGCCATCGGCAGGAAGATCAGCAGGTTGACCGCCGCCCGGCCGCGGAAGCGGTACCGGGTGAGGGCGAGCGCGATCAGGGTGCCGAGCACGGTCGCGAGCACCGTCGCGGTGACGCCGATCAGGATGCTGTTGCCGAAGGCCTGGCAGACGCCGGGCTGGTCGCAGACGGTGAACCAGTTGCGGAAGGTGAACCCGCGCCACGCGATGTTCGACTTCACCGAGCTGTTGAACGAGAACACGATGGTGTAGACGATCGGCACGAGCAGGAACACGAGCGCCAGCACCGAGTACGTGGGCAGCAGCCAGCGCCCGAGCGTGAACGGCGACCGCCTCGCCTTCGGCGCACCGGACTGCTCCTCGCGCGCGACCTCGCGGCTGAGGACCGCGCCCTCCTGCAGCGTCACAGCAGGTCCTCCGTTCCGCTCCGCTTCACGTACACGCCGACGATCACGAGGATGATCGCCATCAGCAGGATCGACAGCGCCGCCGCCGCGGGGTAGTTCAGCTGCACGAGGAAGTTGCTCTGGATGACGTTGCCGATCATCGTCGAGCTCGTCCCGCCCAGGAACTCCTGGCTCGCGTTCACGTAGTCGCCCGCGGCGGGGATGAACGTGAGCAGCGTGCCGGACACCACCCCCGGCAGCGACAGCGGCAGCGTGACGCGCCGGAACACGGCCGCCGGCGACGCGTAGAGGTCGCTGCCCGCCTCGAGGTAGCGCAGGTCGAGCCGCTCCAGCGTGGTGTAGATCGGCAGGCACATGAAGGGGATGAAGTTGTAGGTGAGGCCGAACACGACGGAGAACGGCGTGCCGGTGAGGTGCGCCTGCGGGCCCAGGATCGACAGGGCCTTCAGCGCGCTGACGACCGGCCCCTCGTCGGAGAGGATCTGCTTCCACGCGAGGGTGCGCAGCAGGAAGCTGATGAAGAACGGGGCGATCACGAGGATCACGAGGAAGCTCTGCAGCACCGGCTTGCTGCGCATCCGCACGCCGATGAAGTAGGCGAGCGGATAGCTGATCAGCAGCGCGAACACGGTCGCGAGCACGGCGTAGAGGAACGACCGCCCGATCTGCTCGCCGTACTGCCCGATCACGTCGGCGTAGTTCTGCCACTCGAACCCGTACACGTAGGCCCCGTAGACGGTCGAGGGCGCCTCGAGCGACGTGATGACCAGGGAGACGAGCGGGACGATGAAGAAGAGGACCAGGTACGCGATGCCCGGCAGCAGCAGCAGGAACGCGATCCGCCCGTGCCGGGTCGGCTGGTTCGTGGTGGGCGCGGCGGCGCCGGTGAACGCGGTGATCGCCACGTCAGTCCTCCGCGCCGACCAGCATCGCCTCGGACTCGGCGTGCGGGTTGGAGCCCGACGGCACGTCCTGGAGCACGAACCCGTGCTCCATCCGCCAGCTGAGCCACACCTCGGCGCCCACGTCCACGACGGGTCCGAAGGCGAGGTTCTGGGCGAAGACGCTGAGCACCCCGAGGCCCGGCACGGCGACCTGGTACTGGGTGCTCACCCCGGAGAAGGACACGTCGGTGACGCGCCCCGGGCCGAGCACGTTGATGCCCGCGGAGGGCTCCGGCTCCGTGGTGTGCAGGAGCAGCTTCTCGGGCCGGACGCCGAGGGTGATCCGGCCGTCGCTGCGCTGCGCCCGGGACAGGGGGACGGACACCGTCCGGCCGCCGACGCGGGCGGTGAGGCTCGTCGAGTCCCTGCCCGTCACCTCCGTGACGAAGAGGTTCGACTGGCCGAGGAAGTCCGCGACGAACGCGGTCCGCGGCAGCTCGTAGAGCTCCTCCGGCGCGCCGACCTGCTCGATCCGTCCCTTGTTCATCACCGCGACGGTGTCGGCCATCGTCATGGCCTCCTCCTGGTCGTGCGTGACGTGCACGAAGGTGAGCCCGACCTCGGTCTGGATCGTCTTCAGCTCGAGCTGCATCTGCCTGCGCAGCTTCAGGTCGAGCGCGCCGAGGGGCTCGTCGAGCAGCAGCAGCGCGGGACGGTTCACGACGGCGCGGGCGAGCGCGACGCGCTGCTGCTGACCGCCGGACAGCTGCACCGGCTTGCGGTCGGCGAGGTGCTCGAGCTCCACGAGCTTCAGCGCGTCCCG
>JAICSU010000234.1 GCA_025936735.1 Amnibacterium sp.
ACGGCGGCACGTTCGACGTGCTCGACCCCGTCTCGAACGAGCCCTACCTCACGGCGGCCGCGGGCAAGCAGGCCGACGTGGACCGCGCCGTCGCAGCAGCCCGCCGGGCGTTCACCGACGGGCCGTGGCCCCGGATGCTGCCGCGGGAGCGCTCCCGAGTGCTGAATCGCGTCGCGGACATCGTCGAGTCCCGCGACGCCCGCCTCGCGGAGCTCGAGAGCTTCGACTCCGGGCTCCCCATCACCCAGGCGCTCGGCCAGGCCCGGCGCGCGGCGGAGAACTTCCGCTTCTTCGCCGACCTGATCGTCGCCCAGGCCGACGACACGTACAAGGTGCCGGGGCGGCAGATCAACTACGTCAACCGCAAGCCGATCGGGGTCGCCGGGCTCATCACCCCCTGGAACACCCCGTTCATGCTCGAGTCCTGGAAGCTCGCTCCGGCGCTCGCGACCGGGAACACCGTCGTGCTGAAGCCGGCCGAGTTCACCCCCCTCTCCGCGTCGCTCTGGGCCGGCATCTTCGAGGAGGCCGGCGTCCCCGAGGGCGTCTTCAACCTCGTCAACGGGCTCGGCGAGGAGGCCGGCGACGCGCTCGTGAAGCACCCCGACGTGCCCCTCATCTCCTTCACCGGCGAGAGCCGCACGGGGCAGATCATCTTCGCCAACGCGGCCCCGTTCCTGAAGGGCCTGTCGATGGAGCTCGGCGGCAAGAGCCCGGCCGTCGTGTTCGCCGACGCCGACCTCGACGCCGCGATCGACGCGACGATCTTCGGCGTCTTCTCCCTCAACGGCGAGCGCTGCACCGCCGGGTCCCGGATCCTCGTCGAGCGGTCCGTGTACGACGAGTTCGTCGAGAGGTACGCCGCCCAGGCGAGGCGCGTCGTCGTGGGCTACCCCCACGAGAAGGCGACCGAGGTGGGCGCCCTGGTCCACCCCGAGCACTACGCGAAGGTCATGGAGTACATCGAGATCGGCAAGGGCGAGGCCCGGCTCGTCGCGGGCGGAGGCCGCCCCGAGGGCTTCGACACCGGCAACTTCGTCGCGCCGACCGTCTTCGCCGACGTCCCCGCCGAGGCCCGCATCTTCCAGGAGGAGATCTTCGGCCCGGTCGTCGCCATCACGCCGTTCGACAGCGACGAGGAGGCGCTCGCCCTCGCGAACGGGGTGAAGTACGGGCTCGCCGCCTACATCTGGACGAACGACCTGAAGCGCGCCCACACCTTCGCGCACGCCGTGGAGGCCGGGATGGTGTGGCTCAACTCGAACAACGTCCGCGACCTGCGCACCCCGTTCGGCGGGGTGAAGGCCTCGGGCCTCGGCCACGAGGGCGGCTACCGCTCGATCGACTTCTACACGGACCAGCAGGCGGTGCACATCACGCTCGGCGCGGTCCACAACCCCACCTTCGGCAAGTCAGCGCCGCCGTCGGAGGTCGCCGAGGCGGCCACCGCCAAGGGCTACTGAACCGCCCAGGAACCACGCGACCAAGGACCCTCGACATGGACCACTCCCCCGTCTCCCCGGACTCCCCCGAACCGGTCGTCAGCGCCGCCGACCCGATCGCGGCGGCGAACCGCATCCCCACGCCGAGCGCGCCGCCCCCGGACGTGCTGCGCTGCGCGTACATGGAGCTGGTCGTGACGGACCTCGAGCGCTCCCGGCACTTCTACGTGGACGTGCTCGGCCTCGTCGTGACCGAGGAGGACGACGAGACGGTGTACCTCCGCAGCTTCGAGGAGTTCATCCACCACAACCTCGTGCTGCGGAAGGGCCCGGTGGCGGCGCTCGCCGCGTTCGCCTACCGGGTCCGCTCCCCCGAGGACCTCGACAAGGCGGTCGCCTTCTACTCCGAGCTCGGCTGCCGCGTCGAGCGGCGTCGTGAGGGCTTCACCGCCGGGATCGGCGACTCGGTGCGCGTGGAGGACCCGCTCGGGTTCCCGATCGAGTTCTTCCACGACGTGGCGCACGTCGAGCGGCTCGCGTGGCGGTACGACCTGTACACGCCGGGCGCCCTCGTGCGGCTCGACCACTTCAACCAGGTGACGCCCGAGGTCCCCCGCGCGGTCGCCCACATGGAGGACCTCGGCTTCCGGGTCACCGAGGACATCGAGGACGCGGAGGGCACCGTCTACGCCGCGTGGATGCGCCGGAAGCCGACGGTCCACGACACCGCGATGACCGGCGGCGACGGCCCGCGGATGCACCACGTCGCCTTCGCCACGCACGAGAAGCACAACATCATCGCGATCTGCGACACCCTCGGCGCGCTGCGGATGTCCGACTGCATCGAGCGGGGTCCCGGCCGGCACGGCGTCTCGAACGCCTTCTACCTCTACCTGCGGGACCCGGACGGGCACCGCGTGGAGATCTACACCCAGGACTACTACACGGGCGACCCGGACAACCCGGTGGTGACCTGGGACGTGCACGACAACCAGCGGCGCGACTGGTGGGGCAACCCGGTCGTGCCGAGCTGGTACACCGACGCGTCGCTCGTGCTCGACCTCGACGGGAACCCGAAGCCGGTCGAGGCGCGGAAGGACACCTCCGAGATGGCGGTCACGATCGGTGCCGACGGCTTCTCCTACACCCGCAAGTCGGAGGAGGACCTGCCCGACTGGAAGAAGGGCGAGTACAAGCTCGGCGCCCAGGTCTGACCGACGGAACGAGGACACCATGCTGGCCGAATCCGCGATCGCCTCGATCGCCGACGAGTTGGCGGACGCCGACCGATCCCACACCGTGGTCCCGCGCATCACCGCCCGGTATCCCGACGCCGGGATCGAGGACTCCTACGCGATCCAGCGCGTCTGGCGCGAGCGGAGGCTCGCCGCGGGTCGCCGGCTCGTCGGTCGCAAGATCGGCCTGACCTCCAAAGCGATGCAGGCCGCGACCGGCATCAGCGAACCCGACTACGGCGTGATGTTCGACGACACGGTCTGGGAGAACGGCTCGGTGCTGCCGTTCGACCGGTTCTCGAACGTCCGGATCGAGGTGGAGCTCGCGTTCGTGCTGAGGGAGCCGCTGAGCGGCCCCGCGGCGACCCTCTTCGACGTCCTCCGCGTCACGGAGTACGTCACCCCGGCGCTCGAGGTGCTGAACTCCCACATCGAGCTCGAGGGCCGCACCATCGTCGACACGATCGCGGACAACGCCGCCTACGGCGGCATGGTTCTCGGCGGCCGGCCGGTGCGGCCCGACGCCGTCGACCTGCGCTGGGTGGCCGCCCTGCTGTACCGCAACGAGACGATCGAGGAGACCGGGGTCGCCGCGGGCGTCCTGAACCACCCGGCGACCGGCGTCGCCTGGCTCGCGAACAAGCTGGACCAGCACGGCGAGCGGCTCGCGGCGGGCGAGATCATCCTGGCCGGCTCGTTCACGCGCCCGGTGTGGGTCGCCCGCGGCGACAGCATCCTCGCCGACTACGGACCGTTGGGAACCATCGCATGCCGCTTCGCCTGACGCCCACCTTCCGGGAGCGGCTCGAACGCGCGTCCCGGCCCCTCGCCGGGATGTGGGTCTGCTCGGCTTCCCCGCTCGTCGCGGAGATCTGCGCGGGCTCCGGCCTCGACTGGCTCCTCATCGACATGGAGCACTCCCCGAACG
>JAICSU010000233.1 GCA_025936735.1 Amnibacterium sp.
AAGCTCGTGGGCGTCGCCACCGAGTGGGTGCTGATCGTGGCGCTCGTCGCCCTCGTCGGCGGCAACCTCGCCTGGGCCGCCGTGAAGTCGCGGTTCTCCGGCAAGCGCCGGGCGTCCGCGGATCCGCCCGCCCCCGACCCGGCGCACCAGCATGGTTGAGTCCCAGGACCGGCACGCCGTGCCGCCGCGCGTCTCGGCCGATCGGACGGCTCTGCGCTCCACGTCGAGGAGCTCGCGCTCGTGACGGCCGACCGATCGTCCGGCGCCGGCCGGACCCGGGACCGTCGCGTCCGTGACGTCGCCGCCGCGGCGCGACGGGGAGGGAGCAGCCGATGACGCACCCCGACGCCCTCGCGCTCTCCGACCTCCTCGCCGTGCCGGCGGGCCCCGCGGACCTCGACCTCGTCGAGCTCGCGGCGCTCGGAGCGCCGATCCCGGCGCTCGCGCTGCGGGAGCAGCGAGCGGAGCCGGTGCTGCTCGAGGACCCGGAGCGGACCCCCGTCGCGATCGCCCGGCCGAGCGCAGGCGGGCAGGGCGTGGAGCTCGTCCCGCTCCGTGACCTGGCGGCCCGTCCGGGCCTGCTGCGCTTCGCGGACGACGCCGTCCGGGTGGACGAGGCGGTGGGTGCGGGCGCGACGGCGGCCGTGCTCTTCACCGCCCTCCCGACGCGCGGCGTCGTCGAGACGCTCGACCGCCTCGAGGGCGAGGGGCCCGTCCTGTTCGCCGCCCTGGTGGGCCGCGGCGGCCCGGCGCCCGACGCGGCGGCACGGCTGCTCGGCGCCGTCGCGGCGACGGCCCGCGGCTGGTCCCGGCGCAGCGGCCGGCCGGCCGTCATCACCGCCGTGCCCTGGTGGCCTGGGGCCGAACCCGGCCGGCTCGACTCCGCGCCGTTGCGCGACCCGGACGCCTTCGCGGCCTGGTTCGCGTCCTGGGCCGGCGTCGAGCGCGCGATCCTCGCGGGCGGACCGGATGCGGGCTTGGACAGGACCGCCGCGGCGTATCCGCCCGACGTGCTGCCGTTCCTCCGCGTGCCCACCGACCGGGGCACCGTCGTCCTCTTCACCGGCTACTCCGGGTCCGGCAAGTCCACCGTCGCCCGGGGCGTGGAAGCCGCCCTCGAGGCGCGCGGAGTGACGGTGACGGTGCTCGACGGCGACGAGGCCCGGGCCCTGCTCTCCGCCGGCCTCGGTTTCGACGCGGCCGGGCGGTCGATGAACGTGCGGCGCATCGGCTGGGTCGCCTCCCTGATTGCTCACCACGGCGGCGTCGCGCTCGCCGCGCCGATCGCCCCGTTCGCCGCGGACCGCGTCGAGGTGCGCCGCATGGTCGAGGCCCGCGGTGGCCGGTTCCTGCTGGTGCATGTGGCCACCCCGCTCGAGGTCTGCGAGGCCCGCGACCGCAAGGGGCTCTACGCGAAGGCGCGCGCCGGCCTGGTGACGGACTTCACGGGCATCTCCTCGCCCTACGAGCCGCCGACGGACGCCGACGTCGTCCTCGACACGTCCCGGACCAGCGTGGCGGACGCCGTGGCGAGCGTCCTCGCCGCCTTCGACAGGAGCGACTCATGAACGGCGGATCCGACGCCGCGCTCGCGGCGGCGCTGGCCGAGCGGGCGGGTGCCGCCCTGCTCGAGCTGCGGCGCACGACCGGCCTCACGGGAGCCGCGCTGAAGGACGAGGGCGACCGGGTCGCCCAGGCCCTCCTCGGCGAGGCCCTGTCCGTGGAGCGCCCCGAGGACGCCGTGCTCTCCGAGGAGGCCGCCGACGATCGACGCCGGCTGGCCGCGGATCGCGTCTGGATCATCGACCCGCTGGACGGGACGCGGGAGTTCGCCGAGGGCCGCGCGGACTTCGCCGTGCACGTCGCCCTCTGGGAACGGGGCCGCGGCCTCACCGCCGGCGCGGTCGCCCTGCCGGGCGCCGGCCGCATCATGACGAGCACCTCGCCACCGCCCCTGCCCGCGCCGCACCCCGGCCGGCTCCGCCTCGCCGTGAGCCGCAGCCGGCCGCCCGCCCTCGTGACGGCCATCGCGGCGGTCCTCGACGCCGAGCTCGTGCCGATGGGCTCCGCGGGGGTCAAGGCGATGTCCGTGGTGCTCGGTGAGACCGACGCCTACATCCACGGCGGCGGTCAGTACGAGTGGGACTCCGCCGCTCCCGTCGCCGTCGCGACAGCGGCCGGCCTGCACACGAGCAGGCTCGACGGGCGGGCACTGGAGTACAACCGCGACGACCCCTGGTTGCCCGACCTGGTGGTCTGCCGTCCCGACGACGCGGGACGGCTGCTGGACGCGATCGCGGAGACATCCGCAACGGAAGGAGCAGCGTGACCGCCACGACCCCGACGTCCGTACCCGAGACGGACACGGAGACGATCAGCTACTCGATGAGCACCCTGCGGGCGCTCGAGGCCGAGAGCATCTCGATCTTCCGCGAAGTCGCGGCCGAGATGCGCCGCCCCTGCCTGCTGTTCTCCGGCGGCAAGGACTCGGTCGTGCTGTCCGCGCTCGCCCGCAAGGCCTTCGCGCCCGCCCGGGTGCCGTTCCCGATCATGCACGTCGACACGGGCCTGAACTTCCCGGAGGTCGTCGCGTTCCGCGACCGCTGGGTGGAGTCGCAGCAGCTCCGGCTGATCGTCGCCTCCGTGCCGGACGCGATCGAGCAGGGCCTCGTGCAGGAGGAGCCGAACGGGTCCCGCAACCGCATCCAGACCCCGGTGCTGCTAGCCGCCGCGGAGGAGCACGACTTCGACGCCCTCTTCGGCGGCGCCCGCCGCGACGAGGAGAAGGCGCGGGCGAAGGAGCGCGTGTTCTCCTTCCGCGACGAGTTCGGGCAGTGGGATCCGAAGGACCAGCGGCCGGAGCTCTGGTCGCTCTACAACGGGCGCGTGCACCAGGGCGAGAGCATCCGCGTGTTCCCGTTGTCCAACTGGACCGAGCTCGACATCTGGCACTACATCGAGGCGGAGGGGCTGCCCCTCCCCCCGCTGTACTACGCCGCCGAGCGTGAGGTCGTCGAGCGCAACGGGATGCTCTACGCGGTGAACGAGTTCGTGCATCCGCGGCCCGGGGAGCGGACGTTCCGGCGGATGGTCCGCTATCGGACCATGGGCGACGCGAACCTCACCGCGGCCGTGCCGTCGACCGCGACCGACGTGCACGCCGTCGTCGAGGAGATCGCCGGCGCCCGGATGACCGAGCGCGGGGCCACCCGTGGCGACGACCGGGTGAGCGAAGCGGCGATGGAGGACCGGAAGCGAGAGGGATATTTCTGATGGCTGATCTGCTGAGGTTCGCGACGGCGGGAAGCGTCGACGACGGCAAGAGCACGCTCATCGGGCGACTGCTCTACGACAGCAAGTCCCTGTTCACCGACCAGCTCGAGAACGTCGAGCAGGTGAGCCGGGACCGCGGCGACGACTACACCGACCTCGCGCTGCTCACCGACGGGCTGCGCGCCGAACGCGAGCAGGGCATCACGATCGATGTGGCCTACCGGTACTTCGCGACGCCGAGGCGCAAGTTCATCGTCGCCGACACCCCCGGGCACGTGCAGTACACGCGGAACATGGTGACGGGGGCGTCCACCGCCGACGTCGCCCTGATCCTCGTCGACGCCCGGAAGGGCGTGTCGGAGCAGAGCCGGCGGCACGCGTTCCTCGCCTCCCTGCTCGGGGTCCGGCACCTCGTCCTCCT
>JAICSU010000125.1 GCA_025936735.1 Amnibacterium sp.
AAGCTCGAGGCGTCGCTGGCGAGGAACACGATCGCGCCGGCGAGCTCCTCCGGCTCGCCCGCCCGCTGCTGCGGGGTGTCCTCGATCCAGTAGCGCTGGAACCGCGGCTCGTGCAGCGGTGTCATGTCCGTGTGCATGTAGCCCGGCGCGAGCGCGTTGACGCGCACCCCGTGCGGCGCCCATTCCGCGGCGAGGCTGCGCGTGAGGTGGTGGACGGCGGCCTTCGACGCGTTGTAGGCGGGCTGCCACTGCGGCCGGTTGACGATGGAGGCGGACATCGACCCGATGTTCACGATCACGCCGCCGCCGGCGTCGATCATGTGCCGTCCGAACACCTGGCTGGCGATCCAGAGGCCGTCGAGGTTCACGCCCATCACGTCCCGCCACTCCTCGTCCGTCACCTCGAGAGCGGGCTTGTGGATGCAGGCGCCGGCGTTGTTCACGAGCACGTCGACGCGGCCGAACCGCTCCGTGCTCTCGGCCAGGAGCCGCTCGATGTCGGCGCGCACGGTCATGTCGGCGAGCACGACGAGGGTGCCGACGCCGAGGGTGCCGAGCTCCTGCTCCACCTCCGCGGCTCCCACGGCGTTGCGGCCCACGATCACGACGTTCGCGCCCGCCTCGGCGAGCGCCCGGGCGAACGCGCGGCCGAGGCCCCTGGTCGATCCCGTGACCACCGCCGTGCGGCCGGTGAGGTCGAATCGGTCGAGGACGGCCATGGTGGGCTCCTTCCGGTCCGGCGACGGCGCGCGGACCAGGGGCAGGCTAGCGAGCGGCTGCCGAGGACTCGTCGAGCACGGTCCGGTACTCGCCCACGAGCAGCCGCCGCGCCGGGACGTCCTCGTCGATGCCCGGGTAGCGGGGGGACGCGACGAGGAACACGTTGTCGCTCTCGTCGTCGTTCACGCTCGACACCTCGCCGCCGAGCACCTCGTCGCCCTCCGCCCAGAACCGGTGCCGGATCCCCCGCGGCACCTGCACTCCCTCGCCGGGGCCCAGCCTCAGCCGCTCCCCCGGCGCGACCGTCCGGGGTGATCCGTTCACCAGCGCCCGCACGGACGCTCCCGGCTCGTCCGGGTGCACCAGCTCGACGACCAGCTCCGCACCGCCGCGGTTCAGGATGTCCTCCGTCTTGCGCGGATGCAGGTGGAACGGGGTCTCCTGGCCCACGCGGACGTGCAGGAGCTTCTCGGCGTAGGTCTGCCCGAGACCCGCCGCCTGCTCGGCGAGGGTGCCGTTCCGCAGGGTCAGCAGGGTGAGCCCGGTCCGCAGGAAGTCGCCGCGGCCGAAGTCGGTCACGTCCCAGCCGAGGCCCCGCTCGAGCGGCACCCGCAGCTCGGCGGCCCGCTCGATCCAGTGCTCGCGCGTCCACGAGGCGAACGGGGGCAGCGGGAAGCCGTGCTGCTCCGCGAGTGCGACGGCGGCGTCGATCGCCGACTCGATCTCGGACCGCTTCAGCACGAGGACCTCATGCCCTCATCCTGGACCTCGCCGCCGCGCGGCGGCACCTCACTGCAGGTAGCCGTCCTCCGCCGCTCGCCGGATGAGGTCGGCCTTGCGGCTCGCCGGGCGGCGCACCTTCGCGTACTTCTCGCGGACCCGGCGCAGGTAGGTCTTCGCGGTCTCGAACTGGACGTGCATCTCCTCCGCGACCTCGAGGGTGGAACGGCCGCCCGCGTACAGCCGGAGGGCCTCCTCCTCGCCGACACTGAGGCGCGGCTTCTCGAGGGTCACGGCAGCGGCGGGCAGCGGTCGCCAGGGACGGGGGGCCGGCGCACCGGAGGCGAGGCCCATGACCTCGCGGGCGACGGCCATGACCTCGCCGAGGGGCTGCGACTTCGATACGAAGGCGGACGCACCCGCCTTCAGCGCCCTCTCGCGGAGGTCGGCCGTGTCGAGGCCCGTGAGGACGATCACCTTCGCCCCGGCGGCGCGGCAGGTGCGCACGCGCGCCTCGATGGAGACGGGCTCCTTCAGCTGCACGTCGATGAAGACGAGATCGGTCGGGAAGGCGGGGCTGTGGACGAGCTGCAGCCAGGACGCCGCCGTCAGCACGACGTCGAAGTCGAGGGCGTTGGTCCGCATCCACGAGGCGATGCTCTCGAGCAGCACCTCGTGGTCGTCGAGGAGGGCGACGCGGACCCGGCGGGGCTCGGCCTGCTGCACCGGTTGCGCCGGCGCGGCGGTCGGCGCCGGCCGGGGCGCGCGCATGGCGCCGCCGATGACCGTGGGCACGGCCGGGTGGGACGGGTGGTCCCTGGAGGTCTCGTCGACCGACATCATTCTCCGTGGGTGAGGTCCGGGTAGCGCATCGGACGGGGTGCGACCGAGCGTTCTGTACCCCGATTGTGCGCTCGATCCCGCCCGCGGCGCTCGGTGGAGGCCCGGAATTCCGCGGAATGCGCCCTGGACTGGGGTACAGACGGGGTCAGAACAGGGCCGGTTGCACCGCGGATGGGGGGCGTCGTGGCGCGGGCACGACGCCCGCCGCCCGGGAGCGCACCGCGCCCGTGCTGTCGTCCGCGCTGCCGATCACGAGCCCGTGCTTCGCGATGAGGGGCCGGATCCGGGCGCCGAGCCACTGCCGGTACGCCTTCGGGGCGTAGGTGCCGTCGGCGTACATGCCGCGGTAGGCACGCAGATGCTGAGGGTGGGTGCGTGCGAGCCAGTCGAGGTACCACTCCTTCACGCCGGGCTTCAGGTGGAGCGCGGACCAGAGCACGAAGCTCGCGTCCGCCGCCTTGATGGCGGCGAGAGCCCGATCGAGGTGGGCGACCGAGTCGGTGAGGTACGGCAGGACCGGCATCAGGAAGACGCCGCACGGCAGGCCCGCCTCGCGCGCCGCTGCCACGGTCGCGAGCCGCGCCGCCGTCGTCGGCGTACCCGGTTCGACCGCGTGCTGCAGGTCGTCGTCGAAGACGGCGATCGACATGGCGAGGTCGACCGGCACCTCGGCCGACAGGCGGGTCAGCAGGGGCAGGTCACGGCGCAGCAGGGTGCCCTTCGTGAGGATCGAGACGGGGGTGCCGGATGCCGCGAGCGCCTCGAGCACGCCCGGCATCAGCCCGTAGCGCCCCTCCGCGCGCTGGTACGGGTCGGTGTTCGTGCCGAGGGCCACGGGGGTGCGCCCCCAGGACGGCCGGCGCAGCTCCTTCGCCAGCACCTCGCCGACGTTCACCTTCACGATCACCTCGGAGTCGAAGGCGCCGGCGTCGGCGAACTCGAGGTAGGCGTGGGTGGGCCGCGCGAAGCAGTACACGCAGGCGTGGGAGCAGCCCCGGTAGGGATTGATCGTCCAGCCGTAGGGGGTGCCGGGTACCGAGCCCGGCACCTTGTTCAGGGCCGACTTGGCGAGGACCTCGTAGAACGTCACCCCGGCGAACTCGGGCGCGCACACCGTGCGGACGAGGTTGTTCAGCCGGGCGAGCCCGGGCAGGGAGTCGCTGCTCGGCGCATCGAGCTGCTGCCCCGCCCACCGCATGTCCCTATTCGAACACGCGTTCGATCTGGGGTCAAGTCAGGCGATGAGGCCCAGGGCGCGCGCGGTCACGGCGTGGATCCGCTCGACCGCGGCGGGGTCGTCGGAGAGCAGGCTGCCGAAGCTCGGGATCATGGCCTTCAGCTCCGGCTCCCACGCGGGCATCCGCTCCGGGAAGCACCGGCGCAGCACGTCGAGCATGATCGAGGTGCTCGTCGACGCGCCCGGCGAGGCGCCAAGCAAACCGGCGATCGTGCCGTCCGCGCCCGTCACGACCTCGGTGCCGAACTGGAGCACGCCGCCCTTCTTCGGGTCCTTCTTGATCACCTGGGCGCGCTGTCCGGCGATGAGCTTGACCCAGTCGTCCGGCTTCGCCTCGGGCACGAAGCCCTGCAGCGCCGCGAACTTCTTCGTGGGCGTCGCCAGCAGCTGCCCGATCAGGTACTTGAGGAGGCCCAGGTTGTCCTTCGCGACCGCGAGCATCGGGATGACGTTGTGCGGCTTCACCGAGAGCACGAGGTCGAGCAGGCTGCCCGACTTCAGGAACCGCGGGGAGAACCCGGCGTACGGGCCGAACATCAGCGAGGCCGTCCCGTCGACGATGCGGGTGTCGAGGTGCGGCACCGACATGGGCGGCGAGCCCACCTCGGCCTTGCCGTACACCTTCGCGTGGTGCTTGGCGACGAGCTCGGGGTCGTCGGCGCGGAGGAACTCACCGCTGATCGGGAAGACGCCGAAGCCGCGCGCCTCCGGGATCCCCGACTTCTGCAGCATCTTCAGGGCCCACCCACCGGCTCCGATGAAGACGAAGCGCGCGCGCACCTCGTGCTTCGTCATGCCGACCAGCTGCTTCCCGCGGATGCGCCACAGGCCGTCGCTCTCGCGCTTGAGGCCGGTGACCTCGGTGTTGAGCAGCAGCTGCGCACCGTCCGCCACGAGCGCGTCGATCAGGGCATGGGTGAGCGCGCCGAAGTCGACGTCGGTGCCCTGCTCCGTGCGGGTCGCGGCGATCGGCTCGGCCTTGTCCCGCCCGAGCACGAGCAGCGGCGCCCATCGGTGGATGACCGCGGGGTCCTCCGTGTACTCCATCCCGGCGAACAGCGGGTTCGCGGTCAGCGCCTCCCAGCGGCGGCGGAGGAAGTCGACGTTCTCGGCTCCGCGGACGAACGTCATGTGCGGCGTCGAGTTGATGAACCCGGTGTCGACGGGCAGCTTCGCGTTCGTCACGAGGGACGACCAGAACTCTCGGGAGAGCTGCCACTGCTCGTTGACCTTGACGGCGCTCGAGATGTCGATCGACCCGTCCGGCCGCTCCGGCGTGTAGTTCAGCTCGCACAGCGCGGCGTGCCCGGTGCCCGCGTTGTTCCACGGGTTGCTGCTCTCCTGCGCGACGGCGCCGAGGCGCTCGTAGATGCGGATGGACCAGTCCGGTTGGAGTGCGTGCAGCAGGGTGCCGAGCGTGGCGCTCATGATGCCCCCGCCGATCAGCACGACGTCGATCGGTTCGTCTGTCGCCACCCCTCAACAGTACGCCGCGCCCGGGGGTGCATCCGCGCCCCCGCCCGGGGGTGCCGCGCCCCCAGCACCTCAGCAGGACGATCTTGCTTCGGCAGGACGAAATGGCCCCGATCGTCCTGCCGAAGCGAATATCTCCTGCTGAGGTGCTCCGTGCGCGGCGCCGGCGCGAGTACGGCGCGGGGCCGTCAGCGAGCGGCGCCGACCCTGCCGGCCAGCAGCTCGGCGATCTGCACGGCGTTCAGCGCGGCGCCCTTGCGGAGGTTGTCGTTGCTGATGAACAGGGCGAGGCCGCGGCCGTCGGGCACGCCCTCGTCCTGGCGGATGCGGCCGACGAGGCTCGGGTCGATCCCGGCGGCGGCGAGCGGCGTGGGCACGTCCGCGAGCTGCACGCCGGGAGCGCCGTCGAGCAGCTCCCGCGCGCGCGCCGGCGTGATCGGCTCGCGGAACTCGGCGTTCACCGACAGCGAGTGCCCCGTGAAGACCGGCACGCGCACACACGTGCCCGACACGAGCAGCCCGGGCAGCTCGAGGATCTTGCGGCTCTCGTTGCGGAGCTTCTTCTCCTCGTCGGTCTCCCCCTCGCCGTCGTCGACGAGGTTGCCGGCGAAGGGCAGCACGTCGAACGCGATGGGGGCCACGTACTTGGCGGGCCGGCCGAGGTCGACGGCGGATCCGTCGTGCACGAGACGCTCCAGGTGGCCGGAGGCGACGCCCCGCTCGATCTGGTCCTTCAGCTCCGCGACGCCGGCGAGCCCGCTGCCCGACACGGCCTGGTACGTGCTGACGACGAGTCGGGTGAGGCCGGCCTCGGTGTCGAGCACCTTGAGCACCGGCATCGCGGCCATGGTCGTGCAGTTCGGGTTGGCGATGATGCCCTTGCGGGCCTCCGCGACGGCGTGCGGGTTCACCTCGCTGACGACGAGCGGCACGTCCGGATCCATCCGCCACGCGGACGAGTTGTCGATGACGGTCGCGCCGGCCGCGGCGAACCGGGGAGCGTGCGCGCGGGAGGCGGAGGCGCCCGCGCTGAACAGGGCGATGTCGATCCCGCTGAGGTCCGCGGTCGCGACGTCCTCGACGACCACCTGGTCGCCGTCGAACGGGAGGGTCGTGCCGGCGGATCGCGCGGAGGCGAAGAACCGGATCTCCTCGAGCGGGAAGTCGCGCTCCTCGAGCAGCCGGCGCATGACCGCGCCCACCTGCCCCGTCGCGCCGACGACCGCCACTCGCATCGTGCTCACACCCCTGCTGCTCATCGGCCCGTCCCTGCGTAGACGATGGCCTCGGTCTCGCTGTCGAGTCCGAAGGCCGCGTGCACCGCGATCGCCGCGGCTCGGACCGAGTCGGCCCGCGTGACCACGCTGATGCGGATCTCGCTCGTCGAGATCATCTCGATGTTGATCCCCGCGTCGGCGAGAGCCCGGAACAGCTCGGCGGAGACGCCCGCGTTCGTGCGCATGCCCGCACCGACGAGCGCGAGCTTGCCGATCTGGTCGTCGTGCTGGAGCGTGAGGTAGCCGAGGCGGGCCTGGTCCGCGGTGAGGGCCGCGATCACGGACTGGGCGGACGCCTTCGGCAGCGTGAACGAGATGTCGGTGAGGCCCGTCGAGGCCGCCGACACGTTCTGCACGATCATGTCGATGTTCGCGCCGGTGCGGGCGACGGTGGTGAAGATCTCCGCGGCACGGCCGGGTTCGTCGCGGACCCCGACGACCGTGATCTTCGCCTCGCCGAGATCGGTGGCGACCCCCGCGATGACCGGTTCCTCCACGGGTTCTCCCTTCTCGTCGAGCCCCGGCCCCGCCGGGTTGTAGACGATGGTGCCCTCCTTGTTGTTGAAGGAGGACCTGACATGCAGGGTGACGCCGTGCCGGCGCGCGTATTCCACGGCACGGATATGCAGCACCTTCGCGCCGCCCGCGGCTAGCTCGAGCATCTCCTCGCTCGAGATGCGGGGGATCCGCTTGGCGCGCGGCACGACCCGGGGGTCGGCGGTGAAGATGCCGTCGACGTCCGTGTAGATCTCGCAGGTGTCGGCCTCGAGCGCCGCGGCGAGCGCGACGGCGGTCGTGTCGGAACCCCCGCGGCCGAGCGTCGTGATGTCACCGGTGCCCCGGTTGAACCCCTGGAAGCCGGCGACGATCGCGATCGAGCCCTCGTCGAGAGCGGCGCGGACCCGGCCGGGCGTCACGTCGACGATGCGGGCCTGGCCGTGCTGCGCGTCGGTGATCATGCCGGCCTGGCTGCCCGTGAAGGACCGGGCGTCGTGACCCATGCTGCGGATGGCCATCGCGAGCAGCGCCATCGAGATGCGCTCCCCCGCGGTGAGCAGCATGTCGAGCTCCCGCGGCGCGGGCAGCAGCGTGACCTCGTGCGCCAGGTCGAGCAGCTCGTCCGTCGTGTCGCCCATGGCGGAGACGGCGACGACGACGTCGTTGCCGGCCTTGCGGGTCTCGACGATGCGCTTCGCCACCCGCTTGATGCTCTCGGCGTCGGCGACGGAGGATCCGCCGAACTTCTGCACGATGAGGCTCACCTGGAGGTCCTTCCGGATGGGACAAGGGAGTCTATCGGCGGCGTGGAGCCCCGCCGGACCGCCGACGGCCGGGCTCGCGCGCCCGAGCGGCGACGGCTCAGGCCGCCCGCAGGAACGGGATCAGCGCGCTGTTCACGGTGTCCGGAGCCTGCTCGGCGGGATAGTGCCCCGCGTCCTTCGCGACGACGGCGTGCACGCGGGCGACGGAGTGCGACAGCGCCTCGGCGACCTGGGCGCCGCGCCCGTAGCGACCGGCGACGGCGAGGCCAGGGACCTGAAGGCGCCGGCGGATGGCGCGGCGCACGACCCGCGCGTCGGCCGTCTCCGCCCGGTACAGCGCGAGGGTGGTCTTCAGCCGGTCGTCGCCGGCGTACGCGCCCATGTAGGTGACGTGGGCATCGAAGTCGAGGCCGGCCGGGCCGGCGCTTCCGTCGAGGTACGCGTCGACCGTCGCATCGTGGCGCCCGGCGAGCAGCCGCTCGGCGACACCGTCCGGCGCCTGGAACAGGGAGCGGTGCCAGGTCGGATAGGTCTCGGACTCGCTCGCCTCGGTCTCGATCCCCGGAGGCACGTCCTCCTCGACGACGATGGCGGCGACGCGACCGGGCTGCTGCGCCGCCATGAGCACGGCGATGGTTCCGCCCCAGTCGTGGCCGACGAGGGCGAAGCGGCCGACGCCGAGGGCGTCGAGCACCGCGAGCACCTCGCCCGCGAGGGTCGCCTTCGTCAGATCGC
>JAICSU010000249.1 GCA_025936735.1 Amnibacterium sp.
CGTGGCGGGCGGCGACCGCCGCCAGCGTCTCGCCGGCCTGCACGTGGTGGATCCGTTCCGGCGCCGCGGGTGCCGCGGGCGGCGTGGCGTGGCGCGGGGAGCGCACGAGCAGCCGGTCGCCCTCGGTGAGCGTGGAGCGCCAGCTGAGGCCGTTCAGGGCGATGAAGGAGGCGGTGCTGAGGCCGTACCGGGCGGCGACGTCGCCGACGGTGTCACCGGCCTGGACCGCGACCTCGACCGTGTCGGACGGCGAGACCGAGGGTCGATCCGGTGCCGGTCCGGTCCGGCGCTCCTCGGAGCGCCTCGAGACCGGGGCCGGGACCGGCACCTGGATCGACCGGGCGAGTGACCCGAGAGAACGCAGCCGGTGCTTCGGCCGTGCCGCCGCGTGACGCCCCCGCGTCATCGGCCGCACGACCACCGGTCCGTCCTCGGACAGTGTCGAGCTCATCGCCTTCCTTCTCTCGTCCCTTCCCCCGAGGGGACGTGAGAGCACTGTGACAGGAGGAGCGATGCGAGTCAACGGACGTGGCCGGTGTGACAGGAGTTTACAAGGTCGAAACAAAACGCGTGTCGCCGACTTTGGCATCCTTGACGGGTGAGCGGCTCCGACGACCGAGTGTGGCTGACCGTCCCCGACGTCGCCGAACGGCTCGGCAGCACGCCGGCCCGGGTGCGGCGCATGCTCGAGGACAAGCACCTGCTCGCCTCGCGCCGCGACGGCGTGCTGCGGATCCCCGAGGTCTTCCTCGCGGGCGACGAGCCGCTGCCCGAGCTGCGCGGTACCGCGATCCTGCTCGCCGACAGCGGGTTCGACGACGACGGCGCGGTCGCCTGGCTGCTCGGCGAGGAGGACAGCCTCGGCGCCGCCCCGATCGACGCCCTCCGCGCCGGCCGCAAGGCCGAGGTGCGGCGCGTCGCGCAGGCCCTCGCGCTGTAGGACGCGGGCTACGCCGTCCGCACGCTCACGGAGTCGGCGAGCGTCGAGAGGGCCTCGCGCGCGTCGCTCGTCAGCGGCGCCTCGTCGAGCGCATCGAGGGCCCGCTCGACGTTGACGGTGATCATCCGCTCGACCGCGTCGATGGCACCGGAGGCGCGGATCGTCTCCTGCAGCATCTGCACCTGCTCGCCGTCGAGCTCCGGGTCGCCGAGCAGCTCGTCGACCGCGCGTCGCGCCGACGGGGGCAGCTCCCGCCGGGCGAGGGCGATCAGCACGGTGCGCTTGCCCTCGATCAGGTCATCCCCGGCGGGCTTGCCGGTGAGCTCGCTGTCGCCGAAGACGCCGAGCAGGTCGTCCCGCAGCTGGAACGCGACGCCGAGCGGCAGCCCGAAGTCCCGCAGCGCGGCGAGCTGCGCCAGGCTCGCTCCGCCGAGGCTCGCCCCGATGGCGAGCGGCGCCTCGATGGAGTACTTCGCCGACTTGTAGACGATGACGCGCTCCGCGACCTCGAGCGCGAGCGCGTCCGGGACCCCCGGCCACGCGGCCTCGGCGACGATGTCCAGGTACTGGCCCGCCATCACGTCCGTCCGCATGCGGTTGAACTCGACCCGCGCCGCCCGTGCGTCGTCCCGGTCCCGCAGCTGGCCGAGCGACTCGGCGAACAGCTCGTCGCTCCAGACGAGCAGCATGTCGCCGAGGATCAGTCCGGAGGACATCCCGAAGCGCGTGGCGTCGCCCACCCAGTTGCGGGAGCGGTGCTCGTTCTCGAACAGCCGGTGCGCCGCAGGCATCCCGCGACGGGTGTCGGAGGCGTCGATGAGGTCGTCGTGGATGAGGGCGGCGGCGTGGAAGAGCTCGAGCGCCGCGGCCACGCCGATCACCGCCGGGAGGTCCTTGCGGCCCGTGTCGCCGAACGGATCCTCGATGCCGTCGAAGCCTTGGACGGCCTGCCAGCCCCAGTAGCAGAACCGCGCCCGGTACCGCTTGCCGAATCTCAGAAAGTCCCGCGAAAAGCGCTCGAAGGGCGCGGTGTCGTCGGCGATCGAGGCGAGAATCGGACTGCGCCCGTCGAGGAACTCGTCGATCCGCGCTTGCACGAGATCCACGAGCCTGGCACCGGCGCTCATGCGCCTAGCCTAGCCGTGGGGCCCGTGGGTACACTCGCCACAACCGAGGGTGAGTAGCCGAAGCACCATTCGGGAGAAGAGGGATCCGGATGCCACTTTCCGAGCAGGAGCAGCGACTTCTCGACGAGATGGAGCGCAGCCTCTACCACGGCGATGCGGACTTCGTCGCGGCCGTCGGCCGCGTCCGCACCGGTGTCAACTACACCGCGCTGATCGGCGGGATCCTGCTCGCCGTCGCCGGCGTCGGGGTGCTGCTCGGCGGCGTCCTCCTCCATGCCTGGCCCGTCGGCGTGCTGGGCTTCCTCGCCATGTTCGCCGGTGTCCTGCTCGCGGTCGGCACGCCCCGCCGCAGGGCCCCCTTCGCCGCCCGCGGCGGCCGCCGGAACGGCCGCATGATGGACCGCCTCGCCCAGCGCTGGGAGCGCCGCCGCAGGGCCTGATCTCCTCCGTCCTCCCGAAGCCCCGCCGACCGTCAGGTCGAGCGGGGCTTCGTCGTTCCTGGGCGCCGCGCGGTCCCGGCCGCCCCCAGAGCGGGGGTGGCGGAGCGTCTGATCGCCCTCGATCGGTAGGTGAGTGGAGCGCTGTGGAGTAATGTGGGGGACAAGACCAGCACCGCGTGAGGGGGTGGGGTGCCGTGTTCCTCGGTACCTACGCGCCCAGACTCGACGAGAAGGGGCGGATCATCCTGCCGGCCAAGTTCGCGGACGACCTCGCCGACGGCGTCGTGCTCACCCGCGGACAGGAGCGCTGCATCTACGTGTTCAGCGCGGCGGAGTTCGCCTCGATGCACGAGCGCATCCGCCAGGCCCCGGTGACCAGCCGCGAGGCCCGCAACTACCTGCGGGTGTTCCTGTCCGGCGCGCACGACGAGACGCCCGACAAGCAGCGGCGGGTCACCATCCCGCCCGCCCTCCGCGCCTACGCCGGCCTCGAGCGCGACCTCGCCGTCCTCGGCGTCGGCGACCGCGTCGAGATCTGGGACGCCTCCGCCTGGGAGCGCTACCTCGCCGAGCACGAGGACGAGTTCGCCGACACCGCGGGGGAGGTGGTCCCCGGGATCCTCTAGGCCCGTGCCGCCCGACTCCCAGCCGTGATCCGAGCCCCTGACACTCTTCCCCGATGGCAGGTGCTCGAGCA
>JAICSU010000292.1 GCA_025936735.1 Amnibacterium sp.
GCTGCGCGGCGGAAGCGCGCTGGGCGAGGGAGTCGAGCAGCTCCTCGACGTCCTGCGGGTTCTCGGGGAAGAAGTCGCCGTGCTTGTCCATGAAGTCCCGGAACTGCTCGGTCGTGTCCGCATCCCGGCGGTGCGCGTCGAGCAGGTCGTTGAGGTCGCCGAGCATCTGCGAGATCCGCTCGCGGTCCTCCTCGGTCGCGCCCTCGAGCGCCTGCTTCATCCCCGCGAACCGCTGGTCGAGCAGCTCGCGGCCCAGCAGGTCCTTGATCTGCTCATACGCCTGCCGCGCGTCGCTGCTGCGCCAGGGGTAGTCGGACAGCGACGACACCGCCGCCGCGGTCGACGGCGGGAGGTTCTCGATCCGCATCTCGGCGAACCTCGCGTCGTCGTCGAGGTCGCGAGCCAGCTGTTTGCGCTCGGCGAGCACCGCCTTGTCGAGCAGCTCGCGGACCTCCTGCAGCGTGCCGTCGAGCCGGTGCCGCTGCAGCAGGTCGGCCCTGCGCTCGGCCACCCGCCGGGCCAGCTCGTCCAGGCCGACCTGCTGGCGCCCGCCGCGGCGCAGGAACTCGCGCATGGCGTGCTCGGGCGAGTAGCCCGCCATGACGTCGGCCCCAATCGCGTCCAGCGCCTCCCCGAGGTCTACGGGAGGCGCGAGCGGGTCGGGCCCCCCGGCATACCGGCCGTATCGGGACCTGTGCCACCGCTCGCCGGACGGACTCACGACCCGTACACCGTCTCGAGGCCGTCGGAGTCCTTGGCCACCTTGCGGGCGAGGTAGAGGCCCTCGAGCGCCAGCTCGATCGCGCCAGCTCGCTCGCCGTCGGAGCGCGCGCCCAGCCGCTCGCACACGGCGTCGTAGAGGCCCGACTCGCCGCCGAGCGGCGGGAGACCTTCCAGGAAGGCCTTGGCGGTCACCTGCTCGCCGGTGGTGACGGTCGCGCCGTCCTCGATGGCGTCGACGAGTGGCGCGAGGTCGATGCCGCCCAGGTGCTCACGGACCGTCTCGGCGGTCGCCGTGCGCAGCAGGTGGGTGAGGATCTCGCGCTCGCGGCCCTCCTCACCGGTCTCGAACTCGACCTTGCCGCCCAGCACGTCCACCGCGGTCTCGAGGTCGACCGGACGCGCCACCGCGTCGGCCTCGCCCTGCGAGGTGGCGCGGTGCAGCGCCGCAGCCGCCACCGTCTCGGCGCCTGCGATCGAGAACCGTGCCGACACCCCCGACCGCTGGTCCACCGACGACGACCCGCGCAAGCCGCGCGTGAACCTGGCCAGGACCTCCACGAGCACGTCGGGCACCTCCGCGACGAGGCGGGCCTCTTGCCTCACCACCGCCACCTCGTCCGCCAGCTCGACCGGGTAGTGCGTGCGGATCTCGGCACCGAACCGGTCGCGCAGCGGCGTGATGATGCGCCCGCGGTTGGTGTAGTCCTCGGGGTTCGCGCTGGCCATGACGAGCACGTCGAGCGGCAGCCGCAGGACGTAGCCGCGGATCTGGATGTCCCGCTCCTCCATGACGTTGAGCATCGCCACCTGGATCCGCTCGGCCAGGTCCGGGAGCTCGTTGATCGCGACGATCCCCCTGTGCGAGCGGGGGATCAGGCCGAAGTGGATGGTCTCGGGGTCGCCCAGCGAGCGCCCCTCGGCGACCTTCATCGGGTCGACGTCGCCGATCAGGTCAGCCACCGAGGTGTCGGGCGTCGCGAGCTTCTCGGCGTACCTCTCGTCGCGGTGCCGCCACCCCACTCGCAGGTCGTCGCCCTGCTCGGCGGCCCACCGCTTCGACTGGGCCGTGACCGGCTCGAACGGGTGCTCGCCGAGCTCGGACCCCTCGATCACCGGGGTCCACTCATCGAGCAGGCCGACGAGGGTGCGCAGGATGCGGGTCTTGCCCTGCCCTCGCTCCCCGAGAAGGACGAGGTCGTGGCCGGCGAGCAGGGCCCGCTCGAGCTGTGGGATGACGGTCGTGGCGAAGCCGTGCAGGCCAGGCCACGGGTCGCGTCCCTCGGCGAGGGCATGGACGAGGTTCTCGCGGATCTCCTGGCGCACGGGCCTGGCCTCGTGCCCGGAGGCCCGCAGCGCGCCGACGGTGGTGGGTGCAGGGCGTTCGCTCACTCCCTCACGCTACGCCTCGCATGGCCGCCGGCGGGTGCGCCGCAGAGGCGGCACTACCCTGTGCC
>JAICSU010000278.1 GCA_025936735.1 Amnibacterium sp.
CGGCAGCGCTACGGGATCGAGCCCCACCAGTACCCGGAGATCGCCGCGCTCGTCGGCGAGACGAGCGACAACCTGCCCGGCATCGACAAGGTCGGCGAGAAGACCGCCGTCAAGTGGCTGAACCAGTACGGCTCGCTCGAGGCGATCCTCGAGCACGCCGACGAGATCAAGGGCGTCGTCGGCAACAACCTCCGCGAGCAGCGCGGCAACGCCGAGCGCAACCGGCGCCTGAACCGCCTGCACACCGACGTCGAGCTGCCCGTCACGCCCGGCGACCTCGTCCGCCGCCCGATCGATGAGGCCGCGGTCCGCGAGGTGTTCGGCAAGCTCGAGTTCCGCACCCTGCTCGACCGGGTGCTGAAGCTCGAAGGCGGCGGGGTCTCCGGATCCGCGCCCGAGGCGCAGGCCGACGCCGACGCCGCCCCGCCGCCCCCTCCGCCCCAGCAGCTCCTCGACGAGGAGCTCGCCGGCTGGTTGGAGCGCAACCGTGCCGCGCATCCGGAGGGCCTCGGGCTCGTCGTCGAGAGCCAGGGCGGCCGGGTCGTCAGCATCGGCGTCGCCTCGCCCACCGAGACGGTCGACCTGCCCTGGCAGGCCGGCCGCGCCGACTACGCCCCGCTCGAGGCCTGGCTCGCCGACCCGGACGCTCCCAAGCTCCTCCACGACGCGAAGACCCAGCTGAAGGCCCTCACCGCGAGCGGGCTCGCCCTCGAGGGGATCGCGTTCGACACGCTGCTCGCCGCGTGGCTGCTCCGCCCGAGCGGCCAGGAGAAGACCCTGGCCGACGTCGTCGACCGCTACCTGCAGGAGCGGCTGCCCGAGGCCGACCCGAACCAGCTCGTGCAGGACATCGGGGGAGCCGCCCCCGCCGCGGTGCACGCCTGGTACGTACTCCGCTCGGCACACGTGCTGAAGGAGGGCCTCGACGAGAAGACCCTGGCCGTGCTCACCGACATCGAGCTGCCCACCCTGCGGGTCCTCGCCGGGATGGAGACCGCCGGCGTCGCGGTCGACGTGCTCGCCCTCGACGCGCTGAACACCGAGCTCTCCACGCGCATCCACGAGCTCGCCGACGAGGCCTACGCGATCGTCGGCCACGAGCTCAACCTCGGCTCCCCGAAGCAGCTGCAGGACGTGCTGTTCGGCGAGCTCGGCATGCCCGGCACCCGCCGCACCAAGACCGGCTACTCCACCGACGCCGACTCCCTCGCCGACCTGCAGGCGAAGAGCCCGCACCCCTTCCTCGACGTGCTGCTCCAGCACCGCGACGCCTCCAAGCTGCGGCAGATCATCGAGACCCTGCAGCGGGGGATCGGCCCCGACGGGCGCATCCACACGACCTACGTGCAGACCGGCACGACCACGGGTCGCATCTCCTCGAACGACCCGAACCTGCAGAACATCCCCATCCGGGCGGAGGAGGGCAGGCGGATCCGCGGCGCGTTCATCGCCGACGAGCAGCACCGCGTGCTCCTCACCGCCGACTACTCGCAGATCGAGATGCGGATCATGGCGCACCTCTCCGAGGACGCCGGGCTCATCGAGGCCTTCGTCTCCGGCGAGGACCTGCACCGCTTCGTCGGCTCCCGGGTCTTCGGCGTACCGCCCGCCGAGGTCACCCCGTTCATGCGCACCAAGGTGAAGGCGATGTCCTACGGGCTCGCCTACGGCCTGTCCGCCTTCGGGCTGTCGAAGCAGCTGCGGATCGACACGGCGGAGGCCCGCGAGCTGATGGCGGGCTACTTCGAGCGCTTCGGCGGGGTGCGCGACTACCTGCGAAACGTCGTCGAGCAGGCCCGCGTCGACGGGTACACCGAGACCATCTTCGGCCGCCGCCGGCCCTTCCCCGACCTCACCAGCCCCAACCGCGTGCTCCGGGACAACGCCGAGCGGGCCGCGCTCAACGCGCCGATCCAGGGCAGCGCGGCCGACATCATGAAGCTCGCCATGATCGGGGTCGCCCGCGACCTCCAGGAGCAGGGCATGCGCTCCCGGATGCTCCTCCAGGTGCACGACGAGCTCGTCTTCGAGGTCGCCGACGGCGAGCAGGACGCGCTCGCCGACCTCGTGCGCACCCGGATGGGCGGGGCCGCAGAGCTCCGCGTCCCCCTCGACGTGCAGGTCGGCATCGGCCACGACTGGGACGCCGCCGCGCACTGAGGCCGCGTCCGCCGCCGGCCTGCCGACGCCCTGCGCCGCACCCCCAGTAGGCGGGGCGCGCCCGGCGCGGGAGGGTCCTGCAATCCGAGGTTGACGCCGTCAACGTTTGAGACTTGGATACAGACGGCCGCCCCTCCCGAGGTGGCCGAGCACGTCGCTGTATCCGAACTCGGACTCGCTACAAAGGGGTAACAAGGACAATGTCCGCCTACACGCCGGTGGTCACCGGCACCGGCCCACGGGCCGC
>JAICSU010000140.1 GCA_025936735.1 Amnibacterium sp.
GGCCTCGGCCGCGACGTACTACTGTTGACGGACGGCAGATTCTCAGGCGGCACAACCGGCCTGTGCATCGGCCACATCGCACCGGAGGCGGTGGACGCGGGTCCGATCGCCTTCCTCCGCGACGGCGACCCGATACGGGTCGACATCGCCGCCCGCACGCTCGACGTACTCGTCGACGAGGCAGAGCTCGAAGCCCGCCGAGCCGGCTGGGCGCCGCTGCCTCCCCGGTACACCCGTGGTGTGCTCGCCAAGTACTCCAAGCTCGTGCGCTCGGCCGCGGTCGGCGCAGTGACGGGCTGAACCGCCCGTCACGGATAGGGAACAGGTCATGTCGACTCCCATCTCCACCCCCCTGCCCTCGGCAGTCCGCCCGAAGCCGGGCGGCGAGCACCTCACCCGCGCGCCCGAGCCCCCGGTCGTCACCGGTGCGGAGGCGGTCGTCCGCACCCTCGAGCTCCTCGGCGTCACGGACGTCTTCGGGCTGCCGGGCGGCGCGATCCTGCCGGTCTACGACCCGCTGCTCGACGCGGAGAAGATCCGGCACATCCTCGTGCGCCACGAGCAGGGCGCCGGACACGCGGCGGAGGGCTACGCGGCTGCGTCCGGCCGCGTCGGCGTCGCGATCGCCACGTCCGGCCCGGGCGCGACGAACCTCGTCACCGCGATCGCCGACGCGTACATGGACTCGGTGCCGATCCTCGCGATCACCGGCCAGGTCTTCTCGACCCTGATGGGCACTGACGCGTTCCAGGAGGTCGACATCGTCGGCATCACGATGCCGATCACGAAGCACTCCTTCCTCGTGACGAAGCCGGAGGAGATCCCGGCGGCGATCGCCGCGGCGTACCACATCGCCGCCACCGGCCGCCCCGGCCCCGTGCTCGTCGACATCACCAAGGACGCGCAGCAGAACTCCGCGCCCTTCATCTGGCCGGTGAAGCTCGACCTGCCCGGCTACCGCCCCACCGCGAAGGTGCACGGCAAGCAGGTGCAGGCGGCGGCGCAGATGCTCGCCGCCGCGAAGCGCCCGGTGCTCTACGTCGGCGGCGGCGTGATCCGGGCCCAGGGGTCCGCCGAGCTCCTCGAGCTCGCCGACACGACGGGCGCGCCCGTCGTCACGACCCTCATGGCGCGCGGCGCGTTCCCCGACACTCATCCGGCGAACCTCGGCATGCCGGGCATGCACGGCACCGTGCCCGCCGTGCTGTCGCTGCAGGAGGCCGACCTGCTCGTCGCGGTGGGCGCCCGCTTCGACGACCGCGTGACCGGCAAGGCGTCGTTGTTCGCGCCGAAGGCGAAGGTCGTGCACATCGACATCGACCCGGCCGAGATCGGCAAGATCCGGCTCGCCGAGGTCCCGATCGTCGGTGACGCGAAGGAGGTCTGCGCCGAGCTGGCCGCCGCCTTCCGCGAGGTCACGGCGGGGGACCGGTACGCGCCCGCCGCCCCGGCCGAGCGCTACGCCGACTGGTGGACCTACCTGCACGGGCTGCAGGAGGAGTTCCCCCTCGGCTACGCACCGACCTCCGACGGGCAGCTCTCGCCGCAGTACGTCATCGAGCGGATCGGCGCGATCAGCGGCCCGGAGGCCGTCTACGCGTCCGGCGTCGGCCAGCACCAGATGTGGGCGGCGCAGTTCATCCGCTACGAGCGGCCCAACTCGTGGCTGAACTCCGGTGGCGCCGGGACCATGGGCTACGCCGTGCCCGCCGCGATGGGGGCGAAGGTCGCCCAGCCCGACCGGCTCGTCTGGGCCATCGACGGCGACGGCTGCTTCCAGATGACCAACCAGGAGCTCGCGACCTGCGTGCTGAACGACATCCCGATCAAGGTCGCCATCATCAACAACTCGTCGCTCGGCATGGTCCGCCAGTGGCAGACCCTCTTCTACGACGGCCGCTACTCGAACACCCACCTGAACACCGGTCACGGCACGAAGCGGATCCCCGACTTCGTGAAGCTCGCGGAGGCGTACGGGGCCCTCGGCATCCGCGTCGAGCGCGAGGAGGACGTCGACGACGCCATCCGGGTCGCGATCGAGACGAACGACCGCCCCGTCGTCCTCGACTTCGTCGTGTCCGCCGACGCGATGGTGTGGCCGATGGTCCCGCAGGGGGTGAGCAACTCCTACGTGCAGTACGCGCGGGAGCACGCCCCCAGCTGGGACGGCGACGAGACCGCCGACGGCCAGGACCCGGACCTCGCCGGCCCGGTGCTCGAGGAGCACGGCGCAGACGGCGCACCCGGGAGCTCGGCGGAAGCGCCCGGGACCCGATGAGCACCCACGTCCTCTCCCTGCTCGTCGAAGACAAGCCGGGGCTGCTCACCCGCGTCGCCGGCCTCTTCGCCCGCCGCGGCTTCAACATCGGCTCCCTCGCCGTCGGTCCCTGCGAGGTCGCCGGCATGTCCCGGATCACCGCGGTCGTCGACGTGGAGGACCTGCCGCTCGAGCAGGTCACGAAGCAGCTGAACAAGCTGGTCAACGTGATCAAGATCGTGGAGCTCGAGCCCACCGCGAGCGTGCTCCACGAGCACGTGCTCGTGAAGGTGAAGGTCGACGCGGCCACCCGGCCGCAGGTGCTCGAGATCGTCGAGCTGTTCCGCGCCGCCGTCGTCGACGTCACGCAGGAGGCCCTCGTCATCGAGCTCGTCGCCGGCGCGCAGCGCACGGCCGGCCTGCTGAAGATGCTCGAGCCCTACGGCATCCGCGAGCTCGCGCAGTCCGGGCTGCTCGCGATGGGCCGAGGCCCGCGGAGCATCACCGAGCGCATCCCCCGACCCTGACCGCGCGAGTCGCGCACACCTCCAACGAAAGGCCCCTCCATGACCGAGATCGTCTACGACAACGACGCCGACCTCTCCCTGATCCAGGGCAAGAAGGTCGCGGTGATCGGCTACGGCTCGCAGGGCCACGCCCACGCCCTCAACCTGCGCGACTCGGGCGTCGAGGTCGTCGTCGGCCTGCAGGAGGGCTCGAAGAGCCGGGCCAAGGCCGAGGACGCCGGATTCCGCGTGCACACGCCCGCCGACGCCGCCCGGTGGGCCGACGTCATCGTGATCCTCGCCCCCGACCAGGTGCAGCGGCACCTGTACGCCGACGACATCGCCCCCGCCCTCGCCGACGGCAAGGCGCTGCTGTTCGGCCACGGCTTCAACATCCGCTTCGGCTACATCACCGCCCCGAAGGGCGTCGACGTGGTCATGGTCGCCCCGAAGGGCCCCGGCCACACCGTGCGCCGCGAGTTCGAGGCCGGCCGCGGCGTTCCGGTGATCGTCGCGGTCGAGCAGGACGCGAGCGGATCGGCCTGGGACCTCGCCTGGTCGTACGCGAAGGCGATCGGCGGCCTGCGCGCCGGCGGCATCCGCACCACGTTCACCGAGGAGACCGAGACGGACCTCTTCGGCGAGCAGGCCGTGCTCTGCGGCGGGATCACCCAGCTCGTCCAGTACGGCTTCGAGACCCTCACCGAGGCGGGCTACCAGCCGCAGATCGCCTACTTCGAGGTGCTGCACGAGCTGAAGCTCATCGTGGACCTCATGTGGGAGGGCGGCATCGCGAAGATGCGCTGGAGCATCTCGGACACGGCCGAGTACGGCGACTACGTCTCGGGCCCCCGCGTCATCTCCCCGGACGTGAAGCAGAACATGCAGGCGGTGCTGAAGGACATCCAGGACGGCAGCTTCGCCAAGCGCTTCATCGACGACCAGGACAACGGCGGGAAGGAGTTCCTCGAGCTGCGGCAGAAGGGCGAGCAGCACCCGATCGAGGAGGTCGGCCGCGAGCTGCGCCGCCTGTTCGCCTGGCGCAACACCTCGGACGACTACGTGGAGGGGTCGGTCGCGCGCTGACACGACGCCGTCCCGCGAAGACGCGCGCTTCCCCGCCGGGAAGCGCGCGTCTTTCGCGTTCCGGGGCGGTTTCTCAGGTTCACCGCCTCCCTTGCCCTGGCTTCCCCGGGCACTCAGACGCGCGATACGGCGTGTCCAGATCACATTCTGATAACGCCCAGGGTGTGCGGTGGCGCGGAGACGCTGCTACGGTCGTCCGCGGCAGCCACCCCCAAGGCTGCGCATCGCGACCCACCCCGTCCGCGACCCGCCCGGCGATACCCCGCCGGTGACCTCCTCCTGAGGCCTGGGTCGACCCCACCCGATGGATCCCCGTGCGATGCGGATCCACGCAGGAGGCCGTCCGTGCGAAGCCGAGCCACGCGCCGAATCGTGTCCACCACCGTCACCGCGCTCGTCGCCGTCGGTCTCACGGGCTTCGGCCTCGGCTCCGCGGAGGCGCTGCAGGCGCCCGAGCCGGTCTGCCAGACGATCCACCCCGCCTCGAAGAGCGCGGCGGACGTGCGGGCCGCGGTGCAGAAGCTGAGCTCGTGCCTCGACGGGCTCCAGAGGGCCTCCGACGCCGCCGGCCGCACCGCCCAGGTCGCCGACGAGCACTACCTCAAGGCGAAGACCTCCGCCGCCGCCGCCGCGCAGCGCTACGCGGCCGCTCAGAAGGTCGCCGCGGCCGCCACGGCGAAGGCGCTCAAGTCCCGTGCCCGCGCGGCCGTCGTCGCCGCGAACCTCGCGCGCTCCGGCAGCGCCGACCAGGCCGCGAACCTCCTCCTCGACGGGGGAGGCGCCACCCGGGTGCTCTACCGCGTGAGCCGCATGTCGCAGCTGTCGGTGCAGTCGACCCAGATCTTCAACGACGCGAAGGTCGACGAGCACACCGCGAAGGTGCTCGCGACGAAGGCGTCCGACGCCGCCGTGTCGGCCCAGAACGCCGCGGACTCGGCGAAGACCGCGTTCTCCGACGCCAAGCGCAAGGCCGCGGCGGCCGCCTCGGTCGTCGCGCAGCAGCGCAGCCGCCAGCGGGCGCTGCAGGCGCAGCTGGCGGCGCTCGAGGCGCCGGCTCCCACCGTCTCCGCCGGATCGGGCGGATCGAGCGGGTCGAGCGGATCGAGCGGGTCGAGCGGATCCTCCGTCCACCTGACGAGCCTGCCGGGGAACGCCTCGGTCGCCGCCCGCGTGCTCGCCTTCGCCCGCGCCCAGATCGGCGACCCGTACGTCTTCGCGGCCGCCGGCCCGAACGCCTGGGACTGCTCGGGCCTCACGATGGCCGCATACGCCTCCGCGGGGATCGGCATCGGCGGACACAGCGCCACCGCGCAGTACGACCTCGCCGCGAGCGAGGGCAAGCTCGTCTCCTACTCGGACCGTGAGCCCGGCGACCTGCTGTTCTACACGGACGGCGGCGGTGACATGTACCACGTCGCCATCTACTCCGGGAACGGCGACATGATCGAGGCTCCCTACGAGGGTCAGGACGTGCGCGAGGTGCCGGTGCGCGGCTACCAGCTCGTCGGGCAGGTGGCGCGCTTCAGCGGCTGACCGCTCCCGGCGGGCGCCCCGCGGCGGTCGGCTCCGGAAACCGGGGCTGGCGCTCCGGCGAGATCCGGAGTGTGATGAGCGCAGGATCCGCGCTGCGCCGCCCCGGTGACGAGCCGCGATCCGTGCCCGACCCCTCGAGCGGACCCACCGCTCGGCGACCGCCCTCCGCGCCCGGCCGCACCCGGAGCCGGGGAGCGGGAAGGACGCGAGCGTGGGCCGGTCGGCCGGACGCCGGCGCCTCGGCGCCGGAGCGGCATCGCTCGCGCTGACGCTCGCCCTCGTCGCCGGAGGCGGCGGCGCCGCACTCGCCGCGTCGCCCAGCCCGAGCGCGAGCCCCACCCCGACGGCCAAGGCGTCCGCACCGGCGAAGGTCCCCGCCATCGTGTACCCCACCCGGGCCGAGCTGCTCGCCGCGCAGAAGGACGAGCAGGCGAAGGCCGCGGAGGTCGCCCGCATCGGGGAGCAGGTCATCGCCCTGCAGCATCAGGCCGACCGCGCCGGCAAGGCGTCCCAGCAGGCCGACGAGCGGTACCTGACGGCCCGCGTCGCGGCCGATACCGCCGTCGCCGAGCGGGACGCCGCGGAGGCGGAGGCGCAGACGGCGGCCGCGACCGCGCGGACGTCCCGCACGCGGGCGAGCGCGCTCGCGGCGAACCTGGCCCGGACCGACCTCGGCACGCTGCCCCTGTCCCTCGTCCTGAACAGCCGCATCTCCGGCGGCACCCTGCGCGGGCTCAGCACGGCGTCGCAGCTCTCCTCGATGGCCGCCCGCGTGTACCAGCAGGCGACCGACGACGCGGCGACCGCCGCCACCGCGAAGGCGCACGCCGAGGCCGCGGCGACCGCCGCCGTCGCCGCGGAGGCGAAGGCCGAGGCCGCCGCCGCTGCGGCGAAGAAGGAGGCGGTGGCCACCGCCGCGGCGGTGCGCGATGCCCAGGAGCACGAGCAGGAGCTGGTCCTGGACCTCGCGATGCTCCGGCACACCAGCGAGCAGGTGGCCTGCGACTACCTCGCGGGGCAGCACCACCAGCCGCGCTGCGACCCGAGGAAGGTCGCGGCGGAGGCGGCGACCACCCCGGCGGCCCGCGCCGTCGCGTTCGCCCGAGCGCACATCGGCGACCCCTACGTCTTCGCGGCCGAGGGCCCGCACGCCTGGGACTGCTCCGGGCTCACCATGGCCGCCTACGCCTCCGTCGGCATCGACATCGGTCCGCATTCGGCCACCGCCCAGTACGGGCTGGAGAAGGCCGAGGGGCACCTCGTGCCGTTCTCCTCCGTGCGCCCGGGCGACCTGCTCTTCTACACGGACGGCCACGGCGACATGTACCACACGACCATCTACTCGGGCGACGGGATGATGATCGAGGCCCCCTACGCCGGCGCCGACGTGCGGGAGGTCCCGGTGCGGACCGCCGACCTCGTCGACGAGGTCGCGCGGCCCGCGGCCTGACGTACCCTCGGGGCGATGAGTCCCGAGCTCGCGGCAGCAGGACGGCGCCGCTACATCAGCCTCACCACGTTCCGCCGGAGCGGGGTGGCCGTCGCGACGCCCGTCTGGGTCGCGCCCGCGGGGAACGCGCTCGCCGTCGTGACGGACACCACCACCGGCAAGGCGAAGCGCCTGCGCAACAACCCGGCCGTCGTGATCCGCGAGTGCGACGTGCGGGGCCGGGTGCGGCCGGGCGCCGTCGCCGTCGACGGGGTGGTGGAGCTCGTGACCGACCCCGTGCAGCAGCGCCCCCTGCTCGCCGCGCTGGAGCGCAAGTACGGCTGGCAGTTCCGCGCGTTCGACGCGGTGGAGCGCGCCGCGCGCC
>JAICSU010000321.1 GCA_025936735.1 Amnibacterium sp.
GGTAGACGTCGATGCGCAGGTCGTTGGGGTCGATCTCCACCTCGACGTCCTCGGCCTCCGGGAACACCAGGACGCCGGCCGCGCTGGTGTGGATGCGCCCCTGCGACTCGGTCTCCGGCACCCGCTGCACGCGGTGCACGCCGCCCTCGTACTTGAGGTGGGCCCAGACGCCCTCGGCGGGGTCGTTGGAGGAGCCCTTGATGGCGACCTGCACGTCCTTGTAGCCGCCGAGGTCGCTCTCGGTGCGCTCGAGCAGCTCGGTCCGCCAGCCCTTCGACTCGGCGTAGTGGAGGTACATCCGCAGCAGGTCCGCCGCGAACAGGGCCGACTCCTCGCCGCCCTCCCCCGCCTTGATCTCGAGGATCGCGTCGCGGCCGTCGTCGGGGTCGCGCGGGATGAGCAGCCGGCGCAGCTTCTCCGCCGCCTCCCCCTCCGCGACCTCGAGGTCGGGGACCTCGGCGGCGAACGCCGGATCCTCGGCGCCGAGCTCCCGCGCGGCGGCGAGGTCCTCCGCCAGCTGGCGCCACGCGGTGTGCGCGGCGACGATCTGACCGAGCTCGGCATACCGGCGCCCGACGCGGCGGGCGCGCCCGGCGTCCGCGTGGAGCGCGGGATCCGCGAGCTGCTGCTCGAGGTCCGCGTGCTCCGCGACGAGGGGCGCGACCGACGCGAACTGCCCGGTCGGGTCGGTCACTCGCCCGGGTCCGGCAGCGACTTCTGCATCTGCACCAGGAACTCGACGTTCGAGGCGGTCTCCTTCATCTTGGCGAGCACGATGTCGAGGGCCGCCTGGGTGTCGAGGCCGGCGAGCGCACGGCGGAGCTTCCAGGTGACCTTGACCTCGTCCGGCCCCATCAGGAGCTCCTCGCGCCGCGTGCCGGAGGCGGCGACGTCGACGGCCGGGAAGATGCGCTTCTCGGCGAGGGCGCCGGAGAGCCGCAGCTCCATGTTCGCGGTGTCGGCGAACTCCTCGAGGATCGCCTCGTCGGTGCGCGAGCCGGTCTCGATGAGGGCGGTGGCGAGGATGGTGAGCGAGCCGCCGTTCTCGATGTTGCGGGCGGCACCGAAGAAGCGCTTCGGCGGGTAGAGGGCCGCGGCCTCCACGCCGCCGGGCAGCACACGGCCGGTGGCGGGCACGACCTGGTTGTAGGCGCGACCGAGGCGCGTGATCGAGTCGAGCAGCACGACGACGTCGTACCCCAGCTCGACGAGGCGCTTCGCGCGCTCGATGGCGAGCTCGGCGACGGTGGTGTGGTCCTCCGCGGGCCGGTCGAAGGTCGAGGCGATGACCTCGCCCTTCACGGTGCGCTGCATCTCGGTGACCTCCTCGGGCCGCTCGTCGACGAGCACGACCATGAGGTGGGCCTCGGGGTTGTTCTTGGTGATCGCGTTCGCGACCGCCTGCAGCACGAGGGTCTTGCCCGCCTTGGGCGGCGAGACGATGAGCCCGCGCTGGCCCTTGCCGATCGGCGCGACGAGGTCGATGACGCGCGTCGACAGCTTCTGGGACTCCGTCTCGAGCCGCAACCGCTCCTGCGGGTAGAGGGCGGTGAGCTGCCCGAA
>JAICSU010000031.1 GCA_025936735.1 Amnibacterium sp.
CTGGTCGAGCTGGTTGCTCCACAGCACGCCGATCTTGTTCTTGCCGAACGCGACCACCGAGGAGATGTCGTCCGGCGAGGGCGAGGCGTTGACGTTGGTGGCGGGCATGACGAACGGGGTGCCCCACGTCGTGCCCGCCGTCGAGGTCGCGTTGACGTACACCTTGCTGGTGAAGCCCGACGTCGAGTTGCCGCTGACCTGGGTCCAGGTGGCCCAGATGCGGCCCGTGGAGTCCTTGTCGATGGTCATCGACTCGCCGGAGTAGTTCTCGATCGTCGTCGGGAACCCGCTGTTCAGCGTGAAGCTCTTCGTCGTCGCGTTGTAGCTGTACCGATAGAGCTTCGCCGGCTTCCCCGACTGCGAGGCGATCGGCTTCGCCTCCGTCGAGACCGACACGACGTGGGAGGCGATGTAGAGGTGGCTTCCGTCCCACAGGGTGTCGGCCAACGCGGTGGCACGGTTGTCCGCCGCGACCTTCGTGTCGGTCCACGTCTCCGTCGGCCGGTCCAGGCGGAAGATGTGCCAGGCCGCCGCGCTGGAGCTCCACATGTCCGCGAACCAGTACCCGCCGACGTACCAGAGCTTGCTCTGCGGCTTGTCCGAGGTGGGCGGATTCGCGGCCCCCGTGTAGGACTGGTCGAGGTAGCCGATGCTCGCCGTCGCCGCGTCGGCGGGCACCGACGCTCCGAGCAGCGCGGCGACCGTCGCGGCGACCGTGAAGGCCGCGAGGAGGGGACGGCGGAACATGGGTCCTCCTGGGGTCGAGGAACGTCGTGGCCGGGAGAGCGTTCGGGGGAGCCGGCGGCGACGCTCGCGACCATAGTCCTGCGCAATGCCGCCACCCAAGAGGTATTCAGGTTCGCAATGGCGGCGATAACGTGATGGTGCACATGGCGGCGTTCGCCTAGGTGATCGTCGCTCCGAACTCCCACCGGGCCGGAAGGGTCGGCATGCGCGCCCTCGGACCGGCTCGAGCCGCTGCGGCGGAGACCGCACGCGCGCTCGGGCTGCAGGTCCGCGACACGGTCGTTCTGCAGGCCTCGAACAGCGTCACCCTGCGCCTGCTGCCCTGCGACGTCGTCGCGAGGGTGCGGCAGGGGACGGAGCGGATCCCGCAGGCCGGGCTGGAGCTCGATCTTGCGCGAGGACTCGTCGAGCTCGGCGCCCCGGCCGCTGGTCCCGACCCGCGGCTCGGCGATCGCGTGCACGAGCGCAACGGCTTCGCGATCACGTTCTGGACCCACTACGAGCCGGTCGAGCCGAGCGAGATCCCGCCGGTCGTCTACTCGCAGGCTCTCGAACGGCTGCACGTCGGGATGCGCCGACTCGACGCGCCGGCGCCGCACTTCATGGAGCGAGTCCGCAGCGCGCAGCGGATGCTCGATACCCCTGAGCGCACACCGGCCCTGGGGAGCGCCGAGCGCGACCTGCTCAGCAGGGTGCTGCGGGACGCGAGCCGAGCGGTCCGGCGCAGGGGCGCCACCGAGCAGCTGCTGCACGGCGAACCGCATCCGGGCAACGTGCTGAGCACGGCGCAGGGGCCGCTGCTCACCGACTGGGAGACGTGCTGCCGCGGTCCCATCGAGTTCGATCTCGCGCACGTGCCGCCGCAGGTCGCTGCGCTCTACCCGCAGGTGGACCCGGACCTGCTGATCGACTGCCGTCTGCTGGTCCTCGCCATGATCACCACGTGGCGCTGGGATCGGGAGGACCGACTGCCCGGCGGCCGCCTGCTGGCCAGGCAGTGGCTCGACGACCTCGGGGCGATGCTCGAGCGCACCGGTCGCGGACCGAGCTGAAGCCGGGCCGGCCATCGCCCGAAGACCACCGCGCGGCGATCCCCGAGGACGATCCAGTCCACTGCGCTAATGCTACACTTCGTCGCAGTAACAGCGACACTGCTCCCCACGAAGGGAGTCGGCTCGCGAGTCCCCACGGAGCATGGCGCGCATCCAGGCCCCTCCGCCGGGCACGGAGTGGTGACGTCGGCCGCACCAGGACGGGCACTGTTCCATTCGCTTCTCGGGAGTGGAGAGCGCGATGCCGGTACGGCTCAGGTCGGTGGAGGGTGAGCGATGAATGCAGAAGTCCGCCCACGGGTCGCTGGACGCTATGGAAAGGTCCGCTGGCTCGTCGCGCTCCCGAGCTTCCTGGTCGCTGCGGTCATGGGCGGCCTGTATCTGGTCGCGATGCCGCTCTTCCCGGCCATCAAGGAGTTCTATTTCGCCCAGCAGATCCACACCTACGCCGTCCATCAGCTGCCGCTGCTCGTGCACATCGGGGCGGGCGCGGTGGCGCTGATGCTCGGCCCGCTGAACCTGATGAGCGGCCTGCGACGCCGGGTTCGCCGCGCGCACAGGAGGATCGGTGGCGTCTATGCGGTCGCCGTGGCGGTATCGGCGGTCGGCGGGTTCTTCATGGCGTTCCACGCCTATGCCGGCACTCTCCCTGCCGGCCGGCTGATCGTCACCAGCGGTTTCTGCGTCCTGGCGCTGGCGTGGCTGTTCACGATCGCGAAGGCAGTATGGGCGATCACACGCGCCCGCGATGTCGCGGCCCACAGGTTCTGGATGATCGTCAACTTCAGCATCACCTTCGTCGCCGTCACGCTCCGTCTGGAGAACGGCGTGCTGCTCGCCAGCGGCACCTTCGAGCTGCTCTACCCGCTGTTGCCGTGGACCTCTCTGATCCCGAACGTCATCGGTGGTGCCCTCTTCGCACGCCGGATCAATCAGAGGCGCCGGGGAGAGGCTCGCGTGGCGCCGCGAGGTGCTCGGGAGAAAGCGGCCAGGGTGTGAGTGGCCGGGAGGGTCGAGCAGCGCTAGTCGTCCGGGTGCGGAGTCGGATCCGCGAACGCCCCGCTTCGTGCTGAGGCGACCGTCGCCCGGACCGCGCTCCTGACCACCTCGGGCGACGGAGCCCGCACCTCGATCAGGACGGTGTAGTAGAGCGGGCCGAGGAGATTCGTGAGAAGGCTCGCGCTGTCGGTGCCCTCCGGGATCTCGCCACGCTCGATCGCCTTCCTGACGAGGGAGGCGACGGCCCGCTCGCGCACGGCCCGGAAGCGTCGGAAGGCGGCACGCATCTCAGCGTTGTGCGGCGCCTCGACCGTGTACGCCGACAGGACCGCTGCGCCCTCCCGCGAGACGAGCATGTGAGCGATCGAGACCGCGAAGGCCTCCAGGTCGGTGGCCAGCTGCCCGGTGTCCGCGACGTCGAGGCGGGCCGCTGCAGCGTCCTCCAGCGCGTCGACGAGCAGGCGCGGCTTGGTCGACCAGCGTCGGTAGATCGTGGACTTGTGTACACCGGCGCGGAGCGCGATCGACTCGATGGACACTTCATCGAAGCGGTGGGTGGCGAGCTCCTCGATGACCGCCTCGAAGATGGCCGCCGTGTTCCGGGCGGTTCGGCCGCCCGGCCGGCGCAACGGGGTCTCGGCGTCCGATACGGCCTCGGCGGCGCCCGTCATGAGGTCAGGCATGGTCGGCACAGATCCTAGTTGCGCACGAGGATTCCCCGAGGTTCGGATCGGGCGGTCAGGAAGCGTTCGAGACGGGGCCGAGCGACTCGACGGCGTGCAGCAGCTCGGTGAGTCGGTCCCGCAGGTCCTCGAGCACCGGCAGGGGGAGCCCGAGCCGCTCGACGACGGCGGCGGGAACCTTCTGCGCTCTCCCGCGCAGCGCGGCGCCCCGCTCGGTCAGCTCGACGGCGAGCTCCCGCTCGTTCTTCGGGTTGCGCGTCCGCTCGATGTAGCCCGCTCGCTCCAGCCGCTTCAGCAGTGGAGTGATGGTCGCCGACTCCAGGTGCAGGTCGTCGGCGATGCTGCGGACCGTCCGAGGGCTGCGCTCCCAGAGGGCCAGCATGACCAGGTACTGGGGGTGGGTGAGGCCGAGCGGGTCGAGGATCGGCTTGTAGATCCCGATCACGCTCCGGCTCGTCGCGGCCAGGGCGTAGCAGAGCTGCCGATCGAGCGCGAGCGGATCCGTCGCCACGCTGATGTCCGTTGCCACGCCGAGCAGACTACCGCGTGAGCGCGATCGATTAGGGCGCTAACGGTTAGGATGCTGGCATGGCACGAGGCAGGGCGAAGGGTGACGGCGTTAGGCGGCTCTTCGGGGCGGCGAGCCGTATGGATCGAGGGCTGCTGCCGTTCATGGGCCCGGCCCAGATCGGCGCGGGACGCCCCGAGGAGCCCTACCGGCCGCCCGCGGACCCGAAGTGCCCGATCTGCGGCGTGAGCCTGAACGTGCACGATGTCGTCCGCTCCGACAGCCAGTTCGGCGCCACTCGCCTCATCTGCCCGCAGTGATCCGCTGACCGACCGCACGAAGCCGGCGGCTCGAACGCGTGCGGTCCATTCCGAATCGGGTGAGGACCCGCCGCGCCCCGACGGACCGGGCCCTGGCGGTGTGGCACACGGAGCAGGCGCTACCGAGGTCGGACCGGCGGTCCTAGAGCGGAGTGCGGGGAGGTGGCGCCGGGCCGGTGGGCTGTCAGTCCTGGCGGACGAGGGTGGCGCGGTGGCGTTCGAGCTCGTACGTGGCCATGTCGGCGAGGCTCGTGAGGACCGCCAGCTGGTCGTCCGTCAGTGTGCGGGGGTGGGTGTCGAGGGCGCTGAGGCTGCCGAGGACGTACCCGTCCGAGCCGATGAGCGGCGCGCCCGCGTAGAAGCGGACGCCGAGACCGGTGACGAGAGGGTTCTCGCGTGTGGCGGGGTCGGCGGTCGCATCGGGCACGTGGACGACCCGACCGGTTTCGACCACGGCGGAGCAGAATCCGGGGTCACGGCCGATCTGCTGGGCCCCGATCCCATGGTGCGACTTGAACCAGATGCGGTCGCGATCGACGATGCTCACGGTGGAGATCGGGACCTGCAGGGTGCGGCTGACCACGGATGTGATCCGGTCGAACGCCTCCTCCGGCGCGGTGTCGAGGATGTCGTACCGCGCGAGGTTGGCCAGTCGCGCTTCCTCGGCCGCGGCGGGGCAGCCGCCGCCTGCCTGCTCCGCGTCCTTGGCGAGCTGCTGGAAGGTGGCGGCGACCTCGCCGGGGGTGGGCCGCGAGGCGCCGTCCGCGGCGGTCATCGCGGCGAGCAGGTCCCGCCAGCGGCTGGGGAGGGTCTTGGGGATCTCCGGGTTCGGGCGGCTCCACTGAGACGCCCCGTCGGTCACGCTCGGGGGGAACGCGGCGCGGCCGGTCAGCGATTCCAGTACGACCAGGCCGAGTGAGTAGATGTCGGTGGACGGGCCGCCGGGGGCGCCGGCTGCCTGTTCCGGACTCAGGTAGGCGCGGGTCCGCTGAACCGGTGTGGCGCCTTCAGAAGCGGACACGAGAGCGGCGACACCGAAGTCGGCGAGTTTGGCCCGCGGGCGGCGGAGGGCGTCCTCGTCAGGAAGCAGGATGTTCTCGGGCTTCACGTCGCGGTGCACGATGCCGCGTCCCTGGATGTAGTCGAGCGCTTCGGCGACGTCCGCGGCGATGTAGGCCGCCTCGCGCAGGGGGAGTACGCCCGATTCGAGCCGTCGCCGCAGGTCGGCGCCCTCGACGAGCTCCAGCACCAGGTACGCCCGCGGCTCACCGGGGCCACGGTCGTCGAGGCCGGCATCGAGCAGGGTCACGAGGGAGTGGTGGTTCAGGGATGCCAGCAGCAGCCCCTCGTCGCCGAGCACACCCTCGGTGCCCACACCGGGCGCGAACAGCTTGACGGCCACGTCCCGGCGCAGCACCTGGTCCGAAGCCCGGTACACGGAGGCGCCCTCGCCGCCGAGGGGGTCCTTGAGCCGGTAACGGCCGCCGATCAGTGAAGAGTCCTCCGGGGACTCGGGGCGGTTCTCGAACGACGGCATGAAGATCTTCCCGATAGGGGCTCGCGGTGGGCTCGAGCGCGGTCCTGCGGCGGCAGCACCGAACCGCAGCGCGACAATACGCCAGTTCCCCAACAAACCCGCTCAGCCAAGCTGGGGGACTGCTCGATCTCGGTCGACCTGTCCGAACGATGTCTCTGGTGAGCAGGGACCTGCCCCTCGAGGGTCCTCACGATCCTCGAGGCCGCATATGACTGAAGGCCGCCCCTTTCGGGACGGCCTTCAGTCGTATCGCGCGCCCGGAGGGACTCGAACCCCCAACCTTCTGATCCGTAGTCAGATGCTCTATCCGTTGAGCTACGGGCGCATGCCGGTGCGAAACCGACCGGACGACTCTACCAGTCCCGGAAGGGCGGTCCGAAGGGTCAGCGACCGGCTCTGGACCACTCGAGCAGGCGCTCCACCGGCCAGGTGGTGACGATGCGCTCCGGGGGTACGCCGTTGGCCGCCGCGCGCGTGGCACCGAGGCCGAGGAAGTCGAGGTGACCCGGTGCGTGCGCATCCGTGTCGATGCTGAACAGGCAGCCGGCGTCGAGGGCGCGCTGGATGAGGTCGTCGGGCGGGTCCTGGCGTTCCGGGCGGGAGTTGATCTCCACCGCGACGCCCCGCTCCGCGCACGCCGCGAAGACGGCGTCGGCGTCGAACTCCGATTGCGGCCGCGTGCCCCGCGTGCCCTCGACGAGCCGGCCGGTGACGTGGCCGAGGACGTTGACGTGCGGGTCCCTCAGGGCCCCGAGCATCCGACGGGTCATCGTGTCGCGGTCCGCCCGGAGCTTCGAGTGGACGCTCGCGACCACGACGTCGAGCCGGTCGAGCATCTCGGGCGTCTGGTCCAGCGTGCCGTCCTCGAGGATGTCGACCTCGATCCCGGACAGCAGGCGGTATCCGTCGGACTGCTCGTTGATCGCGGCGACGATCTCGAGCTCCGCCTCGAGCCGCTCGATCGTGAGGCCGTTCGCGATCGTGAGGTGGGGGGAGTGGTCGGTGAGCGCCGTGTACTCCCGGCCGAGCAGCCGGGCGGCTTCGACCATCAGCTCGATCGGCGTCGTGCCGTCGGACCACTCGCTGTGGGTGTGCAGGTCGCCGCGCAGCTGGTCGAGCAGCGCTCGGCCCGCAGGGGTGAGGTCCTCCGCCGCCCGATCCCGCAAGCCCTGGAGGTAGGACGGCACGCCGCCCTCGAGCGCCTGCTGGATCACCTCCAGGGAACGGCCACCGATGCCGCGCGTCGCCTTCAGGCGCCCGTCGCGGGCGCGAGCGGCGAGCTCGTCCCGGTCGAGGCCCTCAATGGCGGCAGCCGCGCGCCGGAAGGCCTGGATCTTGAACACGGGCGCCAGCTCCCGCTCGAGGCGGAAGGCGATCTCGGCGAGTGCGGCGTGCGGGTCCACGCATCCGATTGTCCGCGCGCTGCCTGAACGGGGGAGGGTGTTGCCACTACTTGCGGGCTTGAGCGCCCGAAAGCCGCACGAAGTGGCAACCGTCGGGAGGGGCCGGCTGGGTCAGGGGGCGAGGTTCTGCTCCAGGTCCTCGAGCAGGCTCAGCTGCGCCGGCGTCCAGCCGAGCTCGGCGCGGGTGAAGGCGCTCGACGCGGGCTGGTCAGCAGCGAACACGGGTCCGATCGGGCCGAACGACTCCGTCGGCACCTGCTGGACCTCCAGCCCGAGCTTCCGACCGATCACCGTCGCGATGTCGCGCACCGCGTCCCCTTCGTCCGCGACGGCGTGCCAGGCGGTGCCGGCCTCCGCGCGCTCCAGCACGAGTCGGAACAGCACGGCGGCGTCGAGCGAGTGGACCGCCGGCCACCGCTGCGTCCCCGTCCCGGGGTACCCGGCCACGCCCGTCTGCCGGGCGACGTGAGCGAGCAGCCCGGCGAAGCCGCCGCCGCCGTTCTTGTGGACGGTGCGGGGCAGCCGGACGGCGGCGGTTCGGACGCCGCGGTCGGCGAGTCCGAGCGCGCGGGTGACCGTGACGCTGCGTCCGCCGACGGGACCGTCTGTGGGCAGCGGATCGGTCTCGACCGATGCCCGCCCTGCCGCGGCCGGGGTGCCGGAGACGATCACGAAGGGGCGGTCGCTTCCGATCAGGGCTTCACCGATCGTGTCGATCGCCGCCGTCTCCTCTGCGATGTTCCTGGCGAGCGCTTGCGGGCTCGAGAAGTCGTTGCCGAAGGCGAGGTGGATGACGCCCTCGGAGGCCTCCGCCGCCGCGCGGACGACGTCGAGGTCGGCGAGGTCGCCCCGGACGACCGCCGCGCCCGCAGCCTGCGCTGCGGAGGCCGAGGCGGCCGAGCGCGCCAGCACAGTGACGCTGTGATCGTGCCCGAGCAGTTCGGCGACGACCGCCGAGCCGATGTTGCCGGTGCCGCCGGTGATGAAGACCTGCATGAGGTTCCTCCTGGAAGTGATGAGACTGTTGTCCCATGACCGTAGCACCTGACGAGACAAGGGTCCCATCACTACAGTGGGTCGCATGGGACGCTGGGAGCCGGGGGCTCGGGAACGCCTTGTGCTGGCCGCCGTCGATCTGTTCCAGGAGCAGGGCTATGACGAGACCACGGTCGCGCAGATCGCGGAGCGGGCCGGCCTCACAAGGAGCACCTTCTTCCGGCACTTCCCCGACAAGCGCGAGCTGCTCGTAGCGGGCCAGGCCGCGATGAGCGCACTGCTTGCCGAAGGCATCCGGCAGGCACCGGCCGACGCGACCCCGCTCGACGCGGTGGCCGAGGGACTCCGCCGCGCAGCGAAGGCATACGGGCCCGTCAGCCGCGAGATCGCCCCGCGCCTGGAGGCGGTCATCGCCGCGAATGACGAGCTCCGCCAGCGCAACGCGCAGAAGGTGGTCGGGCTGGCGGCGGCGATGGAGGAGGCGCTCGTCGCTCGTGGTGTCCCGACGGTGCCCGCGCGCCTCGCGGCGGAGCTCGGCGTGCTGGCGCACCACACCGCGTTCACGCGGTGGGCCGCTGAGCCGACGGCGCCCCCTGAGGCGCTGGGGGACTACTCCGTCGACGCCCTCGACGAGCTGCGAAAAGCCGCCGCGTCCCTGGCCTGACCATCGACCCCGATCGGCGAAGGACTCGCGGAATCCGCGCGATACGCCGGCCGATAGCCCCAGACAGAGCGATAGCCCCGGAATCGCGGATCTCGGGGCTACGGCTGGAGCGGAGACGGTGGGATTTGAACCCACGGAACCCTAATAGGGTTCTCCACCTTAGCAGGGTGGTGCACTCGACCGGACTATGCGACGTCTCCCGGCGCCGGACAGCATAGCCGCTCGACCCACGGGCACCGCCTCGGCGACGCGCGCCGGGGTACGCAAGACCCCGAACGGGGGACGGGTCATTGCACCCGGTTCTCCCACGCCGATAGATTGACCGGCGTCTCCCACCCGAAGGGGTGACAGCGCGTGCGCCGCACCGATAACGACTTCCGGATGGCCCTCCCCCGCCATCCGGGCCCGGAGTCTCATCATCCGACCGTTCGGGCCGTCGCTGGTGAGACGAGGAGGGCCGCCGGACTGCAAATGGGTATGCAGCGCTGGCGGCCCTCCGCCTTCTGACGGCCGGTTCTGGCCGCGCGTGCTCCCGGGCCGCTCCGCTGTCCCGGGTTCATGCGGATGTGCCGGACGAGGCTGAATTCCGCCGGTTTCCGACTGCACTCGGCACATCCGCATGCACCCGGCACGCGGGGTCCCGGGAGCCGGGCCGGGGTCAGTCGGCGTTGCCGACCGCAAGGCCCCCGACGACGGGGTTGCGGTCCTCGAACTCGTCCAGCTCGTCGAGCTCCGGCTGCTGGATCTCGCCGCGGTCGGCGGCGGCGAGCGCCTTGCGCACGGTCGCGAGCACGCCCGCGGCGACCAGCACCGCGCCGCCGCCGATCAGGAACGGCAGGTGCGCCTGCGGGTCGATCCACTCGACCATCTGGCCGGCCGCGAAGGGCGCGAGGCCCCCGCCGATGAACCGGACGAACCCGTAGGTCGCGGAGGCGACCGGCCGCTCCACCGGCGCGATCGACATGACCGCGGTGGTGACGAGCGTGTTGTTCACGCCGATGAACGCGCCGGCGACGATGACCCCGACGATGACGACGGCCGGCGTGGTGGAGAAGATGCCGATCACGGCGAGGTCGACGGCCATGAGCGCGAAGTTCACGTACAGGGTGCGAGCGGTGCCTACGCTGCGCTGCAGCCGCGGCGCCACGAAGACGGAGAACACCGCCACGAGCACGCCCCAGCCGCAGAAGACGAGGCCGAGCATGATCGGGCTGTCGATCCCCATGAGGAACGGCGAGTAGCCGAGCAGGGTGAAGAAGCCCCAGTTGTAGAGGAGGCCGACGACGCTCGTGGTCGCGAGCGATCGGTGCTTCAGCGCGGCGAGCGGCTCGATGAGTCGCTGCTTCCGAGCGGGGGCGGGCGTCTTCGGCAGCAGTGTGAGGGTCGCGACGAGCGCGATCGCCATCAGCACGCTGACGCCGTAGAACGGGCCGCGCCAGCTGATGTTGCCGAGCACCCCGCCGATCACCGGTCCCATGGCGATGCCGACCCCGAGCGCGGTCTCGTAGAGGATGATCGCGCCGGCGAAGCCGCCGGATGCGCTGGCGACGATCACGGCGAGCGACGTCGCGATGAAGAGCGCGTTGCCGAGGCCCCAACCCGCGCGGAAGCCGACGATGCCGCCGATGCTGTTGCTCGAGCCGGCGAGCGCGGCGAAGACGACGATGATCACGAGGCCCGCGATCAGCGTGCGCTTGGCCCCGAGCCGGCTCGACACCCATCCCGTGACGAGCATGGCGACGGCGGTGATCACGAGGTAGCTCGTGAACAGCAGCTCCACCTGGGTCGGGCTCGCGTGCAGCTGCCCGGCGAGGCTCTTCAGGATGGGGTCGACGAGCCCGATCCCCATGAACGAGACGACGCAGGCGAACGCGACGGCCCAGACGGCCCGCGGCTGGCGGAACGGCGAGGTGGTGGGGGTGTCATGCATGGAACGCATCTCCAGAACGGACGGGCGGGGCGGCCTCGGTGTCGGCCGTCAGGTGGGTGAGGGCCGGGAGCGCCGCGAGCAGCGCCCTCTGGTCCTCGGGGTCGAGCACCGCGAGGCGCTCCACGATGCGGCGGGTGCGGTCCTGGCGGTGCCGGAGCAGCCGCTCGTGGCCGGCCTCGGTGAGCACGACGCGGGTCGCGCGGCCGTCGGCCGGGTCCGCGGCGCGCTCGGCCCAGCCGTGCTCCTCGAGCCGGTTCACGAGCGCGGTCATCGCCGGCTGGGAGACGCCCTCGCGGGCGGCGAGGTCCGTGATGCGCTGGGCGCCGGTCGCGTCGAGGCGATCCAGCAGGCTGAGCGCCGTCGCGGACACGTCGCTCGTGCGGCGCGAGCGCCGCAGCCAGGTGACGATCTGCTCGAAGGCCTGGCCCAGGGCGAGCTGCTCCTCGGTGACGGAGGGGGCGGTTTCGGCCATGCCCCCAACTATATCAGAGGCTTATATAAACGCCGGATGCAATCACTCGGGCCGCCCGAGCGCCGCGAGCAGCGTGAGGGCCTCCGCCGCGCGGTCGGCCGGGACGATCAGGTGGTCGTGATGGAAGCCGGCGAGCACGTTGCAGGCGATCCCCGCATCCGCCAGCGCGGTGCTCACGGCCGCGGTGAGCCCGACCGCGTCGAGCGCCGAGTGCACCCGGAGGGTGATCCACGCGCCCACCCCGTCGACGGGTAGGCCGAGCCGTTCGGCGTCCTCGCGGCGCAGCACCACCCCGACCCCCTCGTCCTCTGCCACCGTGGCGAGGGCCGGGAGGCCGGATGCGTCCGGCACGATCGCGAACACGACCTCCGGATGGGCGATCGTCGGCCGGGCGCCACGGAGCAGCGCTGCCAGGTCGCGCTCCGCCGTCACTGCAGCGCCGGCAGGACCTCGCGGGTGAAGAGCTCGGCGCCCGAGCGGTCCGTGGCGATGTCGGGGAAGTAGATGATCGCGTAGCCGAGGCCCGCCTCGCGCATCCGGCTGAGGCGCTCGACGATCTGCTCCGGAGTGCCGACCGCCAGTGCGCCGTCCGTGCGGTACTCGGCGACGAACGACGCGGCCTTCTCGGCGCCGAGGTACGGCGTCACCTTCGCTTCGAGGGCGCGGATCCGCTCCTCCACCTCCCGCTCGGTGGGCGCGACGATGCAGTTGTAGTTGGAGCTGCGGACGATGCGACCGAAGTCCGTGCCCGCCTCGCGGCACCGCTCCTCGAGCACGCGGCTCTTCGCCGCGAACGCGTCCGGGGCGCCCGAGAAGTTCGTGTACGCCGCGTACTCGGCCGCGATGCGCAAGGTCTTCTGCTCGCCGCCGCCGGCGATCCAGAACGGGACGCCGCCCTCCTGCAGGGGGAGCGGCCGCACGATGGCGCCGTCGACCTGGTAGTGCTCCCCGTCGAGGGTCGCCGTGCCGGTCGTCCAGGCCTGCCGCATGATCTCGACGCCCTCGCGGAGGCGACCGAGCCGCTCCGCGATGCGCGGGAAGCCGTAGCCGTAGGCCCGCCACTCGTGCTCGTACCAGCCGGCGCCGATGCCCATCTCGACTCGGCCGCCGGAGATGATGTCGACGGTCGCGGCGACCTTCGCGAGGTAGGCGGGGTTGCGGTAGCTCATGCAGGTGCACATCTGGCCGAGCCGGACCCGTTTGGTGGAAGCCGCGAACGCCGCCATGAGGGTCCAGGCCTCGTGGGTCGCCTCGTCGGACGGCACCGGGACGGTGTGGAAGTGGTCGTAGACCCAGATCGACTCCCAGGGTCCCTCGTCCGCGAAGGCGGCGACGCCGTGCATCGCCGCCCACTGCTCGGCGGGATCGATGCCGATGAGGTCGTGTCGCCAGCCCTGGGGTACGAACATGCCGAAGCGCAGCGCCTCCGTCATGGCAGCGAAGGCTCCGGGCTCGCCTCGAACTCCGACCAGGCGCGGTCGTAGGTCCGCCGCTGCTCCTCCTGCGCGGTCTCGAAGTAGCCGTCGTAGATCGCCTTGCCCCCGGATTCCGGGAAGTCGTCGAGCCGCGCCACCTCCTTCGCGAATGCGCCGACCTCGTCGGTGCGGTACTCCTGCTCCTTCAGCCACGCGGGGAACGTGAGGGTGGTCGCCATGAACACGATTCGTACCGGTCCGCGGTCCACGGCACCTGAAAGGGCGCCGGGTGCTGGGGCGGGCGCAGCAGGCGGTCAGGGTCACGCCGTCGCGGGTCGTAACCTCGACAGCGGATGACGAACGAGGAGTCTGGATGCCCCTGACGGGTGAGTACGAACCGAGCACGGATCGCCACGCGAGGGAGCAGGCCGAGGCCTACGAGCGCAGCGGCGGCGCCGAGCAGAACACGCTGCGCGGCGTCCCGATCATCCTGCTCACCTCGGTCGGCGCGAAGAGCGGCAGGCTGCGCAAGACGCCGTTGATGCGGGTCGAGCACGACGGACGGTACGCGGTCGTCGCATCCAAGGGCGGCGCCCCGAAGCATCCGCTCTGGTACCACAACCTCGTCGCGAACCCCCACGTCGAGCTGCAGGACGGCGCCGTGAAGCGGGACTACACCGCTCGCCTGCTGGAGGGCGCCGAGCGCGCGGAGTGGTGGCGGCGCGCGGTGGCGGTGTGGCCGGACTACGAGGCGTACACGCGCCGTACCGACCGGGAGATCCCGGTGTTCGTGCTCGAGCCGCGCGACGAGGACCGAGCGGGCGGTCGGACGGATCCCAGGAGGGGTTCCTAGCGTCGCCCTATGAGCGATGCGGAGATCTCGAGCGAGGCGCCGGGCGTGGTGGCGCACGTCGCGGGCCAGGACACGACCGCGGGAACGAGCGTGGCGGGCGCAGCGCCGTCGGGCGGCGCGATCGACGGCGCCGCGCGGCCGGACGTGCCGGGGGAGGGCGGCCTCGACGACGCCGGCGAGACCGTCGCGGACGACGTGCCACCGGAGGAGGGCCTGTCGGGCGACGGCGCCGCGCTCACCGGCGTGACGGACCCGCCGTCGGACGAAGGAGCCCGTCCGGCGCCTGATCGCCCGACCCCCTAGGGGACGCGGCCCTCGTCGGTGTCCGCCGCGCCCTCGCGCTCGCCGGTGACCTCCTCCTCCTGGAGGGCCTCGGCATCGGCGTCGTCCTGCTCGTCGACGGGCGCGATCCCCATGGTGCCGTCCCGCAGCGCCGCGGGGTCGATGTCGCCGTCCGCCGTGCCGTCGGACTCGCCCTCGAGGCCGCTCGCCATGCCGTTCGTCTGGTCGAAGGTGCCGGCGAGCACGTCGTCGTCGCCGGGTCCGGTGTTGCTCATGGCCGAACGCTACGCCGAGCCCTCCGCCTGCCGTCCGGCGGTGGGGAACCTCCCAGCGAGGGGAGGAGGCGTCAGCTCTTGGCGATCGAGCAGGTCTGCTGCGCCGCGGTCTGCCCGCGCAGACCCTGGATCACCGCGGCCGACGGCTTCGTCGGCGCGGGGCTCGGCGCGGTGGTCGTGGTCGCCGCCTTGGTGGCGGTCGCCGTGCCCTTCGTCGGTGCGAGCTCGGTGCTGAGGCCGAGCGCCGACTTGTCGAGCGCCACCGGGAGGTCCGCCCGGATCCGACGCAGCAGCAGGTCGGCGAGCTCGGTGTTCGGGACCACCTTGTTCGTGTTCTCCGGATCCGCGCCCGTCGGGTACTGCACGAACACGAGGTCGTGCAGGTTCATGTTCTTGAGAGCGAGGGCCATCGTCACGATGGTGTCGACGCTCGCGAGCGACCGCGACAGCCGGACGTTCTGCGCCGCCGCCTGGGCGAGGCCGTAGAGCTTGCCCGGGTTCGTGAACGTGTCGCGGCTCATCATGGTGCGCAGCAGCGACGACATGTAGGCCTGCTGCGAGCCGATGCGGGACAGGTCGCTGCCGTCGCCGACGCCGTGCCTGCTGCGCAGGTAGGCCAGCGCCGTCCGACCGGAGATCACCGAGCGGCCGGCGGGCAGCTTCAGGCCCGAGTCGGGGTCGTCGATCGCCTTCGTGACGCAGATCGGCACGCCGCCGACCGCGTCCGCCATCTTCACCGTGCCTTGGAAGGAGAACAGGGCCGCGTAGGGGATCTTGATGCCGGTGAGGTTCTCCACCGTGCCGACGACGCAGCCGAGGCCTCCACGGGCGTAGGCGGTGTTCAGCGGCTGGGCGGACATCGCCGAGAACGTCTCGTGCGTGACCGGGTCCTCGCACTGCGGATGCGCGATCACGAGGTCGCGCGGCAGGCTCATCACGACGCCTCGCCGGTGGTCCGCGGAGATGTGCACGAGGATGTTGACGTCGTTCAGCGTCGCGTCCCGCGTCCCGCCGAAGCTCTTCTGGCCCGGGGCGTTGTCGGCCCCGACGAGCAGCACGTTGAAGCTGCCGTTCATGGCCGCGATGGTCGGCAGCGAACCGCCGTTCGAGATGTCGACGGCGTTGTTCGCGACGGTCCTGCCGAGCGACCAGACGCCGATCGCCGCGATCGACGCCGTGCTCGCCAGCACGACGGCGGTGGCGAGCGCGACGACCTTCAGCGCCGTCGCCCACGCCGGGCGGCCGCTGTGGACGGCGTGCCTCGGTGCGAGGTGGTCCTCGTCGGTCATCTCGGTTGCCCCCCACGGAGATGGCCACCGATCGAGCAGGCGTGGCCGGAACCCGGGAAGCGTACGAGGACGGCGCGCCCATCACGCGGAGGCGCACCGAGGGGCGGCAGGGCACGGCGGAACGACGGGGATCCTTCGGAACGGCGGCGATCCGGGCCCCGGATCGCCGTCATCCGGGCGGATCACCGTCGTCCCGGTGCCTCAGGCCGCCCCGCACGCGTTCGCACATCGAACGGGGGACAATCGCGCCGCCTGGGGCGCCGATTCGGGGGACAATCCGGTGCTCCTCCCGCGCGCCTTCGTACACTCGGCTCCACGCGCCGCGCCCACGGCGCGTCGGACTGGGCCCCCGGAAGCCACCCGAGTTCGGATCACCTCTCCGGTGTCCCGACCGGCAGCCGGACCCTGGTCCGGGCAGTCAGGGGGGACGCCGCGCCCACGGCGAGCGCACTTCGTGCCACCCCTGCTGACGATGTCCCGGTGACGGCCCACCCCGTCATCGGGACATCGTCGTCGGACCCGGACGAGCGCGCGGCGGCCCGCCGGACGCGTCCTCGCAGAGCGGACTCCCGGCGGCCGACGATGGCACAGCCACGAGCACAGGTAAGGGCCGGTCGCAGAGGCGGCGACCGGCCCTCTTCCCTTGCACCAAGAGTGTCCTGCAATCACACACACCGACCGCCACAGCAAACGATCGATGCCCTGCGAAGGTATAACGGTTCGATAACGGCGCGCTAGCCCCTTCCGGCGTGTCGGAGGCCATGGATTCGCTGTGAACCGGCCCCTCAGACGCGGTCGGGGCTGGGGCCGGATCCGTAGCGGATGACGACGTCCGCGTGGCGGTCGAAGCGGTATCCGCTGCCCCGGATGGTCCGGACGATGTCGCCGTACCCGCCGAGCTTCGAGCGGAGCCGGCGGACGTGCACGTCGATGGTGCGCTCGTTGGGGACGTCGGTGTCGCCTTCGCCCCACAGGGTGTCGATGATGTCGGCCCGGGCCACCGTGCGCCCCTCGCGGAGCACGAGGTGCTGAAGCAGCTGGAACTCGCGGTAGGTCAGCGGCGCGGTGTCGCCGTCGATGGTGAGGCGCTTGCGGGAGAGGTCGAGGACGACGCCCGTGCGGCGTCGGCCGGCCGTCGGCGCGGTCTTCGCGGCCGCCGCCCGCTCGGTGAGGGCGCGGCGCACGATGTCGAGGTCGCGGCCCCCGGCACCGGCGGGCGCGAAGGCGACGGCGGCGTAGGTCTCGGCTGACGGCACGAGGTCCGCCGTCACCCGGCGGAGGGTCTCGACGAGGGTGGCGAGGTCGACGCCGGCGGCGCGGGCGGCGGTCTCGTCGACGCCGACGAACAGCGCGAAGCCACGGGCCTCGGGCGCCGGGGTCGGGGACTCGACGGGCAGGTCCGGCACGAGGCGGAGATCGGGGCGGGCGACGGTGGGGACGGCAGGGGACAGGGAAGCGATCGACACGGGAGGGAGTCCTTCACGAATGCGGGTGCGCGGGTGCGCAGGCGGAACCGATGCCCACGAGGGGCGGAACGTCGCAGCAGCGACGGGGGCCCGGATTCAGAGACCGGGCGGCAGGGAACGGTTCAGCGACACATTCGACGGCTGGGGACGCCGCACATCATCGCCTGCGGAGCCTGACGAGCCTCGAGGGCGGTCGTGCTGTGCGCGGCGGAAGACATGCCCGGCATCCTGACCGACGACTGGGAGCCGTGTCAAGCCGCGGGGCGGCGCGGCGCGCCCGCGGTGGTCCGGAATGCCGGTGGGAAGGGGGCGGGTCAGCTGGGGACGGTGCCGTAGAGCCGGTCGCCGGCGTCGCCGAGGCCGGGGACGATGTAGCCCAGCTCGTTGAGCCTCTCGTCGAGGGCGCCGAGCACGATGGTGAGGTCGCGGCCCTTCGTCGCCGCCTCGATCGTCGCGAGCCCCTCGGGAGCGGCGAGCAGGCACACCGCGGTCACGTCGACCGCGCCCCGTTGGAAGAGGTAGTCGATCGCGGCGAGCAGGCTCCCGCCCGTGGCGAGCATCGGATCGAGCACGAAGCACTGCCGGTTCTCGAGGTCGCTGGGCAGGCGTTCTGCGTAGATCGTCGGCTCGAGCGTCGCCTCGTTCCGCACCATGCCGAGGAAGCCGACCTCGGCGCTCGGGATGAGCTTCACCATCCCCTCGAGCATCCCGAGGCCCGCACGGAGGATCGGCACGATGAGCGGGCGCGGGTCGCTGATCGCGAGACCGGTCGTCGGAGCCACCGGCGTCTCGATGGAGACCGGCTCGACCCGCACCTGGCGGGTGGCCTCGTAGGCGAGCAGCGTGACGAGCTCCTCGGCGAGCGCGCGGAACGTCGGCGAGGGCGTGCGGCGATCCCGCAGCATCGTCAGCTTGTGCGTGATCAGCGGATGGTCGGCCACGTGCACGCGCATGCTGTCAGGGTACTGAGACATCCGGGAGCGGAGAGGGGCGGCCGTGCGTGCTGACGATGTGCGGTTCATGGCGCTCGCCCTCGCGGAGGCGCGGTCCGCGCTCCGCACCGGCGACGTACCCGTCGGCGCGGTCGTGGTGGACGGGGACGGCGCGGTGATCGGAACGGGCCGCAACGAGCGCGAGGCGACCGGCGACCCGCTCGCCCACGCGGAGGTCGTCGCCCTGCGCGCCGCGGCGGCGGCCAGGGGAGCGTGGCGGCTCGACGACTGCACCCTCGTCGTGACGCTCGAGCCCTGCGTGATGTGCGCGGGAGCCGTTCTCGCCGCTCGCGTGCCGCGGCTCGTGTTCGGCGCCTGGGACGAGAAGGCGGGCGCGGTCGGATCCGTGTACGACGTGATCCGCGACCGGCGCGTGCCTCACGCGGTCGAGGTCGTCGCGGGGGTGGCCGCCGACGACTGCGCGGCGATCCTGACCGACTTCTTCGCCGGGCGGCGGGCCCCTACTCCAGGGCGCGGATGACGATCGTCTCGGTCGGCGTCGCCTCGTCGTGAGCGACGTCGGGCTCGACGAACACGGCGGCCCCCTTCGGGGCGATCCGGGCGGCGGCGAGCTGCACGTGCGCGATCACGTTCACGACGTCGGTCAGCGCGAGCAGCGGCGGCAGCCCCACCCGGATCAGGACGAGCACGCGACCCGTGCCGTCCTCGCGTCCGATGCGCACCGTCGAGACCGCGCGCACGTTCCGCACCTTGCCCACGGCCTGGCTGATCGCGGCCACCGCATCGACTTCGTTGTTCGACATGAGGTACCTCCCCGCCAGCAGGAGTCAGTGTAGGAGGTCGGGCTCTACGCTTCGGCGGGTGACCGACAGCGCTCCTGCCCCTCTTCCCTCGCCCGTCGCCATCCTCGGCGGCGGCTCGATGGGCGGGGCGATCCTGAGCGGGCTCCGCGCCGCCGGGGTCCCCGACCTCCGCGTGACCACCCGGACCGCGACCCGGGCCCTCGAGGGGGGTGACGGCCTGCAGGTGCTCGTCGCCGACCGGGACCCGGAGGCCAACCGCTCCGCCGTGCGGGGCGCCCGGCTCGTCGTGGTCGCGGTCAAGCCCGTCGGCGTCGCCGCGCTGCTCGCGGAGATCGCCGACGCGCTGGAGCCGGGAGCGGTCGTCGTCAGCGTCGCCGCCGGCGTCCCGATCGCGACCATGGCCGCCGCCCTGCCGGCGGGGACGCCCGTGCTGCGCGCCATGCCGAACACCCCGTCGGCGGTGGGGGCCGGCGTGACCGGCGTCGCCGCGGCACCCGGCACCGCGGACGACGACACGGCCGCCGTCGTCGCCGCGTTCCGCACCGTCGGCACGGTCGTCGAGGTGACCGAGGACCGGATCGACGCGCTCTCCGCCGTCTCCGGATCCGGTCCCGCCTACGTCTACCTCGTCCTCGAGCGGTTCATCGACGCCGCCGTCCGCCTCGGTTTCCGCAGGGACGAGGCCGCCGATCTCGTCGTCGGGACCGCTCAGGGCGCCCTCCGGCTGCTCGCGGCCACCGGCGAGGAGCCGGCCGAGCTGCGGCGGCGGGTCACGAGCCCGAAGGGCACCACGGAGCGTGCGGTGGCCGTGTTCGAGCAGCACGACCTCGGGGGGATCTTCGACGAGGCGTTGGCCGCCGCGATGGCCCGCGCGAAGGAGATAGCGGCCGACTGACCGCCGCCCCCCGTTCGGGGGACGGCTCCGTGGCGCTCGGGACCGGGCGCCGATACGGTGGGCATGTGGCGGACCTGTTCGACGTCATCGCTGACCCGACGCGGCGAGAGCTGCTGCGCGCCCTCCTCGAGCAGACCGAGACCGCCGACGGGCCGGGTGAGGCGAGCGTCGGCGAGCTCGTCACGAAGCTGTCCCTCAGCCAGCCGACCGTCTCCAAGCACCTGAAGACGCTCCGCGAGTTCTCGATCGTGTCGGTGCGCGAGCAGGGCCAGCACCGCTACTACCGCCTCGAACCGGCGCAGCTGGCACCCATCGCGGAGTGGCTCGGCGCGTTCGTGAAGCCGGTGGTCGCCGCCGCGGATCCGCTCGCCGGGGAGACGGTGGCGGTCGCCGCCGCGAGCCCCC
>JAICSU010000036.1 GCA_025936735.1 Amnibacterium sp.
CCGCGGGGTCGTCCCGTTCGAGCACGAACGCCCCGTCGCGGGTGATCCCGATCGGGATCACCTCGTAGCGGTCGCGGTCGATCGCCGCGAGGACGCCGCCCGCGGTCGCGCAGCTGATGGCGTGCTCGCTGGAGCGGCCGCCGAAGACGACCGCGACGCGGGTCCGGGGATCCGTCACCCGTCGAGCGTACCCAGGCGCACCTCCCGGTCCGTCCCCTCCCCGCCGGGACGTCTCAGCGCGCTCGAGCGCGCTGAGATGTCCCTGGGGCGCGGAAACGGCGGACGGGTGGCGCGCTACTCGCCGACCGGGAGGGCTTCGCCGGCGACGTGCGGGGCGATGTCCCGCGGATCGAGGGTGCCGGCGATGACGTCGGCCACCTGCTGGGCGATCGGCATCGCCACCCCGCGCGTCGCGGCGAGGTCGAGCACCGGCTGCAGCGAGGTGAGGCCCTCCGCGACCTGGTCCATCGTGCGGAGCACGTCGTCGACGCTGTAGCCCTGGCCGAGCAGCCGGCCTGCGCGGTTGTTGCGGGACAGCGGCGACTCGCTGGTCGCGATGAGGTCGCCGAGGCCCGCGAGCCCCGCGAGGGTCTCGGGCTGGGCCCCGAACGCGACGGCGAAGGCCGTCATCTCCGCGAGCCCCCTGGTGAGGATGGACGCCTTCGTGTTGTCCCCGTAGCCGACGCCGACGACGATGCCGGTCGCGACCGCGATGAGGTTCTTCAGCACGCCGCCGAACTCGGTGCCGATCACATCCGTGTTCGTGAACGTGCGGAAGTACCGGTTCGCGGCCGCCATGGCCACGCGCTCGGCCGTCTCCTGCGACGCGGAGGCGACGACGGCCGCGGTCGGCTGGCCGCGGGCGATCTCGGTCGCGAGGTTCGGGCCGGACACGACGGCGATGCGCTGGTCGGGCACGGCGAGGCCGTCCCGGAGCACCTCGCTCATCCGCAGGCCCGTGCCGTTCTCGACCCCCTTCATGAGGCTCACCACGAGGGCGTCGGCGGGCAGGTCGCGGCGCACGTCGGTCAGCACGCCGCGGAGGGACTGGCTCGGCACCGACAGGAAGACGATCTCGGCGTCCGCGAGCACCGCGGGCAGCGCCGTGTCCACGCGGATGGATTCCGGCAGCAGCACGCCGGGGAGGTAGTCGTCGTTGCGGTGCCGGCGCGTGATCGCCTCCGCCACCGCCGGCCGGCGCGCCCAGAGGGCGACCCGGTCGTCGGCGTCGGCGAGCACCTTCGCGAAGGTGGTCCCCCAGCTGCCGGCGCCGAGCACCGCGACGCGCGTCCCCGCGGCCATCAGAAGCGTCCCGTCTCGGCCTGACCGTGCTTCGCCGGATCCCACCGCTCGGGGGGCGCGGTCTCCCCGCGCAGCTCCTCGAGCAGCCGGGTGATGGCGGTCATGATCGCGCCGGTCGCCGCCTGCAGCGCGGCCGGATCGGCCGCCCGGCCGGCCCACGGGCTCAGGTCGACGGGATCGCCGAAGAGCAGGTCGATCCGCGTGCGAGGCACGACCCGCAGCTTCGCGGAGTAGATGGGCATGAGCTGCTGCGTGCCCCAGTGCGCGACGGGGACCACCGGGATGCCGAGCTCGAGCGCGAGGCGCGCGGCGCCGGTCTTGCCGCGCATCGGCCACAGCTCCGGGTCCCGGGTGAGCGACCCCTCCGGGTAGACGACCACGCAGTGGCCCTCGGCGACGATGCGCTTGGCGGCCGCGATCGGGATGGCGCCGCGCTGCATCCCGCCCCGCTCCACGGGGATCTGGCCGACCGCCCTCAGCAGCGCGCCGACGACGGGGATCCGGAACAGGGACGCCTTCGCCATGAACCGCGGGGCGCGGCCGAGCCGCCAGACGGCCACCGCGACGACGAGCGGGTCGATGTTCGAGTGGTGGTTGGGCGCCAGGATGAACGGCCCGCTGGCGGGCAGCTTCTCGGGGTGCAGGATGCGGATGCGGGTGACCGCACGGATGAACGGGACGGCGAGCGCCGCGAGCACCCACCAGACGGAGGGGCGGAGCTTCTCGCTCCGGTCAGCCATCGACCGTGAAGCGCGCCCCCAGCGCCCGGAGCTTGCCCTCGAAGTTCTCGTACCCCCGGCTGATGATGCCGACGTTCCGGACCGTCGACGTGCCCGACGCCGTCATCGCGGCGATCAGGTGCGAGAAGCCGCCGCGCAGGTCCGGCACCTCGATGTCGGCGCCGTGCAGCGGGGTCGGGCCGGTGATCACGGCGGCCTGCTCGAGGTCCCGGCGCGGCACGCGACGGTGCGGGGCCGCGAAGCCGCGCGGATGCACGCGGATGTCCGCGCCCATCTTCTGCAGCGCCTCGGTGAAGCCGAACCGGTTCTCGTACACCGTCTCGTGCACCGTGGAGACGCCCTCGGCCTGGGTGAGCGCCACGACGAGCGGCTGCTGCCAGTCGGTCATGAAGCCGGGGTGCACATCCGTCTCGATCACGACCGGCTTCAGCGGGGCGCCCGGGTGCCAGAAGCGGATCCCGTGCTCCTCCACGTCGAAGGCGCCGCCGACCTTCCGGAAGATGTTGAGGAAGGTCATCATGTGCTCTTGCTTGGCGCCGTGCACGAACACGTCCCCGTGCGTGGCGAGGGCGGCGGAGGCCCAGCTGGCGGCCTCGTTGCGGTCGAAGATCGCCCGGTGCGTGTACCCGCGGAGGTCGTCGACGCCCTCGATGAGGATGACGCGGTTCGGCTCGACCGAGATGATCGCGCCCATCTTCTGCAGGATCGCGATGAGATCCATGATCTCGGGCTCGATCGCCGCGTTCCGCAGCTCCGTGACGCCCTTCGCGCGCACGGCGGTGAGCAGGGTCTGCTCGGTGGCACCGACGCTCGGGTACGGCAGGTGCACGTGCGCGCCGTGCAGGCCGTTCGGCGCGGACAGCCGGATGCCCGTCGGCAGCTTCTCGACGACGGCGCCGAACTTGCGGAGCGCGTCGAGGTGGAAGTTGATCGGGCGGTCGCCGATGCGGCAGCCGCCGAGGTCGGGGATGAACGCCTCACCGAGCTGATGCAGCAGCGGCCCGCAGAACAGGATCGGGATGCGGCTCGATCCGGCGTGCGCGTCGATCTCCCGCATGTGCGCGCTGCGCACGTTGCCGGCGTCGAGGAGCAGCTCGCCGGACTCCACGCCCGGCTTCACGGTCACCCCGTGGATCTCGAGCAGCCCGCGGACCACGCGGACGTCGCTGATGTCGGGCACGTCGCGCAGCACGCTGACGCCCTCCGAGAGGAGGGAGGCGACCATGGCCTTCGTGACGAGGTTCTTCGCCCCGCGGACGTCGACCTCACCCCGCAGAGGCGCGCCGCCCTCGATGGTGATCCGGTCGAACGTGAGTCCGACGCTCGCGCCTGCGCGCTGTCCTTCGGTGATGAGGTTGCTCAACGGTCCCCTACTGGCAGTGTCGTGGGCCGCCACGCTTCGCGGCCGGCTTCGAAGGCGGTGATGCGGGCCTCATCGCGCAGGGTCAGCCCGATGTCGTCGAGGCCCTCGAGGAGCCTCCAGCGAGTGTAGGCATCGATCTCGAACGGGATCGAGATCCCCGAAATGGTGAGGGTCGTGTTCGTGAGGTCGACGGTAGCCGCGATCCCCGGCTCCGCTTCGATCGCCGCCCAGCATGTCTCGACCTGCTCCTCCGTGATCACTCCGGTGAGCAGGCCCTGCTTGCCGCTGTTGCCGCGGAAGATGTCGCCGAACCGCGGGCTGAAGACCGCCCTGAAGCCGTAGTCGCGGAGCGCCCAGACGGCGTGCTCCCGGCTCGACCCCGTGCCGAAGTCGGGGCCGGCGAACAGGACCGATCCGCCGGCGAAGGCCGGGTCGTTCAGCACGAAGTCCGGCTGCTGGCGCAGGTGCGCGAAGAGCGCGTCGTCGAACCCCGTCTTCGTGACCCGCTTGAGGAAGACGGCGGGGATGATCTGGTCGGTGTCGACCGCGGACCGCTTCAGCGGCACGGCGACGCCGGTGTGCGTGGTGAACGGCTCCATCAGGCCAAGACCTCCGCGTCGATGTCGGAGGGGCTGGACAACGTGCCGCGGATGGCGGTCGCCGCCGCGACGACCGGCGATACGAGGTGGGTGCGCCCGCCCTTGCCCTGCCTGCCCTCGAAGTTGCGGTTGCTCGTGGACGCGCAGCGCTCCCCCGGCGCGAGCTGGTCCGGGTTCATCCCGAGGCACATCGAGCAGCCGGCGAACCGCCACTCCGCGCCGAAGTCGGTGAAGATCTTGTCGAGCCCCTCCGCCTCGGCCTCGAGCCGCACGCGGGCGGAGCCGGGCACGACCATGACCCGCACGCCTTCGGCCTTCCTGCGGCCCTTGACGATCTCGGCGAACCGACGCAGGTCCTCGACCCGGCTGTTGGTGCAGGAGCCCATGAACACCGCGTCGACCTTGATCTCCTTGAGCGGCGTGCCCGGCTTCAGGTCCATGTACTCCAGCGCCCGGCGGGCGGACTCGCGCTGCTGCGGGTCCGTCATCTCGTCCGGGTCGGGCACGGTGCCCGCGAGCGTGGTGCCCTGCCCCGGGTTGGTGCCCCAGGTCACGAACGGCTCGAGCTCGTCGGCGTCCAGGAAGACCTCGGCGTCGAACACGGCGTCGTCGTCGGTGGGCAGGGTTCGCCAGTAGGCGACCGCCGCGTCCCAGTCCTCGCCCTTCGGGGCGTGGGGGCGGCCCTTCAGGTAGGCGAAGGTCGTCTCGTCGGGCGCGACCATGCCGGCACGGGCACCGGCCTCGATCGACATGTTGCAGATGGTCATCCGCCCCTCCATGGAGAGGGCACGGATCGCGCTGCCGCGGTACTCGAGCACGTAGCCCTGGCCGCCGTTCGTACCGATCTTGGCGATGACGGCGAGGATGACGTCCTTCGCCGTCACGCCCGGCTTCAGGGTGCCCTCGACGGTGATCGCCATCGTCTTGAACGGCTGCAGCGGCAGGGTCTGCGTGGCGAGCACGTGCTCGACCTCGCTCGTGCCGATGCCGAACGCCATCGCCCCGAACGCGCCGTGCGTCGAGGTGTGCGAGTCGCCGCAGACGACGGTGATCCCCGGCTGGGTGAGTCCGAGCTGCGGGCCGACGATGTGCACGATGCCCTGCTCGACGTCGCCGAGGGAGTGCAGGCGGACGCCGAACTCCTTCGCGTTGCGGCGGAGCGTCTCGATCTGCGTGCGGCTCGTGAGATCGGCGATCGGCTTGTCGATGTCGATCGTCGGGGTGTTGTGGTCCTCGGTCGCGATCGTGAGATCGGGCCGGCGGACCGGCCTGCCCTCGGCGCGCAGGCCGTCGAACGCCTGCGGGCTCGTCACCTCGTGGACGAGGTGCAGGTCGATGTAGAGGAGGTCGGGCGCGCCGTCCTCACCCCGCTTGACGAGGTGGGCGTCCCAGACCTTCTCGGCCAGGGTCTTCGGGCGCGGCTTCGCGTCGGCGGTGTCGGCCGCAGTGGTCATCGGCGGTTCCTTCGGTCTCGCTGGTGTGTCCCTGGCAGGCGGGGATCTCCGCGACGAGGGAGCCAGAAGGTGAGTCAGACCTCGTCGCGGCGGCGAAGGAGAAGCGCACCGGGGAGCACCCGCTCACGGTACCACCCCGCCACGCCGGGCCCCGCGTCAGCGGACGTTCTCGCTGAGCCGGCTCACCACGAGCTGCGGCACGAGCGCCGCGAGGTCGGCGTGCACGGCGAGCACCTCGGCGACGTCGTCCAGGTCGTCATCGCCGGCCGGCAGCGGCGCACTGCGGCCCTCGATGCGCCGCATCTCGTCGTCCCAGGCGGTCCAGGCGCCTCGGAGGACCCCGATCGGTTCGTCCACCAGCACCTCCTCGATCTCGCTCGAGACGACCTCGATCAGGCCGCCGACGTCGAGGCGCTCGCCGCCGTGGGCGCGGATCCGCTGATCGGCGAGCTGGGCGAGCGGACGCCAGGCGTCGGTGGCCAGCAGCGCCGCCGGATGCCGCGGGAAGTGCACCGCCGACGGCACCCCACCGACGGCGCGCTTGGCACGACGACGCCCGAAGAGCCGCATGGACGGATGCTACGTCGATCCGCCGACGACGCGCCGAGCGCCGGCGTCGGATGCCGCGCGGAAGAATGCGCGCATGGAGGACGTGCCGCTGGCCGGCGGCAACACGAACGCGCCGGTGCGCCGCGGGGAGGTCGTGCACCGGGTCGCCGGGCCGTGGACCCCGACCGTCCACCGGCTCCTCGCGCACCTGGCCGCACGTGGCCTCGACTGGCTGCCCCGGCCGCTCGGGTTCGACGAGCGCGGCCGGGAGGTGCTGACGTTCCTGCCCGGACACGTCCCGTCGTATCCGATGGGCGCGGAGGTCTGGACCGCCGCCCTGCTGGAGCAGTCCGCCCGGCTGCTGAGCGCCTTCCACGACGCGACCGTCGACTTCGACAGGGACGGCGCCGTGTGGCAGCAGCCCGCCCGTGAGCCGGCCGAGGTGATCTGCCTCAACGACTTCGTGCCGTACAACTTCGTGCTCGACGGCGACCGGATCACCGGGGTGATCGACGTGGACATGGCGTCGCCCGGGCCGCGCGCGAGGGACCTCGCGCAGCTGGCCTACCGCCTCGTGCCGCTCGCCGCCCCCGGCAACGCGGACCTGCCCGACTCGCCCCTCGACGAGCGGCGGCGCCGGCTGGCGGCCCTGGTCGCCGCCTACGGCGGGCCGGACGTCGGGACGGTGCTCGCGTGGCTCGCGCCCCTCCTCGAGGACGCCGCGGTCTTCGCCGACGCCCGTGGGGGCCGCTTCCGGGAGCACGCCCGCGGCTACCGCGAGGACGCGGCGTGGGTCGCGGCGAACCGCGCCGCGCTCAGCCCGTGACGCGCGCCTTGTCCTTGCGGATCGCGAGCAGGCTCGCGAGCGTCGCGACCAGCATGGCCACGACGATGACCGCGAGGGAGACGCCGGTGCCGATGTCGGGCACGCCCTCCAGGTGCTCGCCCCCGTTCAGGAAGGGCAGCGAGTTCTCGTGCAGGGCGTGCAGCACGAGCTTCACGCCGATGAACGCGAGGATGAACGCGATCCCGTACTTGAGGTAGCGGAGCCGCTCGACGAGGTCGCCGAGCAGGAAGTAGAGCTGCCGCAGGCCCATCAGGGCGAACACGTTCGCGGTGAACACGATGAACGCGCTCTGCGTGATGCCGAAGATCGCGGGGATCGAGTCGAGCGCGAAGAGCACGTCGGTGCTGCCGATCGCGACCAGCACGATGAGGATCGGCGTCCACATCCGCTTGCCGTCCACCGTCGTGCGGATCCGGCCCCCGTCGTAGCGGTCCGTGACCGCGACGTGACGACGGAGGAACCGCACGAGACGGCTGTTCTGGGCGTCGCCGTGCTCCGAGCCGAACGCCTGCGTGATGGCGGTGTAGATCAGGAAGGCCCCGAACAGGTAGAAGATCCAGCTGAACGAGGCGATGAGCTGCGCGCCGATGACGATGAAGATCCCGCGGAACACGAGCGCGAGCAGGATGCCGGCCATCAGCACCTCCTGCTGCTGCTTCCTCGGCACGGCGAACCCGCTCATGATCACGATGAACACGAACAGGTTGTCGATGGACAGCGAGTACTCGGTCAGCCAGCCGGCGACGAACTCGGTCGCGTGGTCCGCGCCGTCGACGAGGAGCAGCAGCACGGCGAAGGCGAGGGCGAGGGCCACGTAGAAGGCGACCCACCCCCCGGACTCCTTCAGCGAGGGGACGCGCGGGCGGGCGTAGGCGAGCACGATGTCGCCCGCGAGCACGAGCACGAGCACGACGAGGGAGACGAGCTCGAACAGCGGCGGGACGTCCATGGGATGGCCTCTCGGGGTCGGCGGCATGCGGCAGCGCCGAACGTCTCTCCCCATCCGGAACGGATGCCACGTGGCCGGGATCGCAGCCCTGCGATCCGTGATGACGGCCGGCGCGGAGCCGGGATACTCCCCTTCGTCCTGGGAACCCTATCGGTCGCCCCTATCGGGACGCCCTGCGGCTCACGTGAAGTAGGCGATCACCTGCGTGAGGAGGATCGCGCCGCCCAGCAGGATCAGCACGACGCCCGCGAAGAGGAATCCGGTCCGCGTGGCGAGGGCCTGACGCGTCGCCGCCGTCTGCCATACGAGGATCCCGATCCCGAAGCCGATGACGATCAGCGAGAGCAGGGCGTAGAGCAGGTTGACGGGCGCATCGTTGGAATTCACTCCGGCAGTGTTGCGGGAACCGGCCGGAACTTCCAGAGCGTTCGCCGAATGTCGGTTCGGCGGGTCCTGCACGCCGCACCCCGGTTCGCGTCGCGCTGCGTGCCGCGCCGCCGCCACGGTTGCGGCACGGATCGCGACGCGAACGGCTCCGCGCGCGGGCGACGGCGGTCAGGAGGCGGCGACGAGCGCCTCCTGCGCGATGCGGCGCACCACCGACCCGTCCACCGTCTCGTGCTCGAGCAGCTCCGCCGCGAGCGCGTCGAGGGCCGATCGGTGCCGGGTCAGCAGGTCGACCGCCGTGGCCTCCGCCTCGCGGAGCAGCCGGGCGACCTCCTCGTCGACGACACGCTGCGTCTCCTCGCTGTACGGAGGCGACTGCTGCCCTGGCCCGAGGTAGCCGGGCTGGTCGGAGGCGTAGCCGACCGGGCCGAGCGCCGGTGACAGCCCGAACTCCGTCACCATGCGCGTCGCGAGCTGGGTGGCCGAAGCGAGGTCGTTCGACGCCCCCGTCGAGCCGGCGCCGTACACGACGAGCTCCCCGGCCCGGCCCCCGAGCCGCACGGCGAGCGTGCCGCGCAGCTGCTCCTCCGTGTACAGGTGCCGCTCCTCCTCCGGCACCTGCTCGGTGACCCCGAGCGCCATGCCGGACGGCAGGATCGTGACCTTCTCGACCGGGTCCGTGCCGGGGGTCAGCGCGGCGACGAGGGCGTGCCCCGCCTCGTGCACCGCGACGCTCCGCCGCTCCTCGACGAGCAGGAAGTTGCCCGGCTGGCGGGCGCCGAGCAGGATCCGGTCCCTGGCCTCCGACAGGTCGGCGGCGGTGATCTCGGTCCGGCCGGCCCGGACCGCCACGATCGCGGCCTCGTTCAGCAGGTTCGCGAGATCCGCGCCCGAGAAGCCGGGAGTCGCGCGGGAGGTGGCGTCCAGATCCACATCCGGCGCCAGGTGCTTGCCGCGGGCGTGCACCGCGAGGATCGCGGCCCGCTCGGCTGCCGTCGGCAGCGGGATCGCCACCTGGCGGTCGAAGCGGCCGGGGCGGAGGAGCGCCGGGTCGAGCGCCTCCGGCCGGTTCGTCGCGGCGAGCACGACGATGCCGCTGCTCGGCTCGAAGCCGTCCATCTCGGCGAGCAGCTGGTTCAGCGTCTGCTCCCGCTCGTCGTTGCTGGCGTAGCCGGTGCCACGACGCCCGCCGATGCCGTCGATCTCGTCGATGAAGACGATCGCGGGTGCGCGCTTGCGCGCCTCGGCGAAGAGGTCGCGCACCCGTGACGCGCCGACCCCGACGAAGAGCTCGACGAACGAGGAGCCGGTCACCGGCAGGAAGGGCACCTCCGCCTCGCCGGCCACGGCCCGCGCGAGCAGGGTCTTGCCGGTCCCCGGCGGTCCCGCCATGAGCACGCCCTTGGGCCCGACCGCTCCCGCGGCCTGGAACCGTGACGGGTCACGCAGGAAGTCGACCACCTCCGTGACGTCGCGCTTGACGCTCTCGTAGCCGGCGACGTCGCTGAACCGCGTCGTCGGGCGCTGCGCGTCGACGACCTTGGGCTGCAGGCGCCCGACCGCACCGCCGAGCATCCCGCCACCGCTGCGGGCCACGCGGCCGACGTAGACGAAGTAGAGCAGCAGCAGCACGAACGGGAGGAACGACAGCAGCGTGCCGAGGAACGAGTTCCCGGCGGCCTGCGCGTCGAAGTGCGGCACGAGGCTCGAGTCGTGCACGAGCGACACGAACGTGGGGTCGGCGCCCCCGAGGCCCGTCGGGTAGGTGGAGACGAACGCCGCCCCGCCCTCGAAGTCCGGGCGGTACTGGCCCACGATGCCGCCGTCGGATCGCAGCACCAGGGTGTCGACGTCCCCCGCCCGGAGCTGCGAGAGCAGGGACCCGTAGGCCACCTGCTTCGCCGGGGAGGACCCGAAGACGGGCAGGAAGAGGAACAGCAGGGTCAGCAGGAGCCCGAGCGGGATCAACCACTGCCGCCATCCTGGCGGCTTCTGCGGCGCCGGAGCAGGCCGCCGGTCCCCCGGCGGCCCCGGTCGGGCGCGTGCCGTCATCGCAACCTCCTCGGCGAACGCCCCTCATCCCGGAGCGTCCGCTGACGATAACCCGGGTGCCTCACCGACCGGCGCCCACGGGCGCCCGGCCCGCACCGGTGAGGGCTCAGCCGGCCGGGAACCACCCCTCGGGCGGCTCCTCCTTGCCGGACTGCACCAGCCACTGATCCGCCTGCTCCTGCAGCGCGCCGATCACCCGGAAGATCTGCTCCGCGGGCAGCCGGACGCGGGCGGCCACCCTCGCCGACACCACGGGGACCCCCTGCCCGTCCGGGCCGACCTGCTGCTGGGTCGGCGGCGCGACGAGCGAGAGGAAGTCGATCACGAAGCTCGTCGGGTTGTGCCACACGGCGGCGAAGTCCGCGAACACCCCGATCTCCTGCTCCGCCGGCAGGTTGACGGCGATCTGGGGCGGCTGCTGAGGCTCGTCGGTCACGTGCGCGACGCTAGCGGGCGGGGACGACGACCGCTCCCCGCCCACCTGCCCTCGCCCGATAGCCTGGATCCGTGGAGCTCGCGGTCTACGCGGTGCTCGCGGTCGCGGTGATCGTCGCCGTCGCGGCGTTCGCACCGCGCCTCGGCGTCGCCGCGCCGATCGTCCTCGTCCTCGTCGGGGTGGGGCTGTCGTTCCTGCCCGGCGTGCCCGCGGTCGAGGTCGAGCCGGAGCTGATCCTCGACATCGCGCTGCCGCCCATCCTCTACGCGGCGGCGATCAGCCTCCCGTTCGCCGACTTCCGCCGGAACGTGCTGCCGATCGGGAGCCTGTCGGTGGTCCTCGTGCTGATCACGGCGTTCGGCGCGGGATTCGTGCTGTTCGCGCTGCTGCCGAAGCTGGCGCTCGCCCCGGCGATCGCGCTCGGTGCGGTGATCAGCCCGCCGGACGCCGTCGCGGCCACCGCGGTCGGCCGGCGGCTCGGGCTGCCGCCCCGCCTGCTCACGGTGCTCGAGGGCGAGGGGCTCGTGAACGACGCCACCGCGCTCGTGCTGCTCCGCTCCGCCACGGCGGCGGCCGCCGGCAGCCTGCTGACGCCCTGGGCCCTCGGCCGCGACTTCGTGTTCGCGGCCGTCGCGGCGGTGGTGATAGGACTCGCCGCCGGGTGGGTGACGATGGCCGTGCGGACGCGGCTGACGGATCCGGTGCTCGACACCGCCGTCTCGCTCGCCGTCCCGTTCGTCGCCTTCGTGCCGACGCAGTTCCTCGGCGCGTCGGGCGTGCTCGCCGTCGTGGTCGCCGGCCTCTACGCCAGCCACGCGGCGCCGGCCGCGCTCACGCCGCAGGCGCGGATCAGCGACCGGATCAACTGGCGCACGATCCAGTTCCTGCTCGAGAACGGCGTCTTCCTGCTCATCGGCCTCGAGCTGCGCACGCTCCTCGAGCACGTCGATCCGCGGGTCTTCGGCTTCGGACCCACGATCCTCGTCGCGCTCGCCGCCACGCTCGCCCTCGTGCTCATCCGGCTGGTCTGGATGGTGCCGCTCGTGCTGGCCCTCCGCGCCCGCGCCGGGCTCGCGGAGCGCGCCCTGCTGCGCCAGTGGCTGGCGTTCGACCACTACCGGAGGACGCGGCGCGGGCCGATCGGGACCCGCCTCTGGCGCCGGGCGGAACGGAACTACGCCCGCCGGCGTGCCGACCTCGAGGAGCTGCGGCGCGACGAGGTCACCGCACGCGGCGGCCTCGTGCTCGGGTGGTCGGGGATGCGCGGCGTCGTCACCCTCGCCGCGGCGCAGTCGCTGCCGAAGGGCACGCAGTACTACCCGCAGCTCGTGCTCATCGCGTTCATCGTCGCGGTGCTGACCCTCGTCGTGCAGGGCGGAACCCTGCCGGCGGTGATCCGCCTGCTCGGGGTGCGGGGCACGGACGCCGCCGACGATCAGCGCGAGCTCGCCGCGCTGCTCGACGAGCTCGGCTACGCCGGCCTCGCCGCGCTCGACGAGGCGAGCGCCGACCTCGACGGCATCGACGAGATCGATCCGGCGGTGCTCGACCGGGTGCGACAGTCCTCGTTCCTGCGCGCGGAGGCGGCGTGGGAGCGCTCCCGAGGGCCGGGCGTGCCGCTGCAGGAGACGCCGAACCGCCTCTACCGCCGCCTCCGCCTCGCGGTGGTCCAGGCGGAGCGGGAGCGGCTCCTCGAGGCGCGGCGACACGGCGAGTACTCGTCGCACGCGCTGCTGCAGGCGCAGGCGCTGCTCGACCTCGAGGAGTCGCGGCTCTCCCCCGCACGCTGAGGCGGGCCGCCGCTCGTCGACGGGCGGGTCAGGACGGGAGGCGGATGCTCCGCTCGAGCGCCTCGGCCGTCTCGAGGATGGGGCCGACGGCTTCCTCCGGGACGACGACGAGCTCGTGCACGTCCTCGTCGTCGCTCTCCAGGATCAGCAGCCGATGCCCGTGCTCCTCGAGCACGCGGTCGGCCGCCCGGATGGCCTCGTCGAGGTCGTCGGTGTCGTTGACCTCCCGGAGGTCGGGCTGCAGGCGGAACACCCGCGGAAGCTGCGCGAGCGCGTCGGCCAGCTCCATGCCGGTGTCGTCGGCCTCGAGCGAGGCGAGGGCGCCGGCGTCGTCGAGCCCGTCGAGCAGCGCGTCCCACGGGTCGCCGTCCGGCTCCTCGAGGGCCGCCTCGACCGCCGGCCACAGCTGCTCGTCGTCGTCGAGCAGCGAGCACAAGCGTTCCCAGAGGGCTTCGGTGTCCATCGGATCCATTGTCCGGCCCCGGAGCGGCGGATCGCTCAGGCCGCTCCCGGCGTGCGGATCCAGAACCGGTCCTCGCGGCCGATCCCCCCGGCCGACTCGCCGCCGTTGGCGAGGATCACGCGGCGCGACGGCTCGTTCGCGGCATCGCAGGTGACGAGCACGCGGTCCAGCCCGATGGCGGCCGCCTCGTGGAGTCCGGCGGCGAGCATCCGCGTCGCGTGGCCCTGGCGGCGCCACGGGAAGACGACGTGGTAGCCGATGTGCCCGCCCACCTCGGCGAGCTCCGGCGTGAGGGTGTGCCGCAGCACGAGCGTGCCGAGGTAGTGCTCCCCCGAGACCCACCAGAAGACCGTCGAGGGCACCCCCCACCGGGTGCGGACCCCGCGCCGGGCGGCGGTGAACGCCGCGAAGTCGCGACTCGCGGGCTCCAGCCAGCCGGTGTCCGTCTCGCGGTAGCGGCAGTCCGCGAGCTCGCCGGTGAGGTACGAGACCCGCACGCGCTCGTCGGGCGGCGCGAGGTGCGGCGGCTCGGGCAGCACGATCATGACCGCACCGGATGGAGGGCGGAGGTCGGCTCGGCGACCAGCTCCCCCATCGCCTGCGGCACGGCGCCGCAGAGGTGCGGGAAGGCGAGATGGCCGTGCGGCATCGCGTGGTACTGGGTCGGCACCCTGCGGAGCGTAGCCCGGCCTCACGACGGCGCCGGGCCACGACCATCGTCGACCGAACGACGGCGATCCGACCGAACGACGGCGATCCGGCCGCCCCACATCCGTCGTCTCGCCGGATCGCCGTCGTTCGGCGGTGCTCAGTGCTTCGGGAACGCCTTCCCGGGGTTGAGCAGCCGCCGCGGGTCGAGCGCCGCCTTGATCGCCTCGTGCATCTCGAGCACCCGCGGCCCGAGCTCGTCGTGCGCGCCGTGCAGCTTGAGCAGGCCGACCCCGTGCTCCCCCGCCACGGTCCCGCCGAGCGCGAGGCAGTCGTCGATGATGCGGGCGAAGGCCTCCTGCGCCCGCGCCTCGGCCGCGGGATCGTCGGGCGTCGCGATGATGAGCGGATGCAGGTTGCCGTCGCCGGCGTGGGCGATGTTCGCGATCACGACGTCGTGGTCCGCGGCGGCGGCCTGGATGCGCGTGAGCATCTCGGGCACCCGGGCCCGGGGCACGCAGACGTCCTCGGTGAGCACGGGACCGAGCCGCTCGAGCGCCGGATACGCCAGCCGCCGGGCCCGGAACAGGGTGTCGACCGCCGCCGGCTCCTCGGCCGTGCGCACGTCCGTCCCGCCCGCCTCCCGGAAGAGGTCCGCCATCCGCTCGGCGAGCGCCGCCCCGCCCGCACCCACCTGGTCGACCTTCGCGAGCAGCATCGCCTCGGCGTCGTGCGGCAGGTGGAGGTCCTGCCACTCGTCGACGGCCCGGAGGCAGGTGCGGTCGATGAGCTCGAGCGCGGCGGGCAGGATCCCGGCCCGCGACACCGCGGCGACCGCCTCGCCCGCGGCGCGCAGCGACGGGAAGACGCCGATCACACCGCGCTCCTCGCGGCCCGCCAGCGGCAGCAGCTTCAGGGTGAGCTCGGTGATGATGCCGAGCGTGCCCTCCGACCCGACCATGAGCGCGGTGAGGTCGTAGCCGACCGTCCCCTTGGCCGTGCGCCGGCCCAGCCGCACGACGGACCCGTCCGCGAGCACGACCGTCATGCCGAGCACGTAGTCCCTGGTCACCCCGTACTTCACGCAGCAGATGCCGCCGGCGTTCGTCGCCGCATTGCCGCCGATCGTCGACCACGGCGAGCTGGCCGGATCCGGCGGGTACCAGAGCCCGTGCGGCGCGACGGCGGCGCGGAGGTCGTCGTTCACGACGCCCGCCTCGCAGTCGACGACGCGTTCGTCCGCGTCGATCCGCAGCACGGCCCGCATGTCCTCGAGCGACAGCACGATGGACCGCTCCACCGCGTTCGCGCCGCCCGAGAGGCCGGTGCCCGCGCCGCGGGGCACGATCCGCACGTCGTGCTGCCCGGCGACCCGCACGACGGCCGCGACCTCCTCCGTGGAGGCGGCGCGCACGACCGCGAGCGGCGGCACGAACGGCGCCCACTCGGCATCGTCGTGCGCGTACCGGGCCAGGGCCTCGTCGTCGGTGAGCAGCCGGCCGGCCGGAACGGCCTCGCGCAGATCGCGCAGGAACACGTCCTCCGTGAACAGCTGCGGCACCCCGTTGGTGATCGTCGTCATCCGTTCCTCCGTCGGCCGATGCCGTTCGATGGTACGAGCAGCTGGATGGGCGCCCGGTCGGGTGCACGGCCGGATTGGATACGGGGACCGGCCTTGACCCCGGAGCCGCCCCCGCCGTCCGTGACGGTCGAGCTGCTCGGCGCGGCATCCGCACCGGCCGACACGCCGCAGCCACACTCCACTCGTGACGATGACGGAGACGACGGTCGCCCGCTGGCTGACGGTCGCGGTCGGCGGAGGCCGCGGCGACGAAGCCCCGGTCAGTCGGCGGCGCCTCGTGGTGCGCGTGCTCGCCCTCGCCCTGCTCGTGGCCGGGGTCGTGATGCTGGCAGGCGGCCTGGTCGCGCAGCGCCTCGCGGACGCCCAGGCGGTGAGCACGGCGAGCCAGCGCGCGCAGATCCTCGCGACCGATGTGGGTCAGCCGGCGCTCCGCAACGGGATCGTGGACGAGGACCCGAGCGCGATCGCCACGCTCGACGGTGTCGTCCGGGCCCACGTGCTCGGTCCCGACATCGCCCGGGTGAAGGTCTGGAACGAGGCCGGCCGGATCGTCTACTCGGACGAACCGCGCCTCATCGGCAAGACGTTCGGCCTCGGCGACGACGAGGAGCTGGCGCTGCACTCCGGCGGGACGCAGGCCGGCATCTCCGACCTCGACGAGCCGGAGAACGTCTACGACCGCTCGAACGGCCCCCTCCTCGAGGTGTACCGGGCGGTGCGCACACCGGACGGCACGCCGCTGCTGTTCGAGGTCTACTTCAAGTACGACGCCGTGCGGGCCGACGCGGGCCGCATCTGGCTGGGCTTCGCCGCGGTCACCGGGATCAGCCTCCTGCTCCTGCTCCTCGGCCTCGTCCCCGTGTTCCGCGGTCTGCTCCGCGCCCTGGACCGGGGACGGCTGCAGCGCGAGCTGCTGCTCCTGCGCGCCCTCGACGCGTCCGACACCGAGCGCCGCCGCGTCGCCGCGCTGCTGCACGACGGTCCCGTGCAGGACCTCGTCGGGGCGGGCTACCACCTCGGCGCGGCCAGCAGCGCCGTGCGCGGCACGGACGCGGCGGACATCCTCGACTCCGCCGAGACCACGGTGCGCGGCACGGTGCAGAGCCTGCGCGCGCTCCTCGTCGACATCTACCCGCCCGCGCTCGAGCAGGCCGGGCTCGCGTCGGGCCTCGAGGATCTCGCCGCCGGAGCCCGGACGCGCGGCGTGCGGGTGTCCGTGGTCGTCGATCCGCGGGTCGAGCTGTCCACCGATGCCGAACGCCTCGTCTTCCGCGTCGCCCGCGAGGCGATCGCCAACGCCGCCAAGCACGGCGAGGGCGCCCCGATCAGGGTGGGCCTGTCCGAGGAGGGCGGCCGCACCGTGCTCACCGTGCACGACGACGGGCCGGGCTTCGACGCCGAGGCCCTGCTGGCCAAGCCGAAGACCGCGCACTTCGGGCTGCGCCTGCTCCGCGACGCCGTCGGCGACTCCGGCGTCGACGCCGAGCTGGCGCTGCGCAGCACCCCGGGCGAGGGCACCACCTGGCGCCTCACCATCCGCGGATGACCCCCGCCCCCTGACGACGGGCCGGTTCGGGCACGACGGGCGTCCGATGACGCCCACGGACGCCCGAAGCCGCCCGCCCCGGGTGGGCCGGACGGCTCGACCGGCTCGGTCAGCGACCGAGCGCGTCGAGCTCCGCGATGTCCTCGGCCGACAGGGTGAAGTCGACCTCGGCGTTCTCGCGGATCCGGGACGGCGTCGTGGACTTCGGGAGCGGCAGCACGTCCTTCTCGAGCAGGTAGCGGATGCACACCTGCGCCACCGACTTCCCGAGCCGCTGCGCGATGCGCGCGATGCCCTCGTCGTCGAGCAGCTCGCCGGTCGCGAGCGGCGAGTAGCCCTCGACGAGGATGTCCTTCTCCCGGCAGTACGCCGTCGTCTCGTCCTGGGTGTTGCCGACGAACCAGCGGATCTGGTTCGCGTGCGGCACGACGTCCGTCGATGCGAGCAAGGACTCGAGGTCGTCGACCTCGAAGTTGCTGACGCCGATGGAGCGCGTCCTGCCCTGGTCGTAGAGCTCCTCGAAGACCTTCCAGACCTCGATGTTCCCCGCGCGGTGGTCGGTGCCGATGGCGTCCCACGGCCACGGCGCGTGGATGAGGTAGAGGTCGACCGGACCGAGGTCGAGCGCCGCCGTCGAGCGCTCGAACGCCCGCCGAGCACCGCCGGCATCCTTGACCTCGGCGGGGCACTTGGTGGTGAGGAAGATCTCGTCGCGGTCGATGCCGCTGTCCTTCACCGCGCGGCCGACGCTCTCCTCGTTGCCGTAGGCCAGCGCCGTGTCGATGTGCCGGTAGCCGACCTCGAGCGCGGCGCGCACCGAGTCGTACGCCTCGGATCCGTTCGGGATCTGCCAGGTGCCGAACCCGACCTTCGGGATCGTCACCCCGTTCGACATGGTGAACGTGTCGGTCAGTGCGCTCATCGTGGTTCCCTCCTGGATGGCCGACCGCCGATGCTGCCAGGAGGACCTGGGCGGAGCCCGTCCCTTCTCGATCGCAGGTGCGGCGGCGGATGGGCCGGCGCTGTCCTCAGGAGGACAGGGCGGGGCCCTGCTCCGGCCCGGCAGCGCGCCGGGCGCGAGGGACGCGGCGCACGACGCGTGCCGCTTGAGCCGGCCGGGGCTTCGCATGGGCGAGGCCGGACACCATCCACATCAGCACGGCGAGCGCCAGGTACGGCCCCACGGTCGGCACGACGTCCACTGCGACGAGCAGCAGCAGGCACAGCAGGACCCACCACCCCCGGCGGACCCCGAGATAGACGGGAGGCTCCTTCCGCGGTGGTGGTACTTCAGCGACGATCGGCGGGTGCGCATCGGTCGCGCCGGCCTGCATCGTCATGCCTCCACCCCACCGGGTCTTTCTGAGCGAGAACTGAACGGCCCCTGAACAGGCACGGCCGACGGTCTCCGTGACGACGGCGCCGCTCAGGGCACTCAGCCGGGTGGGTCGCCGGCGAGGTGGATGCGGTGTCGTTGCATCCGATGCCGGGGCAGTGGGTCGCCGCGCCACCGTTTCGGCACGAGGTGGGGTGCCCGGTTGTGGAGGCGGATCTCCCACTGGTCGGTCGAGTGGATCAGATGGTGGTGGTACGAGCACAGGAGCACACCGTTGTCGATGTCGGTGGTGCCGCCGTC
>JAICSU010000254.1 GCA_025936735.1 Amnibacterium sp.
GCACCTCCTCGAGGGCGAGCAGCGGACCCGTGTCGAGCCCGGCCTCGAGCCGGAACACCGCGGCACCGGTCGTGGTGTCGCCCGCGATCAGGGCGTGCTGCACCGGCGCCGCCCCCCGCCAGCGCGGGAGCAGCGAGAAGTGCAGGTTGATCCAGCCGAGGCTGGGCCCGGAGAGGAGGGGCTCCCGGATCAGGCCGCCGTAGGCGACGACGACGCCGAGGTCCGCCTCGTCGGCCAGCAGGGTCGCGGTCGCCGCGTCATCGAGGCGGCCCGCGTGGAGCACGGGCAGCCCGAGCGCCGCGGCGCGGCCGTCGACCGGCGAGGGCGTGAGCACGCGCCGGCGGCCCTGCGGGGCGGGTGGGCGCGTGATCACGCGCACGATCTCGTGGGCGCCGGCTGCGAGCACGTCGAGCGACGGCACCGCCGCCTCGGGCGTCCCGGCGAAGAGCAGCCGCATGTCATCCCTCCGATCGGCGCTCCAGCCTAGGTGGGGGCACGAACCAGCGCTTCGGCAGGCTCCTGCCGCTTCGGCAGGCCCGTGGCGCACCAGGGGCCTGCCGAAGCGCTCACAGCCTGCCGGAGTGCTACCCGTGCCGGGTCAGAGGGGCTCGTGGGGGTCGAAGCGGACGCGGAGGGAGGGCGGGGGCGGCGCGGGCGGCTTCGGGCGGCGGGCCGACCCGGCACGGACGAGCGCCGCCTTCGCGACCGCGGCGAGGCGCGGCCCCGCCGCGTAGTCGAACCTCAGCACGGCCCTGCGGCCGGTCGGGTCCGTCCCGTGCACCAGCACCTCCGCGCCCCCGGCCTCGAGCTCCTCGACGAGGGCCTCGACGGGCGCCGCCGGCCCCGTGACGGCGACGAGCCGCACGACCGGCGGGAAGCGGAGCAGCCGCCGGTCCGCGAGCTGCCGGGCCGCGAACCCGGGGAACCGCCAGGTGGCGAGCGCCGTGGCGACGTCGCCGGTGACGCCGACCAGGTGCACGGGGGCGTCCGGCGCGGCGAGCGCGGCGGCGCCCGCCCACCAGCGGAGGCAGTCCTCGGCGACCCAGAGGGACTCGCGGGCGAGCATCCGCCGACCGTCGAGCAGCAGCACCGCCCGGTAGCCGGCCGGCGCCCGCGGCTCCGCGCCGCGCGTGGCGACGACGATCCGCGGCTCACCGTCGATCTCGTCGTGCACGTGCTCGCCGTCCGCGATGAGCACGGGAACGCCCGGGAACGCCCGCCCGAGCTCGTGGGCGGTGCGGCCCGCGTCGATCGGCGGCGGGGCGTCCCCGGCGGACAGCGCCCGCAGCGCCGCCTCGCCGGGCCGCGCGACCTGCACGAGCACCGGGCCGGCCGTCAGCGCCTGCCGAAGCGCCCGCCAGGCCGAGGACGGGATCCGCGCGGCGCGGTCGTCGTCGGGAGTCAGCACCACCTCGGGTCGCGTCCGGGGCGGCGGCCGCTCCCCCAGCCAGCCGACCTGGACGAGCCGCTGCACGGTCGTCGAGCGGGTGTGGGCGAGGAAGAGGAGCCCGGCGCCGGACTGCTCCTGCCGCAGCAGGGCGACGTCCCGGGTGGCCGCGTACGGCGCGAGCGGCTCCTGGTGGAAGGCGTCGGCCTCGTCCCAGACGAGGATGGCGCCGAGGTCCGCGGCCGGCGCGTAGACGGCGGAGCGGGCGCCGATGATCACCCGGGGACCCGGGCCGAGCGCGGCGAGGTGCGCGCGATACCGCTCCGCCGCGGGAAGGGTCGCGTCGACCCGCAGCACCGCCCCTGCGGCCGGGCCGGCGGCCAGCGCGGCGGCGAGCTGATCGAGGTCGCGGCGGTCCGGCACCGCCACGATCGCGCTGCGGCCGGCGGCCGCGACGGACGCCGCGGTGTCCGCGAGCTCGGCCGCCCAGCCGCCGATCGTGCGGCCGCCCCGGACGGCCGGATGCGGGGTCGCGAGCGCCGTGAGCCGACGGCCCTCGACGAGCGCGTCGCCGACCGGCAGCCGCGGGGCGTCCCCCGGGGGCGGCGCGACGGGGCCGTCCTTCAACCAGCGCTGCTCGACCCTCGCCTGCCGCTTCGGCACCGCGATGCGCAGCACGTCGGAGGCGACCCCCGCGCCCCGGTCCGCGACGGCACGGGCGAGCCGCCAGACCTCGGGCGCGAGGACCGGGACGGGCGAGACCACCCGGTCGATCGCGGACAGCTCGCCGGGCGCATCCGTCGTCTCGGCGAGCCCGACGACCCAGCCGTCGGCGCTGCGGCCGGCGACCCGCAGCGGGACCTTCACGCGGACGCCGGGTGTCACCGCGTCCCGGAGCCCCTCGGGGATGCGGTAGTCGAAGAGGTGGTCGAGGCGCGGCAGCGGCGAGTCGAGCACGACGTTCGCGATCGACGGGACGGCCATGGCGACCTCGGGGGGCAGGGAGGTCAGGCGAGCCCGGCCGCGGCGGCGAGATCCGCCGCGCGGTCCGTGCGCTCCCACGTGAACTGCGGCAGCTCCCGGCCGAAATGGCCGAAGACGCTGGTCTCGGCGTAGATCGGGCGGAGCAGGTCGAGCGCGTCGATGATCGCCTGCGGGCGGAGGTCGAAGACCTCGCGGATCGCCGACACGATGCGCTCCTCGGGCACGCGGGCGGTCCCGAAGGTCTCGGCGTAGAGGCCGACGGGTTCCGCGGCTCCGATGGCGTAGGCGACCTGCAGCTCGAGGCGGTCGGCGAGGCCCGCGGCGACGGCGTTCTTCGCGACCCAGCGCATCGCGTACGCGCCGGAGCGGTCGACCTTCGACGGATCCTTGCCGCTGAACGCGCCGCCGCCGTGCCGGCTCGCGCCCCCGTACGTGTCGACGATGATCTTGCGGCCCGTCAGGCCGGCATCCGCCTTCGGTCCGCCGACCTCGAACCGCCCGGAGGGGTTCACGTAGACACGGGGGTTCGTGACGTCGAGCCCGCTCGCCTCGAGCACGGGCGCGATGACGAGCCGCCGCACGTCGTCGCGGAGGTCGCCGGACTCCACGTAGGGCGCGTGCTGGGTCGAGACGACGACCGCCTCCACGCTCACCGGCCGCACGCCGTCGTAGCC
>JAICSU010000012.1 GCA_025936735.1 Amnibacterium sp.
ACGGCGATCGCCATCGGCGCGCCGCTCGACCTGCCGGGAACCGTCACGACGGGCATCGTGTCGGCCCTGGGGCGCAGCATCAGCATCCAGTCGTCCGCGGTGCCGAACAACGGCAACGACTCGGGCGGCGGCAGCGACGGCACCGGACCGTTCAACTTCTGGAACTTCGGCAACGGCGACGGCTCCGGCGGCGGCGCGCAGACCCCCACGTCGACCATCGCCCTGGCGGTGATCCAGACGGATGCGGCCATCAACCCGGGCAACTCCGGCGGTGCGCTGCTCGACGCGCAGGGCCGGGTGATCGGCGTGAACGTCGCGATCGCCTCCACCGGCTCCTCGTCGTCGGCCGGCAGCCAGTCCGGCAGCATCGGCGTCGGCTTCGCGATCCCGTCGAACATCGCCAAGCGGATCGCCGACCAGCTGATCCACGACAAGAAGGCCACTCACGGCCTGCTCGGCGCCACCGTCAAGGACTCGACGAGCTCGTCGAGCAGCACGGTCGCCGGCGCCCTCGTGGACAGCGTCACCTCCGGGGGAGCCGCCGCGAAGGCCGGATTGAAGCAGGGCGACGTCATCACCCGCTTCAACGGCGTGGCCATCCAGAGCGCGACGGACCTCACCGCGCAGGTGCGCGCCCTCGCGGGCGGGGCGAGCGCGCAGCTCGTCTACCTCCGCGACGGCACGTCGCACACCGCGACCGTGAAGCTCGGCACCTACTCCGGCTGATCGGCCGAAGCGGCGGGGGCCGCCACCCGGCGCGGGTGGCGGCCCCCATCGTAGGCTGGCCCGGTTCGACGGATCGGGGACGCTGATGCTCACGCTCGCGCAGCAGGCGACGGCCGCTCGGGCCTTCGTGGACACCGCCCTCCGCGACGCGGGCGCCCCGGTCGACGAGGCGCTGGCGCGGCGGCTCGACCTGCACTTCCCGCGCCTCTTCGAGCACTACACCGACGTGTACGGCGACCGCGCGGACTGCCTCGACCGGCTCGCCGACCTGGTCGTGCGGCTCGCCGCCGCCTGGGCGGATCGACCCGACGACCTGAAGGCCCTCGACGCGGCGCGGGAGGCCGACCCGGGCTGGTTCCTGTCGAACCGGATGCTCGGCGGCGTCTGCTACGTCGACCGGTACGCGGGCGACCTCGAGGGCGTGCGGAACCGCATCCCGTACTTCCGTGAGCTCGGTCTCACCTATCTGCACCTCATGCCGCTGTTCCGGGCCCCGGAGCAGAACTCCGACGGCGGCTACGCGGTGTCCAGCTACCGGGAGGTGGACCCCGCGCTCGGCGACATGGCCGCGCTGCGCCGCCTCGCCGCGGACCTCCGCGCCGCGGGCATCTCGCTCGTCGTCGACTTCATCTTCAACCACACGAGCAACGAGCACGAGTGGGCGCAGCGGGCGCTCGCCGGCGACCCCGAGTACGAGGCGTACTACCGGATCTTCCCCGACCGCACCATGCCGGACGCCTACGAGCGCACGACGCGGGAGATCTTCCCGGACGACCACCCCGGCTCCTTCGTGCAGCTGCCGGACGGCCGGTGGATCTGGTCGACGTTCTACTCCTTCCAGTGGGACCTGAACTACGCCAACCCCGCCGTCTTCGCGGCGATGGCGGGGGAGCTGCTGTTCCTCGCGAACCTCGGCGTGGACGTCCTGCGGATGGATGCGGTCGCCTTCATCTGGAAGGAGCTCGGCACCAGCTGCGAGAGCCTCCCGCAGGCCCACACGCTCCTGCGCGCGTTCAACGCCGTCTGCCGGATCGCCGCACCGTCCCTGCTGTTCAAGTCCGAGGCGATCGTGCACCCCGACGAGGTGGTGCAGTACATCGCTCCGGAGGAGTGCCAGCTGTCCTACAACCCGCTGCAGATGGCGCTGACCTGGGAGGCGCTCGCGACCCGGGACGCGTCGCTGCTCGCCCAGGCGCTCGAGCGGCGGCACACCATCGACCCGGCGTGCGCCTGGGTCAACTACGTGCGCAGCCACGACGACATCGGCTGGACCTTCGCGGACGAGGACGCGGCGGAGCTCGGCATCGACGCCGGGCCCCACCGCCGGTTCCTGAACGCCTTCTACGGAGGCCGGTTCCCCGGCACCTTCGCCCGCGGCGTGCCCTTCCAGGAGAACCCGCGCACCGGCGACGCCCGGGTCTCGGGCACCACCGCGTCCCTCGCCGGCCTGGAGTCGGGGGAGCCGGGCGCGGCGCAGCGCATCCTGCTCGCCCACGCCATCGCGTTCTCGACCGGCGGCATCCCGCTCATCTACCTCGGCGACGAGGTCGGCCAGCTGAACGACTACAGCTACCTCGCCGATCCGGACCGGGCCGGCGACAGCCGCTGGGTCCACCGCCCGGCCTACCCCGCGGAGCGGTACGCGCAGCGGAACGACCGCGACAGCGACGCGGGCACGATCTACCGCGGCCTGCGCCGGCTGATCGCGGTCCGCCGCGCGAGCGACGAGTTGGCGGCCGGGGCCCTGATCGGCTTCCGCACGCACAACCGGCACGTGCTCGGCTACCAGCGCCCCGGGGCGGACGGCACCGTCCTCGTGCTCGCGAACGTCTCGGACAGCCCGCAGCTCGTTCCGGCCGAGGCGTTCTCCGCGCTGCCGGCGTCCGCGATCGACCTGATCACCGACGCCGACACGAGCCTCTGGGCCGACCTCGAGCTCGCGCCGCTCGAGTTCCTCTGGCTGCAGGTCTGAGCCTCAGGACTCCTCGGCCAGGCGCTTCCGCGGGGAGCCGACGCCCACCTCGTCCGGGAACGTGGCGGGCGCCGGTCCGAACGCCGTCCGGGTGGCGGAGATCACCTTGCGACCGGCGAGGTGGTTGCCGGCGCCGCCGAGCACCGCGCCGACGCCGAAGGGGATAGCGCGGAGCACGATCGATGCGCCCTCCCGGGTCGCGAACCGCTGCAGGAAGCGGCGGCGGATCCGGTCCGTCAGCCGGCTCATCAGCTGCTTCGGCAGCCGCTGCGTCACCATCTCACCCCAGTAGGCGGACCGGTTCGGGCCCGTGCCGCTCGCCTCACCGGCGAACTGCTGCACGAGGTTCGCGCCCACCGGGCCGAGCATCAGGGCCATGACGAGCGTGCTCGAGCGCTCCGGATCCTCGACCGCGACACCGTGCAGCTCCGCCACCGACTGCGCGAACATCGCGCTCGCCTCCAGGAAGCCGGCGGTCTCGGCGCCGCTGATGGCGATCGAGGCGATCGTGCCGACGCCCGGCAGCACCGCGACGGCGCCCGTCGCGGCACCCCCCGTCGTCACCGCCGCCAGGTAGCGCTGCTCGAGGACGGCGACCACCTCGGCCGGTGTCGCGTCGGGCTTCTGCTTGCGGATCGACCGCAGGTGCGCGAGCACGACCGGTCGCTGCACCGACAGCAGGCGGTCGAAGCCCTGCTTGGTCCAGCCCGACTGCAGCCGCTCGGGATCGATGTTCGGTGCCTTCGCCATGTCGGGGATCCTAGGAAACCGCCCTGGCACCCCGCCGACCGTCCGCCGCGTCGGTGCCTCGTGCCGGTGCTAGCGTCGGTCGGTCCCGCCAGCGAGGAGCTGACCCGTGTCCATCCCGTTCTTCGGCCCCGCCCAGACCGACGCGTTCATCCCCGCGCTCGTCTGGTTCCTCGTGGCGACGGCGTTCGCCGTGACCCCGGTCGTGCTCGCGCCGCTGCTCGCCCGGATGCGCCTCGGCCGGCCTCTCACGGCCGCGGCCGTCGTCCTCGCGGTGGCCGCGGTGGTGCCGGGGTGCATCGAGGCGGGGCAGGCGGTCGCCACCCTCGGGGACGAGCACGCCCTCGTGCAGGCCACGATGGCCGACCGGTACGGGGTGCCCCTGTCCTCCGGTGAGGTGGGCAGCCTGCTCGAGGGCGGGAAGGTCAAGCCCGCCGGCTTCGCGCACACGATCCATCTCGAGGCCGGGGCCGACGGGCAGTACGCGCCGGTGGAGGCGGTCGTCGGCCCGCTGCCGGCCCGGTGACGGCTCAGCCCTTGTAGTCGTCCTCGTAGCGGTCGAAGGCCTCCTCGATGCCGCCGTCGAACTGCATCCGCCCCTTGTCGAGGTAGAGCCCGCGCTGGCAGAAGCGCTTCAGGTCGGCGGCGTTGTGCGAGACGAAGAAGAGGGTGCGGCCCTCGTCGAGCATCTCCTCGATGCGGGCGTAGCACTTGTTGCGGAAGCCCCGGTCGCCGACCGCGAGCACCTCGTCGACGAGCAGGATCGGTTCGTCCATCCGCGACACGACGCTGAACGCGGCGCGCACCTTCATGCCGGACGACAGGTGCCGGTAGGGGGTGTTGACGAAGTCCTTGATCTCCGCGAAGTCGATGATGTCGTCGAACTCCGCGTCGATCTCGCTCTTGCGCTTCCCGTGCAGGCCCGCCGAGAGGTAGATGTTGTCGCGGACGGAGAGGTCCTCGACGAAGCCGCCCGTGATCTCGATCAGCGGAGCGACCCCGCGCCGGACGGACACGTGCCCCTCGTCGGGCAGCATCACCTCGGCGACGAGCTTCAGCAGCGTCGACTTGCCCTGCCCGTTGCGGCCGACGACGCCGATCGACTCGCCCTGCTGCACGTCGAAGCTGATGTTGCGGAGCGCCCAGAACTCGTCCGGCTTCGCTCGCCGCTCGCCGGTGGCGAAGAGGTCCTTGAAGCTGCGCGTCCGCTGCCGGTTGCGCTTGAACCGGATGCCGACGTCGTCGACCGAGATGACGGGCGTCGGCACCTCAGATCTCCTTCAGCACGCGCGGCACGCTGCGCCGGAACACGACCGTGCCGATCGCCAGCACGATCAGCGACACGATCGCCGACTCGAGCACGTAGACCCAGTCGAGCACCTCCGGGAAGAAGCAGGCCCGGTACAGCTCGAGGAAGCCGACGACGGGGTCGAGGCCGTAGAGGAAGTGCAGGACCGGGTTCCCGAGCTTGAACGAGTAGATGACGGGCGCGCCGTAGAACAGCAGGCGGGTCACGAGCTTCACGACCCGCTCGAGGTCGCGGAGGAACACCGACGCCGGGGCGATGATCAGGTTGAACCCCACCGTGAGCACGATCTGCAGCACGAGCGCGATCGGCAGGTACAGCAGCCCCTCGACGACCGGGGCCTTCAGGGTCACGAGTGCGAAGAAGGCGATCACCGGAAGGCTGATCAGGAACTCGATGCCCTTCGACGCGATCTGCCGGAGGATCCAGATGCTCCGGGGGATCTTCACCGATCGGATGAGCTTCGCCTCGGACCGGAACGCCTTCGTCGCATCCGAGATGTTGCCGCTGAACCAGGTCCAGGGCAGCAGGGCCGAGAGCAGGAAGACGATGTAGGGCTCCTGGCCCGCACGCCCGTGCGGGATGACCAGGGTGAAGACGAACCAGTAGATCCCCGCCATGAGCAGGGGGTCGATGATCGACCAGAGGTAGCCGAGGGCGCTCGTCGTGTAGCGGACCTTCAGGTCGCGCGTCGTGAGCAGCCACAGCGCGTGCCGGTAGCGGGTCCAGTAGCCGGGGCGCCGAGCAGCCCGAACGGGCCGGGTCGCGGTCACGGCTGCGGTCACGGGAGTCCGTTCGATGTCAGGGGCGATCCGGTTCGTCCGGGATCGGGCGCACGGCGACGGGCGGGCGCCGGGACGCCATGCTAATCGACCGGCCCTGCTGTCAAGCGGTTCCGAGGGTTCCGGCGTGCCAGGTGGGCTGCCCGGCGCGGTTGCTAGCGTGCCCGTGTGACTCCAGCAGCCGACGGTGACCGGGCGGATCGCGAGGAGCAGGCGGCCCCCGAGACGGCGGCTCCGCGCCCGGCGACGAAACGGCCGGCGAAGGCGAAGGCGGCGACGGGCTCGTCCGGGACGACCAAGCGCGCCACGACGTCGCGGGCGAAGGCCACCACGGGGGAGCCCGGCGCGAAGCGGTCGGGCACCCGCGGCGGCGCGACGGCGCGGTCGCGCCCGGCCTCGCCGCGGGTCGCGGCCGCCGAGCAGGCGCCGGACACGGTGCGCGACCGCGCTGCCGCACCGGCCGAAGCGGTGGAGGAGCCGCCGACCCGGGAGCTGCCGCCGGAGCCCGGCGACGCGGGCGAGCGACCGACCCGCGAGCTGCCCCCCGCCGACCCGCCGGCCGTGCCGTCGTCCGCGCCGGAGGAGACGACGGAGATCCTCCCGGCGACGGGCGAGGCCCCGACGCTGCGGCTGCCCGCGGCGCAGGCCGTGCCCGCGGCCCCGCCGCAGGTCCCTGCGCCTCCGGCTGCGCCGCCCGCGGCCGCAGCTCCCGCGCCGGCGGCGACCGCAGCTCCCGCGGCGGCCGCGCCCGACGCGACGGCGTCCCGGTTCAAGAACCGGCCGGTGCTGCGCATCGAGGGCCTCACGAAGCGGTTCGGGCCGACGCTCGCCGTCGCCGGCATCGATCTGCTGGTGCAGCCCGGTTCCTTCTACGGCATCGTCGGACCGAACGGCGCCGGCAAGACGACGACCCTGTCGATGATCACGGGGCTGCTGCGGCCCGACACCGGATCCGTCCACGTGCACGGGATCGACGTGTGGCGGGAGCCGGAGCGGGCGAAGCGGGCCATCGGCGTGCTGCCCGACGCGCTCCGCCTGTTCGACCGGCTCTCCGGAGCGCAGCTCCTGTACTACTCGGGCGTGCTGCGCGGGCTCGACGCGAAGACCGTCGAGCGGCGCAGCGCCGACCTGGTGCAGGCGTTCGGCCTCGAGGACGCCACCGGGCGCCTCGTGGCCGACTACTCGGCCGGCATGACGAAGAAGATCGCGCTCGCCTGCGCCATGATCCACTCGCCGCGGCTGCTCGTGCTCGACGAGCCCTTCGAGTCCGTCGACCCGGTCTCCGCGGCGAACATCGTCGAGATCCTGCAGCGGTACGTGCGGGCCGGTGGCACCGTCGTGCTGTCCAGCCACGGGATGGACCTCATCCAGCGGGTCTGCGACCACGTCGCGATCATCATCGGCGGCCGGGTGCTGGCATCCGGCACCGTGGACGAGGTGCGCGGCGACCAGAGCCTCGAGGAGCGGTTCGTGGACCTCGCGGGCGGCCGGAAGGCGGCGGAGGGGCTCGAGTGGTTGCACAGTTTCTCCGACTGAAGCTGCAGCTCACCGCCAACGCGTTCCGCCGCAGCCCCTGGCAGGTCGTCGGCATCGTCATCGGCCTGCTCTACGGCGCGGCGGTCACGATCCTCGCCGTCATCGCCCTGATCGGGCTGCGGTTCGCACCGGTGTCGGTCGCCGCTCCCGTCGTGGTGATCGGCGGCTCGATCACGGTGCTCGGCTTCCTCGTCGTGCCGCTCGTGCTCGGCGTCGACGACACCCTGGATCCCCGCCGCTTCGCCCTGTTCGGGCTCGACCGCACGCGCCTCGCCGTCGCGCTCGGCGTCGCCGCCCTCGTCTCCATCCCCGCGCTCGTCATCGCCCTCGTGGCGCTCGCGACGGTCGTCACGTGGTCCCGCTCGCCCTGGTCGTTCCTGGTGGCGCTGATCGCGGCGCCGCTCACCGTCGCGATCTGCGTGCTCGTCGCGCGGATCAGCGCGGCCGCCGCCGGCCTCCTCCTCGCCACCCGGCGGTCCCGTGAGGCGCTCGCCGCCGTCGCCGTGGTCGGCCTCGTGCTGCTGTCGCCGATCATCGTGCTGCTCAGCACCGTGCAACTCGGCCCGTCCGGCGCCCACGAGGCCGCCGTCGTCGCGACCGTGCTCGGCTGGACGCCGCTCGGCGCCTCCTGGGCCGCGCCCGCGACCGTCGCGGCCGGGAACGCGGCCGGCGTGCTCCAGCTGCTCGAGGCCGCGGTCACGGCCGGCCTGCTCGCCCTCGCCTGGCGCGCCCTCGTCGCCACGACCCTGGTGACGCCCACCCGGCACGGCCGCCCCCAGTCGTACCGGGGGCTCGGCTGGTTCGGCCGGCTGCCGGCGACGCCGGGGTGGGCCGTCGCCGCCCGGAGCCTCACCTACTGGAGCCGGGACGTGCGCTACCGGGTCAGCATCCTGGTCGTGCCCATCACCCCCGTCGTCATCGTCCTGGTGCTCGGCTTCGTCGGCGTGCCCGGCCGGTGGCTCGCGCTGCTGCCGGTGCCGATCGTCGCCCTGTTCCTCGGCTGGGTCTCGCACAACGACATCGCCTACGACAGCACCGCCATCTGGCTGCACGTCGCCGCCTCCACCCGCGGGATCGCCGACCGGCTCGGCCGCCTCGTGCCGGTGCTCGCCGTCGGAGCCCCCGTGCTCGTTCTCGGCTCGATCGTCGCCGGCGCGCTCTTCGGCGACCTGACGGCGGCCTTCGGGGAGCTGGGGGTCGCGGGCTGCCTGTTCCTCACCGGGATGGGGCTCGGATCCGTCTCCTCCGCGCGGCTGCCCTATCCCGTGCCGCAGCCGGGCACGTCGCCGTTCCAGCAGCCGAACTCGTCGAGCGGGCTCACCGCCGCCGTGCAGTCGCTCACCTTCCTCGGGCAGTTCCTCCCGGCGATCCCGGCGATCGTCTTCGCGCTGCTCGGGGTGCTCGACGGCGACGGCTGGTTCTACGCCTCCCTCGCCGCCGGGCTCGGGATCGGCGCGCTCGTCTTCGCGATCGGCCTGCAGCTCGGCGCGCGGGTGTTCGAGCACCGGGGTCCGGAGATCCTCGCCTCCGCCGTCCGGATGTGACACCGCCGGAGCCGGTGGCGGCATACCCTTGGCCCATGCCTCGCGACAGCACCACCGAGCCCGGCGGCGGCACCTCCACGCTCGATCGCGAGCTCGAGGAGCTGCTCAACGGCGAGCAGATCGACGACGGCGACCACGACCGGTTCGCCCACTACGTGCAGAAGGAGAAGATCGTCGAGTCGGCGGTCACCGGCAAGCCGGTCCGCGCCCTCTGCGGCAAGGTCTGGGTGCCCGGCCGGGATCCGCAGAAGTTCCCGATCTGCCCCGACTGCAAGAAGATCTACGACACGCTCCGCGACTGACGCGGGTCGGTCAGCCGCCCTCGATCACCGTCGGGATCGCCGGGTCGCCCCGCGACAGACGTGTCGCCTCGAGCGGCAGCTCGCGCATGACCGCCGCGTGGTGATCCCGCGCCGCGCGCACACCGGCGACGCCGAGGTGCTCGTGGTCGACGCGGCCCTCGACGACGAGCGGCACCACGAGGGGGCGTCCGTCGCCCGGATCCGGCTCGTCCTCGGCGATGACGACCCGCTCGGCGACCGCGTGCCCGGCGGCGTCGAGGTCGCGGACCGCCCACTTGCGGCCGCCGCGACCCGCCTTCTCGCTCGACTGCTTCGCCACCTTCCGCCAGACGCCGTCCGCGTCGACGTGCTCGACGAGCTTGTAGACGAGTCCCGCCGCCGGATGCCCTGAGCCGGACACGAGCGCCGTCCCGACGCCGTACGCGTCGACGGGCATGGCCCCGAGCGCCGCGATCGCGTACTCGTCGAGATCGTTCGTCACGGTGATGCGCGTGCCGGTCGCCCCGAGCGCGTCGAGCTGCCGGCGGACCTCGCCGACCACGACCGGCAGGTCCCCGGAGTCGATGCGCACCGCGCCGAGCCCCGTCCCGGCGACCCGGACCGCGGTGCGGATGCCCTCGGCGATGTCGTACGTGTCGACGAGCAGCGTCGTGCCCACGCCCATCGCGGCGATCTGCGCGCGGAACGCGTCCTCCTCGGAGTCGTGCAGCAGCGTGAAGGCGTGCGCCGCGGTGCCCATCGTCGGCACCCCCCAGCGGCGGCCGGCCTCGAGGTTCGAGGTGGCGGAGAAGCCTGCGATCCACGCCGCCCGCGACGCGGAGACGGCCGCCCCCTCCTGGGCCCGGCGGGAGCCCATCTCGGCGACCGGGCGCCCCGCGGCGGCCTGCACCATGCGGGCGGCGGCCGTCGCGATCGCGCTGTCGGCGTTCAGCACGCTGAGGATCAGCGTCTCGAGCACGACGGCCTCCGCGAAGGTCCCCTCCACCGTGAGCAGCGGGGAGTAGGGGAAGTAGAGCTCGCCCTCCCGGTACCCGCTGATCGTGCCGGTGAAGCGGTAGTCGGCGAGCCACGCGAGCGCGCGGTCGGAGACGATCCGCTGCTCGGCGAGCCAGTGCAGCTCCGCCTCCTCGAAGCGGAAGCGCTCGATCGCGTCGAGGAGGCGCCCCGTCCCGGCGAGCACCCCGTAGCGGCGGCCGCCGGGCAGGCGGCGGCCGAACACCTCGAACACGCTGCGCCGGTCGGCCGTGCCGTCCCCGAGCGCCGCGTCGAGCATCGTCAACTCGTACCGGTCCGTCATCAGGGCGGTGCTGCTCACGGCAGCAGCCTAGGGACGGCGACCGCCCCCTGTACTGGGTACTCCCGGTCGAGCGAGCCCGTTCCCTACGCTCGACGGACGCCCGGTGCACCCACGCCGAGCATCCGCCGGCCACCCACCCGGTGCAGCAGCCTTTTGCCCGAGAGGTCTCCTTCCCCCATGCTCGGATCCCCGGGCGTTCCTGCCTGGCTCACCGCCACGTCGGTCCACTCGCCCTCGTTCGTCCTCTGGGACTACGTGCCCGCGGCCGTCGTCGCGATCGTGCTGCTCGCCTTCGCCGTCACCCTGATCGTGGTCGCGGGTCACCAGCGCCGCGACATCGAGTAGCGCGGGAAGCCCACGGGCGCGCCCGTTAGGCTTCCCGCCCGTGACGGATGCACCGATCGGGGTCTTCGACTCGGGCGTCGGCGGCCTCACCGTCGCCCGCGCGATCCTCGACCAGCTGCCGAACGAGGCGATCCTCTACGTCGGCGACACCGCCCACTCGCCCTACGGACCGAAGCCGCTCGCCGAGGTCCGCGCGTACGCGCTCGCCGTTCTCGACGACCTCGTCGCCCAGGGCGTGAAGCTGCTCGTCATCGCCTGCAACACCGCCTCGGCGGCCATGTTCCGTGACGCCCGCGAGCGGTTCACGCTCGGTGCGGGCATCCCCGTGGTCGAGGTCGTGCTGCCCGCGGTGCGGGCCGCGGCCCGGCAGACCCGGTCGAAGCGGATCGGCGTGATCGGCACCGTCGGCACCGTGAACTCGAACGCGTACGTCGACGCCTTCGTGGCGGACCCCGCCATCGAGGTCGTGCAGGCCGCCTGCCCCCGGTTCGTCGACTTCGTCGAGGCCGGCATCACGACCGGCCCCGACCTGTTCGCCGCCGCCGAGGAGTACCTCGCGCCCCTGAAGGCCGCGGACGTCGACACCGTGCTGCTCGGATGCACGCACTACCCGCTGCTGTCCTCCGCGATCCGCTACGTGATGGGCCCCGACGTCGCCCTCGTGTCCTGCGCCGAGGAGACCGCGAACGACGTCTACCGGCAGCTGGTCGAGCACGACCTGCTGCGCACCGCGGCCGCCCCGCCCCGGCACGTCTTCGAGGCGACCGGCACGAGCGAGGCCGCGTTCCTCCGGCTCGCGCGGCGGTTCCTCGGCCCCGAGGTGCCGTCCGTCGATCTCGTCCACACCGGTGCGATCCCCGTGCCGCAGGCGACACCCGGAGGACCACGATGACCGAACGCAGCGACGGCCGAGCCGCGGACCAGCTCCGCCCCGTCACCATCGAGCGGGGCTGGAGCAGCCAGGCGGAGGGCAGCGCCCTCATCTCCTTCGGGGGCACCCGCGTGCTCTGCACCGCGTCGTTCACGAACGGCGTGCCGCGATGGCTGCAGGGCAAGGGCCGCGGCTGGGTCACCGCGGAGTACGCGATGCTGCCGCGCGCCACGAACGAGCGCACCGACCGCGAGAGCGTCAAGGGGCGCATCGGCGGCCGCACCCACGAGATCTCCCGGCTGATCGGTCGGGCGCTGCGCGCCGTCGTCGACACGAAGGCCCTCGGCGAGAACACGATCGTGCTCGACTGCGACGTGCTCCAGGCCGACGGGGGCACCCGCACGGCGGCGATCACCGGCGCCTACGTGGCTCTCGCCGATGCCATCGCCTGGGGCCGCGACCGCCGGTTCCTCGGTCAGCGCAGCCAGCCGCTCCTCGACAGCGTCGCCGCCGTGTCGGTCGGCATCATCGACGGCACCCCGATGATCGACCTCGCCTACACCGAGGACGTCCGCGCCGAGACCGACATGAACATCGTCACGACGGGCCGCGGGCTCTTCGTCGAGGTGCAGGGCACCGCGGAAGGCGCGCCCTTCGACCGCCGCGAGCTCGACGCCCTGCTCGAGCTCGGCGTCGCCGGCACGGCGGAGCTGACCCGGCTGCAGGTCGCGGCCCTCACGCCGAGCACCGCCTCGGTCGAGTCGTGACGGCCGCCGACCGCTTCCCGCGGATCGTGCTCGCGACCGGCAACGCGCACAAGGTCGCCGAGTTGCGCGCCATCCTCGAGCCGCTGCTGCCGGGAGTCGAGCTCGTGCCGTACGGCGGACCGTCGCCGGTCGAGGACGGATCGACGTTCCTCGAGAACGCCATGATCAAGGCCCGCGCGGCGCACGAGGCGACCGGCCTGCCGGCGCTCGCCGACGACTCCGGGATCGCGGTGACCGCGCTCGGCGGCGCCCCCGGCATCCACTCCGCCCGCTACGCCGGGACGGGCAGGGACGACGACAACCGCACCCTGCTGCTCGCCCGGATGGCGGAGGAGACCGACCGTCGCGCCCACTTCGTCTGCGCGGCCGTGCTCGTCACCGATGCCGAGTCGTTCGAGGCCGTCGCGGAGTGGCCGGGCGAGGTGCTCACCGCGCCTGCGGGGGAGGGCGGGTTCGGCTACGACCCGCTGTTCCAGCCGGCGGGCGAGCACCGGTCGGCCGCCGCGATGACGGCGGAGGAGAAGAACGCGATCAGCCACCGCGGCACGGCGTTCCGGGCCCTCGCGGAGCAGCTCGGCGCCTGAGGGTCACTCCGTCGCGGGCTGGTCCTCGCTGGCCCGCTTGGCCTTGCGCCGGTTGCTCATCAGGTGCAGCGCCGTCGGGCCGAGGCTCAGCACCACGGCAGCGAGCAGGATCACGTCGATGTAGTGCACGACGAAGTAGCGCACGGGCGGGATGCCGCCGAGCAGGAACCCGAGGAAGGTGATGCCGAAGCCCCAGGCGATCGCCCCGATGAGGTTGTAGAGGCTGTACCTGCGCTGCGACATCCGCCCGACCCCGGCGGCGACGGGGGCGAACGTGCGGACGATCGGGACGAACCGGGCGAGGATCACCGCGAGCGCGCCGTACTTGTCGAAGAACCGGTTGGTGCGATCGACCTGCTCACGGCTGAAGAGGCCGGTCTCCCGTCGCTCGAAGATCCGCGCGCCGGTCTTGCGACCGATGTAGTACCCGCACTCGCCGCCGAGGAACGCGGCGACGCCGATCGCCGGCGCCGCGATCCAGATGCTGACCCCGAGGCCGTGCACGTCGTGCCGGGACAGCAGCCCCGTGATGATGAGCAGGGTGTCGCCGGGGAACACGAAGCCGATCAGGAGACCGGTCTCGGCGAAGATGATGGCGCAGACGCCGAGGATCGCGTAGGGCCCGAAGGAGTGGATCAGCGACGTCGGATCGAGGAACGGGATCAGGGCGCTGAGGTGCACGGCGTCCATCCCTCGGCTCGTGCGGCGAGCGCCGCGGCGGTGCGGCGAGTGCGGAAGGAGGGACTCGAACCCTCACGCCGAAGCACAGGAACCTAAATCCTGCGTGTCTGCCAATTCCACCACTCCCGCATCGGGCTGGGCCAGTGTAGCGGCGGGGTGCGGCGCGGCGAGGGGGGCGCGAGGGGCCTTCCGCCTGTGGAGAACCGCCGACGCCCGCCTGCGCCCGTGACCACACTGGCCGCGTGGCCGACCCCGTCCGTCTGATCAGCGCCGCGGTGCGCGACCGCGCCCGGCGGGGCGAGCTCGCCGACGACGGGCCGGCCGGCGCGGTGCGAGAGGAGCTGCGCCGGTACGCGGAGCACGCCGTGGCCTCCGGCGCGCCGCAGATCGACGACGAGCGCCAGGCCGAGCGGCGCATCGTGGCCGAGCTGTCCGGCTTCGGGCCGCTGCAGCCCCTGCTCGACGATCCCGACATCGAGGAGATCTGGATCAACGGGCCCACCCGTGTCTTCGTCGCGCGGGGCGGCGTCGCCGAGCTGACGCCGCTCGTGCTGGCCGAGCAGGAGGTGCGCGATCTCGTCGAGCGGATGCTCGTGACGAGCGGCCGGCGCGTCGACCTCTCGTCCCCGTTCGTCGACGCCTCGCTGCCCGACGGGTCACGCCTCCACGTCGTGATCCCCGACATCACCCGGCGGCACTGGGCGGTGAACATCCGCAAGTTCTCGGACCGGGTGATGGACCTCGAGGCGCTCGTCAGCCGGGGATCGCTGCCCCGGGACGCCGCGGACTTCCTTCGGGCGGCCATGCTGGCGGGCGTCAACGTGCTCGTGTCGGGGGCGACCCAGGCGGGCAAGACGACCCTGCTGAACGCGCTGCTCGCCGCGGGGCGCCCGTCCGACCGGGTCATCACGGTGGAGGAGACCTTCGAGCTGCGCTCGCCGGGACGGGACTCCGTGGCGATGCAGTGCCGGCAGCCGAGCCTCGAAGGCGCCGGCGAGGTCACCCTGCGGCGGCTCATCAAGGAGGCCCTGCGCATGCGGCCGGACCGGCTCGTCGTGGGGGAGGTGCGGGAGGCCGAGGCCCTCGACCTGCTCATCGCTCTCAACTCGGGCATCCCCGGGGCCTGCAGCATCCACGCGAACTCCGCCCGCGACGCGCTCACGAAGCTGTGCACCCTGCCGCTGCTCGCCGGCCGCAACATCGACGGGGCTTTCGTCGTGCCGACGGTCGCCGCGTGCGTCGAGCTCGTCGTGCACTGCGAGATGCTCGCCTCCGGACGGCGGCGGATCACCGAGATCCTCGCGCCGACCGGGTCGGTCGGCGACGGGGGAGCCATCGAGGCGAGCCGCGTCTTCGCCCTCGACGCGGGCGTGCTCCGCCCCCGCGGCGCCGTGCTGCCGCGGACGCAGAAATTCGACGCGGCGGGCATCGACGTGCGCTCCCTGCTGCGACGGGCCGCATGATCCCCGCCCTCGGCGCGCTCGGCGGAGCGGGTCTGCTGCTCGTCGTGTCCCCGCTGCTGTGGCCCGCCTCCCGCCGGAGGACCCGGCCGAGGCGCGGGCCGGACCGCATCGCAGAACGGCTCGAGCGAGCGGGCGTGCGCGGTGTGGCGCCGGGCCTGTTCCTGCCCGTGTCCGCCCTGCTCGCGCTCGCCGCCGGGGCCCTCGCGGAGGCGGTCACCGCGCTGCCCGCCGTCGCCGCCCTCGCCCTGATCTCGGCCGGCGTCGCGCCGTGGCTGATCCTCGGCTGGCGCGCCAGGGCCCGGGTCCGCGCCGCCCGGGCGCTCTGGCCCGTCGTCGTGGATGCGCTCGTGGCCGCCGTCCGCGCCGGCCTGCCCCTGCCCGACGCCGTCGCGGCGCTCGCCACCGAAGGGCCGGCACCGCTGCGTCCCGGGTTCGCCCTGTTCGAGCAGCGCTGGCGGGAGACGGGTACGACGTCCGCGGCGCTCGACGCCGCGAAGGCCCGCTTCGCCGATCCGACCGCCGACCGCCTCATCGAGATCCTCCGGATGGCACGGCAGGTGGGAGGGGCCGAGCTGCCGTCGGTGCTCCGCGACCTGGCGGTCCACCTGCGCGCCGACCAGGCCCTGCGGGCCGAGATGGAGGCTCGGCAGTCGTGGGTGACCGGCGCCGGCAAGCTGGGGCTGGCCGCGCCGTGGATCGTGCTCGTGCTGCTCGCGACGCGGCCGGAGGGCGCGGCCGCCTACGCGACCCCCGCCGGTGCCGTGCTGATCGTCACGGCGGCGGCGGTGACCCTCGTCGCGTACCGGGTGATGGTGGCGATCGGGCGCCTCCCGGAGGACCAGCGGTGGTTCCGGTGACCGCGGAGCTCGCCCTCGCGATCGCCTGCGGCATCGGGTTCGGTCTCGGGGTCTGGAGCCTGACGAGCCGACTGCCCGCCCTCGCGCGGCCGCGGCTCGCGACGCGGATCGCCCCGTTCCTGCTCGACGTCTCACCCGAGGCGCGGCGCCTCCGCGACCGCGTGCCGGCAGACCCGGTGCCGGTGCTCGGGGTGCTCGCCGTCCCGCTGCTCGAGGTCTTCCAGCGGGCGTTCGGCGCGGTGCTCGGCTCACCCGGCCGCACCGCCGTCCGCCTCCGCCGGGCGGGGCTCGAGCGCAGCGTGGAGGGCCAGCGGCTGCGCCAGCTCGGCTGGACCGCGGCGGGGGCGGTCCTCGCGGGCGGGGTCGCGCTGCTCGTGGGCCTCGCCGGATCCGCGTCGCAGCTCGCGGTCGCCGCCGCGCCGGTCGTCGGCGCAGGCCTGGGGCTCGCCGCCTCCGACCACGCCCTCACCCGGGTCGCGCGCCGCCGGGCGGGACGGATCGAGAGCGAGCTGCCGACGGTCCTCGAGTTCCTGGCCCTCAGCCTCGCGGCGGGGGAGGGGGTGCACGACGCGCTCGCCCGGGTCTCCCGCGTGGGCAGCGGCGTGCTCGCCGTCGAGCTCGGCGCGGTGGTCGCGGAGACCCGCGTCGGCGTGCCGCTCGGCGCCGCCCTCGCCCGGCTCGGCGACGAGCTCGCCATCCCGGCGCTGACCCGCTGCCTCGCCCACGTGGTCGCGGCGCTCGAACGGGGCTCGCCCCTCGCCGAGCTGCTGCGGGTGCAGGCGGCCGACGCCCGGGAGGAGGCACGCCGCGCGATGCTGGAGAGCGCAGGCCGGAAGGAGGTGGCGATGCTCGTGCCCCTGGTGTTCCTGATCCTCCCGGTCACCGTCGCGTTCGCCGTCTGGCCCGGGATCGTGGTGTTGCAGACCCAGCTCTGAGGGGTGCAGGGAGAGGCGTCGTAGACGGCGCAAGGAGCGGAGGCCGCTACCCTGCGCTACGCCCCGCGATCCGGCCCTCGTTCCTGCTCTCGGCGGTCGCTCCTGCCTTGCGTTCGGGCGCCCGCTCGAGTGCTGACTCGAGAGCGTTCTAAAGCGCGTCGGTCGCCGAACTGCCGACGCCGGGTGCTGGGTCCGCGTGGCGATGTACCAGCTTCCAGTCGCCGTCCTCCCGCCGGTAGATCTGCGTCGCCCGGAGGAAGGCCGACCTGGCCGGGGCACCGTGGACCGACACGGAGGAGCGTTCGTATCCGACTGTGTACGCCATGTCACCGCTGACATCGGCGGCGATGAGTTCGAAGTCGAGCGGCGTGCCGTTAGAGAACTGGGGCGCGATCGACTTCTGGCCCTCGGTGACGCTCGCCCATCCGGCCGGCACCGTCTCCGCTGCGCCGAGCAAGGTCACCGGATCTCGCCTCGACCACAGTTCCGGGAAGAGCGACACATCGCCGTTGTGCATCGCATCGGCTGCGCTCCTGAAGCGCGGCAGCATCTCGAAGAGGAAGTCCTCGACCTCGCTCATCGCCCACTCCTCGAGTCACGGCGCACGGCCGGTTTCGGAGCCACGGTGAACCCCTGTGACGGCGATGTCAATATCGCCAGATCGTCGAGTGGAGGCCGGGTTGAGCGCTGGGAGCATGCGGCCAGGAGGGGCTGCTGATGCTGGCACGAGGCCGCTGGTCTTCCTCATCCTCCCGGTAGCCGTCGCCTTCCCGAGAGGTTCAGCGCTCACCGCAGACCGCCGCTGCGCGTCAACCCTGCTAGACATGGCGAACGCCCCCACTCAGCACGCAATGGTCTGGCGGGACCGTGCTCAGTGGGGGCGTCCAGCGCCTCAGCGGGTACTACGGGTCAGTCGGCATCCGTCCGACGAACGTCACCCTCAACCGTGACCATCTCCGCGATCTTGGTGGCAATAACCTCCATCGGGTCCTCCGCCGTATCCAACCCGTTTCGAGAGCCGAGCAACGGACTGACGGTCCGGAGCGTCTCGTACGTCGTACCGTGCACTACTGGAATCAGCAGGTCCCGTGCAAGGAGCCCCGAGAGTTCCTTGTCGGAAACGCCGCCACCTTCGACACGCTTGAGCAAGGCCGGGGTGACCAGCACGAGGCCCGTGCGGGACTTCGCCAGCCCCTTGTCGATCTCTCGCAGGAAGGGCTGCCCGAGTACGATGTCCTTCTCACTGAACCAAACCGACACTCCACGCGCTTCGAGCAGATCGTGGAGTTCTGTCGCCGCACCACGCCGGTCATCCCACGCGTGGCAGAGGAACACGTCGCAGAAGAGCGGAGGCTCCAGGCGCGCTCGCTTCTCGACGGTGCGCCGCACGGGTGCCAGCGCCTGGATCTGGGCGGGCGTGTAGACGACCGGCGAGTTGCTGGGCGACCAACTCGGGCGCGTTCTGCCGCTACTCGTCCCGCTCCCGCCGCTGATCCTCGGTCGGTAGACCGGGGGCGAGAAGTACGGCCTGTGCGAGTACCCATAGCCTCGACCTCCGTGTATTGGGCACTCGGCCGCGCCGCTCGCGGTTCTGTGGCCGCGAACGGGGGCGGTGCACCCACTCATGCGTGGACCTTGCTGGTCCACGCGCCCTGCGCGTGCCGGTAAGCGGTGGTGACGGAAGTCATGTTCCTGCTTTCTGGTGATCGGGGGACGACCGGTCGGTCGAGCCGGGTCGCCACTATATACAGGGGTCCGGACGCCGCGCTGGTCCCACATGTTGTGGAGACCCTCGGCGTGTCTTCCACAGGGCTGGGTGGAGATGGTGGACAAGAGCGCGACACGCCGCGCGGACAGCGGGACACGCCGCACGGACGCCGCGCCCTCTGTGGATAACTTTTCGTATCCGGTAAACGACACGCCGAAGGAGCCCACCAAACGCGTTATGCGTCGGCGTGTCGCTCAGCGCGCAATGCCGGTTGGTTTCGCGGTCTGGCCCGGCATCGTCGCGCTGCAGACTCGCCTCTGAGCCGTCCGCCAGGAGGCCGGGGCAGAGGGCGAGGATCCGGCTGACCAGGCGCCCGTTCGTCACACCGAGCGAGAGCGCGTAGGACGCGCCGTCGGGGAAGCCGCCGATCACGACCCGTGGCGGATCGACGGAGAACCGGTCGAACACGAACGCGATCGTGCGATCGATCTCAGCGACGTCGGGTCCGAAGCCGCCGCGGATCACGTCCCGGGTTCGTCCTGGGCAGCGCTGCTCGTCACGCCCCCTGCGCTGCCAGGCCGGCGACGTAGCCCTCGGGGGCCACGACCGGGGCGATGTCCCACCGCCCGATCCGCCCGTGATCGGCGAGGGGGGTGACGACCCGAGCGGGATCGGCTGCGAGACCCACGCCCTCCCCCTTGAGCACGGCCTCCTTCTGCACCCAGGCACGCGTGATCGCCGCCGGCCGCCGCCCGGCGGGCAGCAGCGCGATGCCTGCCTGCTCGGCCGCGGAGAGCCACCGCTCGTCGGTGACGGCACCCAGATCGGTCTCCGCGACGCGCTCGACGTCGATGCCGATCCGGTGACGGCGGGCGACGGCGACGAGGCCGACCGTCCCGCTGGTCGACGTGCTCACCCCCGGGAACGCCCGTCCGGCGTCGTCCAGCAGCTCCGGCTTCCCCCCAGCGCGGGCGAGCGGCACCGCGCCGGGATCGAGGCCCAGCACGTCGCCGAGCAGAATCCGGAGGGCCGCGCGCATCAGGACGCGCCGGCGCCGCACGGCGGGGTCGCCGGCCGCCGCTCGCCGCAGCTCCTCCGCCGTCAGGAGAGACGCGGCCGCCTGCAGGTCCCAGTCGGGGCGCCCGAGGTCGAGTCGTCGGATCCACAGGTCCGGTGCCGCGGACGTCGCCGCGGTCGGGGTGCCCGACCGGCAGAGGCGGTCGGGAGTCAGCTCATCGGGGACGAGCGACCCCGGCGGGAGGACCGAGTCGTGCACCGTCCCGGATCACCCCGTCCGGCGCTCGACCGCCGAAGGGCGCGCCGGAGGGGCCGCTCCCGCCCCGTCCGCCGCCCGGAGGGCGTGGGAGACGCGTGCTGCGAGCGCGGGTGCGTTCTTCTCGGCGAGCAGCTCGTAGTGCGCGCCCGGCACGTCGACGATCGTCAGGTCGGGTGCCATCCGGCGCCAGGCGTGCATCAGATGCGAGATCACCGGGATCCGCCGCGCGGCCCTGAAGTACGTCACCGGACCGCCGTAGGGCTGCAGCGAGAACGATCGCGCGAGGCGCACCGAATCCAGCAGCATCAGCTGCTCGCTGCTCAGCGTGTCCCTGCGGAACCGGTTCGCGACGGCCGTCGCGATCGTGGTGTCCGAGAAGCCCGGCAGGAAGATCGCGATGAAGGACGCCGCCCTCCGCGCCAGCTGCTCCGGTCGCGTGAGGCTCACCAGCGGCGGCCGCGGGTCGAGCAGTCCGAGGAAGACCACGTCACGACCTCGCTCGACCAGCCGTCTCGCCGCCTCGTACGCGAGCAGGCCACCGAAGGAGTAGCCGGCGAGCGCGATCGGCCCGGAGGGCATCACGGCGACGATCCCGTCGACGAGGCGGGCCGCGACATCGTCCACCGGCCTCCGCTCACCGTCCCTGCCGTACATCGCCCCGTAGACGCCGTGCACGGCGCGACCCGGGTCGAGCTGCTCCACGAGGTACCGGTACAGGTCGACGTCGCCGTGCACCCCCTGGAGGAGGAGCAGCGGTGTGGCGGCGGGATCGGTCCCCTTGCGCAGGGGCCGCACCGCGACCTCGTGCGGCGCCATCGCGGGGCTGCGCTCGATGGCGTCGGTCAGCGCCCGGATGGAGGGATCCGCCAGGAACGTCTCCATGGACACGTCCCGGCCCGTCTCGGTCCGGATCAGCCGCAGCAGCGTCATCGACTGCCGCGACGTCCCTCCCGCATCGTAGAAGTCGGCCGTGTCCCGCACGCGGCGACCCAGCACCTCGCGGAACAGGCGCCCGATGACCCCGTCGGCGTCTCCGTCTCCGTCGTGAGGCGGCGCGGCCGGCGGTCGAGTCGCCGCCTCGACCGAGTCCGCGATCCGCTGGAGCGACTCCGGGTTCCGCAGGGCGGCGAGGTTGCGGGGCGGCTCGCCGTTCAGGACGTCGCGCGCGGCCCGTTCCGACGGCTTGCCGTTGAAGGTCGTCGGCAGGTCCGGCACCGCGACCACCAGGGACGGCACGTGGGCCGGGGAGCCCTCCTCGCGAAGGAGGGCGCGGATGTGCTCGGCCAGCTCGTCGTCGAGGGAGCGCCCTGCCCGCAGCACGACGAGCAGCACGAGACGCGAGCTGCCGGAACGGGTCGGGTCCCGCTGCTCGACCGCCATCGTCGCGGAGATCTCCGGTAGTCGCTTCAGGATCGTGTAGATCTCCGTCGGACCGATCCGGATGCCGTCGATGTTCAGCACCCCGTCGGACCGCCCGTGGAACCGGGTCGAGCCGTCCGCGGCGATGTCGACCAGGTCGCCGTGGGGCCACATGCCCGGGTGCTGCACGAAGTAGGACCGGTGGTACCGGCTGCCGTCCGGGTCCTTGAGGAAGCCGACCGGGCGGGACGGGAAGGGGTTGCGGCAGACGAGCTCCCCGACCCGACCGACGACCTCCTCGCCGTGCTCGTCGACCGCGACCACGTCCATGCCGAGGCTCCGCACCCGACAGCGGCCGCGGATCTCCGGAAGCTCCGGATGCCCGAGCACGAACGCGCCGAGGATGTCGGTGCCGCCGCTGGTGGACTGCAGGGTGATCGGCCCGACCGCGTCCGCGAACCAGTCGTACTGCCAGTCGTGCAGCACGGACCCGTTGCTGATCACGAGGCGCAGCCGATTCAGGTCCACCTCGGCCGCGGGCCGATAGCCGGAGTCCTCGCACAGCTGGAGATAGGGCGGGCTGGTGCCGAACATCGTGACGCCCTGCTCCGCGGCGAGGCGCCACAGCGTGTCCGGCCCGGCGACCGCACCGTCGAAGACCACGATGCCGGCCCCGGCCGCGAGTGCGGTGAGCTGCTTGTTCCACATCATCCACGCGGTGGTGGTGTGGTGGTAGTAGACGTCGGACGCACGCAGGTCGAGGTGCAGCCAGTACTCCTTGAGGTGCTCGAGCAGGGTGCCGCCTGCGCCGTGCAGCATCGCCTTCGGGGGACCTGTGGTGCCCGAGGTGAACATCACGAACACCGGATGGTCGAACGGCAGGCGGGGCCAGTCCACGGGTGCCGCCGGCGCCTTCTCCGTCTCCGCATCGAGGGCGTGGACCGCGCACGTCGTCAGCGGTGGGGTGGTGCCCTGGTCGGCCACCAGCACCGCGGACAGCGACGGCAGCCCGACGGCGAGCGACTCCAGCGAGTCGCCCTCCGCGCCCTCCCATGCGGCGGACCGCCCCCGGTCGAGCACGAGGAACTTCGGCTCGATCTGCTGGAACCGCGTGAGCAGCGCCGTGACCCCCATGTCCGGCATCGCGAGCGAGACCGTTCCACCGATCGCGATCGCCGCGAGCGCGATGACCACGGCACGGATGCTGTTCGGGGCGACGATCACGATCCGGTCGCCGACCACGACACCGTGCGCGGCCAGCTGGGCCGCGGTCGCCTGGACGCGGGCGCGCAGCGCGGCCCTCGAGATGCGCTCGACGCGTCCGTCGTGGTGCACGGCGGTGACCGCCGTCGACAGGTCGTCGACATCCGGCAGCGGGCGGAGGAGGTTCTCCGCGAAGTTCAGCCTCACGTCCGGGAAGAACCTGGCCGACTCCACGTCGTCCGAGGTCGAGACGACCTCCGCCGACCCCTCCCACGCGATCCCCGACCACTCCAGGAACGTTCCCCAGAAGTCCCGGTACCGGTCCACCGACCAGCGATGGAACACCTCGGGTGATTCGAGCGGCAGGTCGGTCAGGGCCGCGCACCGGGTGCGGAAGGACTCGATCCGGGGCGGCGGGGAACCACCGACGCGGGCGGGAGCGGGGGTAGTGACCGCGGTCATCGTGGCATCTTCACCATCAGGAGCTGGGTGCGGGTGACTCCCAGTGGGGGCTCCTGAATGGAGTGAAGCGGAATTCCCTCAGGACGTCCACCATTCATCCGAACGGCGCCGTACGCGGGCGGCGGATCACTCGATGAGCGCGCTCCACCCGTCGAGCCGGCACTGCCCGTGCAGCCAGCCGGCGATCGTCATGGTGCGCACCCACCGGTCGAGGCCCGAGCGGGTGACGGCCACCTCCGGTGTCGTGCCGGCGACGGTCCACTCGTCGGTCTCGGTCTCCGGCGCGCGCACCTCGACCTCGTAGTCCCCCTCCGTCTCCAGGTACTCCGCGAGCTCGTCCCCGACCTCCTGCGTCGACGCGGCGAAGGCGAACTCGATCCGCACCGCGTCCGCGCCGGTCTCGGCGACGCTCTCGGCGCTGTCCGCGTTCATCTCCTCGAGCTCCGCGAGGTTCTCGGCCACCCAGTCGGAGGGCGCTCCGCCCTCATCCGGCTGCGGCAGCGTCTCCTCGATCGGCGTCGCCATGTCGGTCCCCTTCCTGCCGGTTCTCATCGTGCCTCCTCGACCTGCTCCTTGGTGCTCGCGCCGGCCCTGCCCTAGGCTGACCGCCCGGCCGGACCCGGCCCGTGCCCATCCGGAACGAAGGTCGATGGCAGCCGATGGTGAACGATGACGTCGCCTGAGCCCGCCCCGCGATCCGAGGCCCTCGCCGCGGAGCTCGCCCGCGTGCTCGAGTCGGGGGGTGCCGCGGCGCCCGACCTCGTCCCGGCGGCGGAGGTGGTGGTCACCGGACGGTCGACGCTGCACCGCATCGCGGACCGGGCGAGCGGTGAGCAGTACCTCGTGAAGGTCCCGATCGTCGTGAGCGGCTGGGTCGACACGCACGACGTCCTGCCTCCCGCCGCGCAGTTCGAGGCGCTCGAGCGCGCCTACCGATGGCAGTCGGCGGAGGACCGGCACGCCGTCGTGCGGCCGGTGGCGATGCTGCCCGAGCACGACGCCTTCGCGATGGAGTGGGCGCCGGGACGGACGGTGCTGGAGACCCTCGACCGGGCGCCGTTCGATCCTCGGGCCGCCCACGCCGCCGTGCGGGCCGCAGGCGACTTCCTGCGGCGGTTCCACCGGCACGGATGGGTGGCCGAGGAGCGGGTCGCGCTCGACGGTCCCGTGGAGGAGATCCGGCACCTCGTCGCCGGGCCGCTCCGCGACGCCGGCCTGCGGCTGCCCGGGCCCGTGTCGGCGGCCCTCGACCGCGTCGCCGACCGGAGCGCCGTGCAGGCCCGCGTGCTGCTGCACGGCGACTACGTGCCGAGCAACCTGATCGTCCGCAGCGCCGACGAGGTCGTGATGATCGACCCGCTGCTCGCCGACGTCGGCCCGACGGCGGACGACCTCGCGCGCTTCCTGACCGTGCTGTCCTCGAACAGCGCCTTCCTGCCCGGCGTGGTGCTGCCCCCGGTGCGGCGGCTGCGCCGGTCCCTCGAGGCGGCGTTCCGGGAGTCCTACGGCATCCGTGATCCCGACGAGCTGCTCGAGCTGCGGCTGCTGCACCAGCATCTCCTGCGATGGTTGCGCCGGCGCGAGAACTCCCGCCTGCGCGGCGCGGCCCCGCTGCTCGCCGCCCGGAACCGCCTCATCGACCGGCACATGCGGGCGCTTCTCCTCGAGTCCGGTGCGCGGCTGGCGGCGGCGACGAGGCATGACCCGCGGCTCCCCGGACCGATACGATGACCGGTCCCACCTGTCTTCCCGCAGGTGGGAGTGCGATTGGAGCGGCGTTCGGGTGGGCGATCCTCGAGGACGGCGACGTGGTCTGCGCCTCCCGTCCCGTCGCCGGGTCTTCTCGTCGCTCGTCCGGGCACTCCTGCGCTCCATCCCGCCGCGCCCCCAGGTCACGGTGTACGGCTGGCCCGACCACGAGGGCAACGGGGTGGCCCTCGTGCGGTTCCTGGCCCGACACGGCGGCGAACGCCGCGTCGTCTGGCTGACGAACGGAGCCGTTCGCGTCCCTGGCGGCCCGGATCGGTGGATCGACCGGGTCCGTGTGCTGCCGAAGCGCTCGATCCGCGGCCTGTGGGCGTACCTCCGGAGCGACGTCGTGTGCTTCACCCACGGCCTCTACGGCAGCCCGCAGCCGGAGCGCGGGCGGGTCTTCATCAACCTCTGGCACGGCGACGGGCCGAAGCGGACGGAGAACCCGAGGTTCGCCGCTCGCCCGGGCGCCACCGCCATCGTCGGGCAGACGCGGCTGTGGGGAGAGAAGAAGGCGGCGGAGCTCGGCATGCCGGCCTCGTCGGTGCTCGTGGTCGGCAACCCCCGGATCGACGACTTCGCCGAGCCGATGACCGCGGAGCAGCGCAGCGGGCTCGCCGAGCTGCTCGGCCCCCGGTTCATCCTCTGGATGCCGACCTACCGCGACTCGAACGGGGCCGGGTTCCGGAACTGGAGCGACGGGCGACGGCTCAGCGAGACCGACCAGATGGCGGCGCTCGCCGAGCAGGCCCGGTCGGCCGCGGCGGTCCACGGCATCACCGTGGCGGTCAAACCCCATCCCATGGACCGGGACGTGTACGCGGGGGTACCCGGGCTGCTCAGCATCGACGACGAGGCGCTGCACCGCCTCGGGCTCTCCCTCTACCAGGTGATCGGTGCATCGGAAGCCCTGATCACGGACTACTCCAGCGTGTGGACGGACTACCTGGTGGTCGACCGGCCCGTCCTGCTGCTCTGCCCCGACTACGAGGAGTACGCCGCGACCCGGGGCTTCAACGTGCCGGACCTGCGCGCCGTCGCGCCCGGCCCGCTCGTCGAGGACCCCGCCGCCCTGGAGGCGTTCATCGCGGACGTCGCCGCCGGCCGGGACCCGTTCCGCGCCCGCCGGCTGGCGCTCGTCGAGGAGATCGGCGCCGTGCAGGAGCCCGGAGCATCCGCCCGGTTGTGGGAGGCCGTCACGCGGCTCCGAGCGGGAGGCGGGCGGCCCGCCCCGGTCGAGGAACGGACGGGCTGAGATGCGGATCCTCTACTACATCCCGGGGAACACGTACGGGGGCGCCCACAACCAGGTCGTCCGCCTCGCCGCGCCCCTTCGGGAGGCCGGGTACGACCCCGTCGTCCTCATCGCCGACGAGCCGGGCGACGGGTACGACCGCCTCGTCGCCGCCGGCGTGGAGACCTACCGGGCGACGCTGCTGCGCCCCCGGGCCACGCGGCGGATGTCGACGAACCTGGCGGTGGTCCGCGGGTTCGCCCCCCAGGTGCGGATGCTCGAGCGGTTCCTCCGCGAGCAGCGCATCGACCTGATCCAGCTGCACGGCGTGCTGAGCGTCGACGGTGCCCTCGCCGCGCGGGGGCGGAGGCTGCCCGTCGTCTGGCAGATCCTCGACACGCGCGCACCGCGCGCCGTCCGGCTCGCGACGGCGCCGTTCGTGCAGCGGTACGCGGACGCCGTCCTCGTCACCGGCACCACGGTCGGCTCCCTCTACCCGGGCCTGCACCGGTTCGGGGACCGGCTCGTCCCGTACTACCCGCCCGTGAGCGCGGCGGAGTTCACGCCGCCGGACGAGGCGGCGCGACGGGCGGCCCGGGCGAGGCTCGGGGTCGCGGACGACGAGATCCTCGTCGGCGACCTGGGCAACCTCAACGCGCAGAAGGGGCACCAGTATGTCGTGGAGGCGGTGGGCCGCCTGCGCGGCCGGCTGCCGCAGGTGACCCTGCGTGTCCGGGGCGGCAGGGCCGCCGGCCACGAGCGCTACGAGGCGAGCGTCGAGGACCTCGCGGCCTCCTACGGGCTGCCCACGGACACGGTGGGCCAGCTCGCGGACGGGATGGACTCGGCCGCGTTCCTCCGCGCGCTCGACCTCTTCGCGGTCGGCTCCGAGCCGCGCTCCGAGGGCGTGCCGACGGTGATCATCGAGGCCATGCTGACCGGCGTCCCCGTGGTCGCCAGCGACGTCGGGGGCGTGGCGGAGGCGGTCAGGGACGGCGAGACCGGCTTCTGCGTGCCGCCCAGGGACGTCGGCGCGATGGCCGACCGGCTCGAGCGGTTGGTCGCGGACCCGGCGCTGCGGCGCGCGATGGGGGAGCGCTCCCGTGCGGTGGCCGCCGCCGAGCTGTCGCTCGAGTCCTGCATCGAGGCGCACCTGCGGGCGTACCGCGCTGCGGTCGAGCACGGCCGCGGTCGCCGCTAGCCGGCGCGGCAGCGAGAGGATGGGGCGTGCCCACCGACACCACGGCCCCCTTCCGCCTCGACGTCGGCGGTGACCCCGGCATCGACCCGCTCGCGCTCGCCCAGCGCGCGGCCGAGGCGGAGGGGGAGGGGTTCGACGGGGTCAGCGCCACCGAGACCCGCCACGACCCCTTCCTCTCGCTCGCCCTCGCGGCCCGCGAGACGACCCGGCTCGAGCTGCTGAGCACCGTCGCGGTGGCGTTCGCGCGGAACCCCATGACGGTCGCGCAGAGCGCGTTCGACCTCCAGGCGGTCTCGGGAGGGCGGTTCCTGCTGGGCCTCGGCTCGCAGGTGCAGCCGCACGTCGAGAAGCGCTTCTCGATGCCGTGGTCGAGGCCGGCGGCCCGCATGGCGGAGTTCGTCCGCGCCGTCCGGGCGATCTGGACCACCTGGCAGACGGGCGAGCCGCTGCGGTTCCGCGGCGAGTTCTACACGCACACCCTGATGACGCCCTTCTTCAGCCCGCCGCCCGTGCCGTCGGGGCCGCCGCCGGTGTGGGTCGCCGCGGTGGGGGAGCGGATGACCGAGGTCGCCGGCGAGGTCGGCGACGGCCTGCACGCCCACAGCTTCACGACGCCCCACTACCTGCGCGACGTCAGCCTCCCTGCGCTCGCGCGGGGGGCGGAACGGGCCGGTAAGGATCCCGGCTCCGTCGGCGTCGCCCTGCCCGCGCTGATCGCGGTCGGCGAGGGCCCGAGCCTCGACACGGCGATCCGGGCGACGCGGGCGACCATCGCGTTCTACGGCAGCACCCCCGCCTACCTGCCGGTGCTCGAGGCACACGGCTGGGCCGAGCTGCACGAGCGGCTGCATCAGGCGTCGCGGCGGGGCGACTGGGCGGCGATGGGCGACCTCGTCCCGGACGAGGTGCTCGAGACGTTCGCGGCGATCGGATCCGCCGACGCCGTCGCGCGGGAGCTCCGTGCCCGGTTCGCGGGGGTCGTGACCCGGTTGTCGTTCAGCGCGAGCTACCCGATCGCTCCGGAGACGTCGGCCGCCCTGGTGCGGGGGCTGCGCGCCGGCTGAGCGGTCGCCCTCTTGCGGTGCCCCGCGCATCCGCATACCTTGTACTGCAATGCATGGCAGTACGAGGGGCGGAACGTGGACAAGGACCTGGTCGCGGCGATGGCGTCGCCGCTCGTGCTCGCGATCCTGGCCGAGGGGGACAGCTACGGCTACGCGATCCTGAAACGGGTCCGCGAGCTGTCGGACGACGAGCTCGAATGGAGCGACGGGATGCTCTATCCGCTGCTCCACCGGCTCGAGCGCAGCGGGCACGTCCGGGCGGACTGGAGCGCGTCGCCGGAGGGCCGCCGGCGGCGGTACTACGCGATCACCGATGCGGGTCGCAGCCAGCTCGCCGACCAGCGGCGGCAGTGGCAGACCGCCACCCGGACCCTCGGTGGGATCTGGGACCGCACCGTGCCGGGCGCGCTGGGGACGGCATGAGCACCGCGGTCGTGGAGGACGACATCGCCGCATGGCGGTCGGCCGTGACGACGGGGGGCGCCGTCACGTCCGCGGACGCCGACGAGCTCGAGTCCCATCTCCGGGACCAGATCGGCGAGCTCCGGGCGGCCGGGCTCGCGGCCGACGAGGCGTTCCTCGTCGCCGTGAAGCGGCTCGGCCGGGTCGACGTCCTCACGGCCGCGTTCGCGCGGGAGCACAGCGACCGCCTCTGGAAGCAGCTGGTTCTCACGCACACCGCGGATGCGGCGACACCGGCACGCCTCCCCGTCCGCATGGGCGCGTTCGCCGTCGTCGCCGCGGTGCTCCTCGACGCCGCGCAGGCGCTCGCCCGGTTCACGCCTGCGGGCGAGGTGGTGCTGCGGGATCTCGGGTTCTTCGTGCTGCCGGTGCTCGCCGCCTACTTCGTCGCCGTGCGGTGGACGCCGTGGCGACGGGTCGCCCTGCTCGCTGCGCCCGTGGTCGTCGTGGCGGTCGCCGTGACCCTCTACCCGTTCCGCCCGGGCGGCGACACCGAGCTGCTCGTCGCCGCCCATCTCCCGGTGCTGCTGTGGTTCGTCGTCGGCGCCGCCTACCTCGTCGGCGCCGCACGCGGCCTCCGGCGGATGGACTTCGTGCGCTTCTCCGGCGAGTGGGCGATCTACCTCGTGCTCATCGGCCTCGGCGGCGGCGTGCTCGTCGGGCTCACGGGGCTCGTCCTGGCCCCGATCACGAGCTCGGCTCCCGACGCCCTCAGCACGTGGGTGATCCCGGCGGGCGCCGGCGGTGCGGTGATCGTCGCGGCTTGGCTCGTCGAGGCGAAGAAGAACGTCATCGAGAACCTCGCCCCCGTGCTGACCGCGATCTTCACGCCCCTGTTCGCCGCGATGCTGCTCGTGGCCGCCGCGGTGTACGCGGCGTTCGGGGTCGGGCGCGACTTCGACCGCGACCTGCTGATCGTCTTCGACGTCCTGCTGCTCGTGGTGCTCGCCCTCGTGCTCTACGGCTTGAGCGCCCGGGATCCGCTCCGCCCCGCCGGTGCCATGGACGCCGTGCGCACGACGGCCGTCGTGGCGGCGCTGCTGCTCGACCTGCTGGTGCTGGGCTCGATGCTGGCCCGGATCGGCGAGCTGGGCCTGACGCCGAACCGCGTCGCCGCGCTCGGCCTGAACCTGCTGCTCGTCGTCGATCTCGCGGTGACCGCCTGGCTCTCGATCCGGCTGCTCGCGGGCCGGAGCACGGCGGACCGGCTCGAGCGCTGGCAGACCGCCTACCTGCCGGTGTTCGGCGCCTGGGCCGCGGTCGTCGTGCTCGTCCTGCCGCCCGCCTTCGGCTTCGCCTGATCCGCCTCAGTCCTCCGGCGGCCCGGCGGAACGGCTCGCGCGGATGAGCACGGTGACGCCGGCGACGATCACGACGGCACCGATGATGCTGACCACGACCCAGAGCGTCTGCGCGAGACCGTCGGTCGTCGCGAGCTGGGCGATCACGCCGACGAACAGCACCAGCACGCCGAGCAGGGTCAGGGCGACGCCGAGGCGGTTCGGGCGGCTGGGCACCGGATCACGCTACCCGGCGGGGCCGGGCGAACGTGGGGTGCGGCAGCGCCCGGGAGGCGGGACGATGGCCCGTGAGGAGGCCGGAAGATGCCGAAGACGCACACGGTCCGGGTGGCGCGCGTCTACGAGCCCCGCACCGAGTCGGGCGGTGCCCGGGTGCTCGTCGACCGGATCTGGCCGCGAGGTCTCAGCAAGGAGCGTGCGGACCTCGACGAGTGGTGCAAGGACGTCGCCCCGTCGACCGAGTTGAGGAGGTGGTACGGCCACGACCCGGTGCTGTTCCCCGAGTTCGCTCGCCGCTACGCGGAGGAGCTCGAGGAGCCGGGTCGGGCCGAGGCGCTGGGGCACCTGCGCGAGCTGGCGCGGCACGGCGACCTGACCCTGCTCACGGCGACGAGGGACCCGGACATCAGCGAGGCGGCGGTGCTCGCCGATCTCATCGGAGAGTGAGCCGCGGGCCGTTCGCGCTGCCTGTGGACAACTCCGGCGCCGGCGGGCCCGAACGGGGAACACTGCTGCCGTCGAGGGAGGACATGTGAAGACCCTGCTGCTCGAGGTCCACCACCGGGACGGCGCCGAGGCCGAGCGCGGCGACGTGCCCGGCTGGGTGCTCGTCACCCTGATGACCGCCGGCCTCGTCGTGCTGCTGTGGGGCGTCGCCGGGCCCGCCTTGACCAACCTGTTCCAGCAGGCGATCTCGAGCGTCTCCGGGATATGACCCCGCTCGCCGAGCGCGGCTCCGCCCCGGTGGAGTTCGTGCTCGTCGGCGTGCTGCTCGTCGCCCTCGTGCTCGGCGTGCTGCAGGTCGGCGCCGTGCTGTTCGTCCGCAACACCGCCCTCGATGCCGCGGCGGAGGGTGCGCGCTGGGCCGCGATCGAGGGCACGCCCTCGGCCGGCGCCGCCCGCACCGTCCAGGTCCTGACCGCGGCGCTCGGCCCCTCCTACGCCAGGGACGTCAGGGCGGGGATCGGGATGGAGGCGGGCGCGCCGGTCACGGTCGTGACCGTCCGGACCCCGCTGCCCGTGCTCGGTCTGATCGGGCCGCCGCGCGCGCTGGAGGTGTCGGGGCATGCCGCGCTCGAGCCCGTTCCCTGACGCCGCGGCGGAGACCGGGTCCGCCGCCGTGGAGTTCGTGACGCTCGGGGTCGTGCTGCTCGTCCCGCTCGTCTACCTCGTGCTCGTCCTCGGCGCGCTCCAGGGCGCCGCCTTCGCCGCCGAGGGGGCCGCCCGGCAGGCGGCGCGCGAGGTCGTCCTGGCGGGCAGCGATGCGGCCGGTCGGGCCGCCGCCGTCGGCGCGGTGCGCACGGCCCTCGCGGACTGGCGGATCCCGGAGTCCGCCTCGTCGGTCGAGCTCGGCTGCGCTCCCGATCCCGGCGACTGCCTCGTCCCGCGCGGCACGGTGCGGGTCACCGTGCGGGTCGCCGTCGCCCTTCCGCTGCTGCCCCGCGCCCTCTCGGTCGGCACGCCGGGCGCCGTCCCCGTCGAGGCGCATGCGGTGCAGCGCGTGTCGATGTTCGAGGCGCCGCGGTGACCGCCGGCCGCGACGACGGATCGACGCTGCCGCTGATCCTCGTCTTCCTCGCGATCGCCGTGGCTTTCGTCCTCGTCACCGCCGGGGCGACCGCCCTCCACCTCGAACGGCTGCGGCTGCTCACCGTGGCCGACGGGGCGGCGCTCGCCGCGGCGGAGTCGTTCCCGGTCGGCGACGCGCGCGTGCAGGGCGGGACCGTGGTGCCGCGGCTCTCCGACGCCGAGGTCGGGGCAGCCGCTGCGGCCGCGGTCGACGGTGCGGACGCCGGCGGCCTCGCCGACGTGCGCATCGTCGAGGCGCGCACGCCGGAGGGCCGCACGGCGCTCGTCCGCCTCACCGCGACCTGGCACCCGCCGATCTCGACCCCGCTGCTGCCGGTCGCGGTGCCCATCACGGTCGTGTCGACGGCGTCGGCTCGCTTCCGCTGAGCCCCGGCTCGCCGGGCGCGAGGAACCGGCCCGCCGCCGCATCCTCCGGAGCCCGCTCCTTCATGATGAAGTGCTGCTTCTTGCCGGTCGCGGTGTAGGGCAGCTCCGAGACGAAGGCGTAGCGCCGCGGTCGCTTGAACCGGGCGAGCGAGACGCTCTCCCGGCAGAACCGGTCGAGCTCCTCCGCCGCGGCCCGCGGATCCGTGAGCCGGCCGGGCCGCGGGCGGACGTACGCGACGACGACCTCGCCCCACTCCGGGTCGGGCAGCCCCGTCACGATGCTGTCCGCGACGTCGGCGTGCCCCGCGAGCACCTCCTCCACCTGCACGGGATGCACGTTCTCGCCGCCCGAGATGACCATGTCGTCCTTGCGGCCGACCACCGTCACGATCTCGTCGGCGTCCCACGTCGCGAGGTCGCCGGGGTAGAGCCAGCCGTCGTGGAACTTCTTCGCCTGCTCCTCCGGGTCCCCGACGTACGCGTAGCCGCTCTTCACCGATCGCATGATCACCTCGCCGATCGTCGCGCCGTCCTTCGGCACCGTCTCGGTGGGAGCCGCGAGCCGGTCGGCGTGCACCTCGACCACGGCGACGTCGTCGTCGATGCAGGCGCGCCCCGCGGCGCCGGCGGCCCCCGGCAGGTCCTCGGGGCGGAGGTAGGTGTTCCAGAACGCCTCCGTGGTGCCGTAGCCGTTCGCGATCCGGGGGGTCAGCACCCGCTGGTAGCGGAGCGCGGCCGCCCGCTCGAGCGGTGCGCCCATGGTGACGATGCCGGCCAGCGAGGAGAGGTCCCGCGGTCGCGCCTCCTGCGTCTCCGCGAGCCGCTCGAGGTTCGTGGGCGCCCCGATGACGTAGGTGAGGCGGTCCCGCTCCACCGCGTCGAGGACGACGTCCGGGTCGAACCGCAGCAGCGTGACGACCGAGGCACCGGCGTAGAACGCGGTGTTGGGCCCGGCGCAGTAGTTGCCCCCGCGGTGGAACCAGGGCGACATGTTCATCGTGCGGTCCGTGGGGCCGAGCGGGAACTGCATGATCACGTCGTGCGCGGTCAGCACCTCGTTGAGGCTCGTCAGGGGAACGGCCTTCGGCATCCCGGTCGTGCCGGAGGTGTACAGCCGGCTG
>JAICSU010000170.1 GCA_025936735.1 Amnibacterium sp.
CGGTACTTCGAGCCGGCGACGAGGGCGGCCAGGTCGAGGGTGTAGATCTGCTTGTTCTTCAGCAGCTCCGGCACCTGATTGGAGGAGATGCGCTGGGCGAGGCCCTCGACGACGGCGGTCTTGCCGACGCCCGGCTCGCCGATCAGCACGGGGTTGTTCTTGGTGCGGCGCGACAGGATCTGCATGACGCGCTCGATCTCGTACATGCGGCCGACGACCGGGTCGAGCTTGCCCTCGGTGGCGAGCTTCGTCAGGTTGCGGCCGAACTGGTCGAGCAGCTTGGAGCTCTTCTGGCCCTTCTCGGCCGCGCCGGCGCCTGCGCCCTGGCGGCGACCCGGGCCGGACAGCATCCGGATGATCTCGTTGCGGATCCGCTCGGCGTCAGCGTCGAAATCGAGCAGGATCCGGGCGGCGACACCCTCGTTCTCGCGAACGAGCCCGAGCAGGATGTGCTCGGTGCCGATGTAGTTGTGGCCGAGCGACAGCGCCTCGCGCAGCGCCAACTCCAGGACCTTCTTCGCGCGGGGCGTGAACGGGATCTGGCCCGTCGTCACCTCGTCGCCCTGGCCGACGATGCGCGCGACCTGGGCGCGCACCTCCTCGACCGTGATGTCGAGGGTGTCGAGGACGCGCGCGGCGAGCCCCTCCTCCTCGCGCAAGAGCCCGAGCAGGATGTGCTCGGTGCCGATGTAGTTGTGCTTGAGGGTCCGCGCCTCGTCCTGCGCAAGCACGACGACCTGGCGGGCACGCTCCGTGAACCGTTCAAACATCTCCGTGCCCCCTTCCGGTGCGTGTGGGTGTTTCCGTCATTTCTGAGAATGCCTCGACCCGAGACGTCAAGCGACCGTCTTCGGTCGCCCGCCGTCCCGGTTGGGGAGTGAAGCCGGGTGGACTATAGCACCGGCCTCGTCCGTCCCCAGGAGCGTCGATGCCCCCTCATCGGCCGGACCGCGCGTGATCTTGAGCCTACTGTCGCGAGAACGGCAGGACGGTCGTGAGCCAGCTGATGAGGGCCGACGGATTGCGGGTCTGGGTGAGCACCTCGCCCGGGCCGGTGAACTCGAACACGAGCCCCTCGCCGCTCTTCAGCGACGTCATCGTGCCGGCCACCCGGCGGGTCGACATCGTGACCGTGTCGTCGTATGCGACCATGTGCCCGGAGTCGACGACGACCTTCTCGCCCGGGGCGAGCGCGATCGTGTCGAGCGCCCCGTAGCACGCCGCCACGACCTCCCCCTCGCCCGACGCGCGGACGAGGAACCCGCCCTCTCCGCCGACCAGGTTCTGAAACCCGCCCCACTGCGTGTCGATCTCGACGCCCGACTCGGCGACCAGGAACGAGCCCCGCGAGAGGTTGAGCGCGCGGCCGCCGCCGACGGTGCGGACGACCGCGTCGCCGGGCAGGTTCGCCGCGCAGTCGACCCAGCCGCCCTGGGGCGGGGCCGTGTAGGTCGTGATGAAGAGCGACTCGCCGCCGAGCACGCTGCGCTTGAGCGATTTCATGAGCCCGCCCTGCATCTTGGCCTCGACCGCGACGCCGTCCGACGTCGCCATCATGGCGCCCGCCTCGGCGCGGACCGCCTCACCGCCGGCCATGGTGCAGCGCACGACGGCGAACGAGGGCGTGTGCCTGACCTGGACGTCCATGGAGCTCCTTCCGTTCGGGTGGGCGCCAGGCTACACCGGGGCGCCGCCGAGTACGAGGACGGCGTAGGCCACGAGCCAGTGCTCGACGGCGTAGTGGCTCCCCGTCGCGTGACCGAGCCCGGCACGGGCGTGCTCGCGCGCGGCCGCCTCCAGGACCGGCACGCGCGGGTCGGTCTCCGGGAGCGCCTCTGCGAGCCGCCGGAAGCCCCACGCCCGGCTCAGGTTGAGGCCGTGCAGGTGGGCGAGCTGTCCGTCTGTCGAGTCGGATACGATCGCAGGGGTGAAGAGCGCGGCCGGCTCGCCCGCTGCGAGGCCCGGCAGGAACCGCTCGAGCCAGGCGGGAAACGAGCCGGCGTCGAGGAGCCTCGCCATCAGCTCGGCCTCCGTGAGCGCCGGCGAGAGGAAGTCCGCCCCGGACGGCTCCCAGGCGGCCGGATAGCCGGCATCGGCGGCGTACCAGCGGTCGGCCCCTTCCTCGATCGCGCCCAGGAGCCCGGCGTCGCCGCGCTCCGCCGCGAGCCGCGCATACGGGAGCGCCAGGGAGAGGCCGAACGCGGTGTTCGAGTGGGCGCCGGAGCGGACCGGGTACGTGAGGAGCGGCAGCCACTCCAGGTACCGGGCGACCAGCACGTCGGTGAGCGGCGCGAGGGTCTCGGCCCAGCGGCTCGCATCCGGATCGCGCCATGCTCCCAGCTCCGCCGCCAGCGTGAGCGCCCAGCCCCACCCGTACGGCCGCTCCGCCGTCCGCCGGTTCGGGTCCGCGAACCAGCGCGCCTCGGTCGCGAGCGCCTTCGGCGTCAGGTGGGCATCGAGGACGGCCCGGATCTCGGCCTCCGGCACGTGCGCCGGGGTCGCGCGCAGGAGCCGGACGAGCACCCAGTGCATCTCGACGCACGAGTGCCAGTCGTAGCTCCCGTAGAACGCCGGATGCCGCTCGCGCGGCCGCCCGGGCGGCTCGGGATCGAGCTCCAGCAGGAGCTCGTGGTGGGGGAACTCGCGCCGGACGTTCGTGAGCGCGACCTGCGCGAACGCCGCGGCGCTCGCGATCAGGAGCTCGTGTCGCCCCGCCTCGGTCACGGCGCCACGCTAGATGATCGGCCGAGCCGGTTGGACAGGAGCGCGGAAATGCGCGACGATCCCCGTGTGCGCTACACGGTGGAGCACTTCCGAGCCGTCGAGGCGGACGAGCGGCCGCTGGGCGTGGCCTACGTGCCGACCGGACGGATCGACCAGGTCGATGCCCACGACCCGCCCGCCGCGGCGGCGATCGCGCTCTCCGAGGGCGAGGACCTGATGGACGTCGACCTCGTGAGCTACGACCCGGGCGACGACCTCTACGGTGTGGCCGGCGACGACGAGGCGGTGCGGGTGAAGGCGTCTTGACGCCCGCCGAGGGCTGGGTCGACGTCCCCGGCGGGCGAGTGCGGTACTGGTCGTACGGCGAGAGCGGCGACGGCCGCGCGCCGCTCCTGTGCCTCCACGGCGGCCCGGGCGCCCCGCACGACTACCTCCTGCCGTTCTCGGAGCTCGCCGACGAGCGCCGGGTGGTCTTCTACGACCAGCTCGGCTGCGGCGAGTCCGAGAAGCCCGACGACCGCTCCCTGTGGACGGTCGAGCGGTTCATGGACGAGCTCTCCGCCGTGCGCGACGCGCTCGAGCTGGAGCGGATGCACCTGTTCGGAAGCTCGTGGGGCGGCATGCTCGCGATGCAGTACGTGCTCGACCGCGGCCGCCTCCCGCTCACGCTGTCCATGGCCGGAAGCCCGGCCTCGTCGCCGCGCTGGAACGAGATCTGCCAGGAGCTCCTGGACGAGATGCCCGCCGAGGAGCGCGAGGAGATCGAGCGGCTCGAGGACGAGGGCAAGATGGAGTCGCCCGAGTACGAGGAGGCGATGATGCCGTTCTACACGCGGCACGTCTGCCGGCTCGACCCGTGGCCCGACTTCGTCGTCCGCTCGTTCGACCGGATGGCGACGCCGATCTACCACTACATGGCCGGGCCGAGCGAGTTCCGCATCATCGGCACCCTGCGCGAGTGGGACGTCATGGACCGGCTGGGCGAGATCCGCGTGCCGACGCTCGTGAGCGGCGGCGAGTACGACGAGTGCCGCCCGGCGCACCTGCGCGAGATCCACGAGCGGATCCCGGGAAGCCGGCTCGAGATCATCCCGGACGGCTCGCACCTGTGCTTCGCGGAGCGCCCCGAGATTTACATGCCGATGTTCCGCGGCTTCCTCGCCGAGCACGACTGACGCAACATCGGGGTCAGACCCCGTTGTTGCGCGCGACGCCCAGGATGTAGGGCGCGGCCGTGATGGTGAGGAGCGAGGACGAGCAGAAGCCGTGCTCGATCCAGTCGAACTCGAAGCCGGCGGCCCGGATCGCCACCTCGGTGTCACGCGTCGTGCGGCAGCCTCCCAGCGACCGCGTCCAGAAGAGCGCGTCGAGGGCGTGCTGGAGAGCCCGGAACGGGGCCCGCGGCGAGCGGACGTGCTCGTAGACGGCGAGCTCGCCGCCGGGTGTGAGGACCCGCCGCACCTCCCTGAGCGCTGAGGCAGGGTCGGGCACGCTGCAGAGGACCCAGACGCAGACCGCCGCGTCGAACGCGGCGTCCGCGGCCGGCAGCCGCTCCGCGAACCCCTCCACCACCTCGACGGGCACCGGCGCGTCGGCGGCCCGCTCCGACGCCGCGGCCCGGGCGGTCGGATCGGGCTCGACCGCCAGCACCTGCTCGACCTGCTGGGGGTAGAGCTCGAACGCCCGCCCCTCACCGCAGCCGATCTCGACGACCCGGCCGCGCAGCCCGCTCAGGAGCCGGCGGCGGAGCTCCAGCGTGGCGAGGTCGGGGCGGCGCTCCTCGCGCCACTCGAGCAGGCGCGCGAAGCGCGACCGGCCCTCGCCGTAGAGCGTCCCGCCGCTCACGCTTCGAGCGCGGGCAGGTCGTCGATCGAGCGGGCGTTGTGCTCCGCGCGGTAGGCCGCGATCGCGTCCACGCCTCCCTGCGCCAGCTTGCGCTCGACCCAGAGGGCCTGCTGGGGCCGGTCGCCGGCCGGCTCCATGAGCGGGACGCCGTAGCCGCACGAATCGGCGATCCGCTCGATGTCGACCACGACGACCGATCGCTGCGCCGGGCCGGTCGCGTAGGCGTCGCGGATCTCGAACGCCGCCGTGAGCTCGTCGAACTCCGGATCGCCCCGCGGCACGCACCGGCCGCGGCCGTGCAGGCGGACGATCCGCGGCGGCCCGCGAAAGGCGCACAGCATGATGACGATCCGGCCGTTCTGGCGCAGGTGGGCGATCGTCTCGGCGCCCGACCCCACCAGGTCGAGGTACGCCACCCGGCGCGGCCCGAGCACCCGCAGGCTCTCGATCGGCCCCTTGGGCGAGCAGTTGACGTGGCCGTCGTCGCCGGACGGGGCCGTCGCGACGAAGAAGAGCTGCTGACCGGTGATCCAGCGCTCCAGCTTCGGATCGATGCCGTCGAAGACCTTGCCCACTACTCCCGCGCCCTCAGGGTCGGGAACAGAATGACCTCGCGAATCGAGCGGATCCCGAGCAGGGCCATCGCCAGCCGGTCGATGCCGATCCCGACGCCGACGGTCGGCGGCATCCCGTACTCGAGCGCCGTGATGTAGTCCGCGTCCGCCTGCCCCGCCCCCTGGAAGCGGGCCGCCTGGTCGGCGGGGTCGTTCAGCTCGGTGTAGCCGTTGGCGATCTCCATCCCCATACAGAATGCCTCGAACCTCTCGACCACGCCGCCGTCGTTCGGAGACCGCTTCGCGAGCGGCGAGAGCTCGACCGGGTAGTCCGTGAGGAACGTCGGCTCCTCGATGGCGGGCTCGACGAAGTGCGAGAGCAGGTGGTCGACGGCGTCGGCCCAGGTCTCGTCGGCGGACGTGTCGACGCCCCGCTCCTCCAGGTGGCCCACCAGCCGGCCGCGGTCACGGTCCGCCATCGGGTCGATCCCGGCCCCCTCCCGGATCGCCTCCCGCAGCGTCTGGCGCCGCCACGGCGGCGTCAGGTCGATCTCGCTCCCCGCCGCCGTGCCGGCGGCGGCCACGACCGCCTCGACGCGCCGCATCCCGTCCTCGTAGTCGCCGTAGGCCTCGTACCACTCGAGCATCGTGAACTCGGGGTTGTGCTTGAACGACAC
>JAICSU010000207.1 GCA_025936735.1 Amnibacterium sp.
AAGTGCAACCCCGCCGCCTGCAGATTGACGTCGAGCTGGTCGAGCGTCCGCGCTCCCAGAATCGTCGCGGTCACCCCCGGCCGGTCGGTCACCCACGACAGGGCCACCTCGGCCATCGACACCCCGCGGGCCTCGGCGATGCCCTGCACGGCGTCGATCACGTCCCACGTACGGTCGGTGCCGCGCCGGTCCCACGCCTCCATGCCACGGCCTGGGTCCTCGCCGAGCCGGGTCGCACCGGTGGGCCGCTGGTCGCGCCTGTACTTGCCGGTCAGCCAGCCACCGCCCAACGGGCTCCACGGCAGCAGGCCCAGACCGGCGTCTAGCGCGGCCGGTACGATCTCCCACTCGATCTCGCGGACCAGCAGGCTGTACTGCGGCTGCAGCGTGACGGGTGGCGCCCAGTGGTGCTCGCGGGCGAGGTGGACGGCCTTCGTCAGCTGCCACCCCGTGTAGTTCGAGAAGCCGTAGGCGCCGATCTTGCCCGCCGACACGGCGTCGTCGAGGAAGCGGAGGGTCTCCTCCAGCGGGGTGAGGGCGTCGAACGCGTGGATCTGGTACAGGTCGACGAAGTCGACGCCGAGGCGGGCGAGGCTCGAGTGGAGGGCGTCGCGGAGGTGCCGGCGGGAGGCGCCGTAGTCGTTGGCACCCGGCCCCATCGGGAAGCGGCCCTTCGTCGCGATCACGAGCTGCTCGGCGTCGGTCGGGTGCGACGCCAGCCAGCGGCCGATGATCTGCTCGGAGAGTCCCTTCGAGTAGACGTCGGCCGTGTCCAGGAAGTTGCCGCCGGCCTCGATGAAGGTCTCGATGATCCGGCCTGAGGTCTCCTCGTCGGCCTCGTCGCCGAACGTCATGGTCCCGAGGCACTGCACGGAGACGACCGTGCCGCTGTTGCCGAGTGTCCTGTATCGCATGCCCTCAGTGTGCCGGGCGGCGGCTGGGGAGGCGGTGGGTCAGGCGAGGCGGCCGGCGCCGGCCGCCGGCGTCACCCGGAACGCGGCGGGCGCGCGGTAGCCGCGCTCGGCGAAGGCGGCCGCCACCGTCGCGGCGAGCCCGTCCGCGTCGCCGGCGCGCAGCAGGGCGATGGCCGATCCCCCGAACCCGCCGCCGGTCATCCGGGCCCCGATCGCGCCGTGCTCCCGGGCGACCTCGACCACCGCGTCGAGCTCGGGCACGCTGATCTCGAAGTCGTCCCGCATCGAGGCGTGGCTCGCGTACATCAGGGCGCCGAAGGCCGCCGTGTCGTGCGCCTTCAGGGCCGCGACGCTCTCGAGAACCCGGGCGTCCTCGGTGACGATGTGCCTCACCCGGCGGAAGGTGACCGGATCCAGCCGCCGCTCCGCGTCGGGCAGGTCCTCGACGGCCACGTCGCGGAGCGCAGGCACGCCAAGCTCCTTCGCGGCACGCTCGCAAGCCTCGCGCCGGTCGCGGTAGCCGCCGGTCGCGTGGGCGTGCTCCACCTTCGTGTCCACGACGAGCAGGGCGAGGCCGGCCGCCGCGAAGCCGAGCGGCACCTGCTCCACCTCGAGGCTGCGGCAGTCGAGGAACACCGCGGCGTCCGTCTCCCCGAACACGCTCGCCGCCTGGTCCATGATCCCCGTCGGAGCGCCGACCGCGACGTTCTCGGCGCGACGCCCGATCCGGGCGAGCGCCGCGCGATCGGCGCCGACCGCCCAGAGGTCGTTCAGCGCGACGGCCGTGGCCATCTCGATCGCGGCCGAGGACGACAGCCCCGCACCCACCGGCACGTCCGAATCGACCGCGAGGTCGAAGCCGCGCACCGCCGCGAGGTCGGTGCCGGCCTCGCCGAACGCCCAGACCACGCCGAAGGGATAGGCGGACCAGCCCGAGAACCGCCGGCCGGCGATCTCGTCGAGGGTCGTCTCGACCGGCTCCCCGTTCTCGAAGGTCGAGGCGATGCGCACGCGGCGGTCGTCCCGGAGGGCGACGGCCACGCGGGAGGCGCGGTCGATCGCGAACGGCAGCACGTAGCCGTCGTTGTAGTCGGTGTGCTCGCCGATGAGGTTGACCCGGCCGGGCGCCCGCCAGAGGCCGTCCGGCTCGCCCCCGAACCGCGTCCGGAAGAGGCCCGTCGCCGCGTCCTCGGTCATCGGGTCGACTCCTCATCCGCTCGCGCGAGCGCCTCGCGCAGCCGGTCGGCCGTCTGCTCGGGCACGAGGTCGCCGATCCACGCCCCCATCGCCGACTCGCTGCCGGCCAGGTACTTCAAGCGGTCGGGCCCGCGCCGCGGGGAGGTGATCTGCAGCATCATCCGCACCGAGTCCCGGTGCGTGTGCACCGGGGCCTGGTGCCACGCGGCGATGTACGGCGTCGGGGTCTCGTAGAGGGCGTCGACCGCGCGCACGAGCCGCAGCACGACGGAGGCGAGCTCGTCCTTCTCCGCCTCGGTGAGGCCCGCGAAGTCGGGAACGTGGCGATGCGGCAGCAGGTGCAGCTCGACGGGCCAGCGCGCCGCGAACGGCACGAAGGCGGTGAACGAGTCGGAGGCGAGCACGACCCGCTCCCCCGCCTGCTCGAACGCGAGGACGTCGGCGAAGAGGTCGCCGTCGTACCGGTCGATCGAGTCGAGCAGCCGGCTGGTGCGCGGCGTGACGTAGGGGTACGCGTAGATCTGGCCGTGCGGATGGTGCAGCGTGACCCCGATCGCCTCACCGCGGTTCTCGAACGGGAAGACCTGCTGCACGCCCGGCAGGGCGGACAGGGCCGCGGTGCGGTGCGCCCACGCCTCGACGACGGTGCGCACCCGGTTCTCGCCGAGCGTGGCGAAGGACCCGGTGGTCTCCGGGCTGAAGCAGACGACCTCGCACCGCCCGATCGAGGTGCGCGTGCGGCCCTCGCCGAGCCCGGCGAGGTCGCCGAGCCCCTCGGGGGCGTTCGGCACGCCGCCGATCGCGGGCCCGAAGGACGGCGACCTGTTCTCGAACACGGCGACGTCGTAGCGGTCGGGGATCTCGGACGGGTTGGTCGGGCTCTGGGGAGCGAGCGGATCGGCCTCGGGCGGGGGCAGGAACGCCCGGTTCTGGCGGGCGGACGCGATCGACACCCAGTCGCCCGTCAGCACGTCGAGGCGCATCGTCGCGGTCGGCGGTCGCGGGTCCAGCGGCCGCTCGTCCGGGCGCCGGTGCTCCGGCAGCGTGGAGCCGCGGTCGTCGAAGTAGATCAGCTCCCGCCCGTCCGCGAGCCGGGTCGGCCGCACGGCGATGCCGCTCATGGCGCCTCCTCCCTTGCTGGAAACCGCCGCCGAGCCTACTGGTGGACCGCTCCGAGACGGTCGAGGAGCCCGAGCCGGACGGCGGGCCACTCCGACGCCAGGATCGAGTAGACGACCGTGTCACGCAGGGTGCCCTCGCGGCCGATCTGGTGGTTGCGGAGCACCCCGTCGAGCTTGGCGCCGAGCCGTTCGATGGCGGCCCTGGACTGCCGGTTGTGGAAGTGCGTGCGGAACTCCACGGCGATGCAGTCGAGCACGTCGAACGCCCGCCCGAGCAGCAGCAGCTTGGCCTCGGGATTCGTTCGGGTGCCCTGCGCGGAGGCGCCCAGCCAGGTGGCGCCGATCTCCAGCCGACGGTTGGCCTCGTCGATCGCCCAGTAGGTGGTCATGCCCACGGCACGGCCTCCCGTGACGACCGCCCACGGCACGATCCGGCCGGCGGCGTGCGCCGCCAGGCGCGCCTCGATCTCGGCCGGGACCTCGTCGGGAGCGGGGATCCGCGTGGTCCACTTCCGCCAGACCTCGCCGTCCGCGGCGGCCAGGGCCAGGTCCTCCGCGTGCCGCAGGTCGAGCGGCTCGAGCCGCACGGTGGGTCCCTCGAGCAGCACGGCCTCGAGCATCGATCCGGTCATGGACCCACTCAACCGCACGCGGCGGGTGCAGGACGATTCGCGCCGGGTTGCTCGGCGCCGTCCCGGAGAGCTCGAGCGACGGCGGCGGCGGTCGCTACTCCTCGAGCTTCAGCGCGATGCCGAGGGCGAAGAACGTCGGAGCCCAGTGGCCCACGAAGATGCCCCACCGGTCCGACTGCGCCCGGTCGCTCGAGTCCTTCATCTGCGACGCGGCCCAGGCCGCGAAGCTGAGACCGATGGAGATGAAGCCGCCCCAGTAGGCGTACTCGCTCTTGAAGCCGGCGTCGGCCAGTGCCTTGATGGGGTTCATCGGACATCCCTTCCTTTGCCGCCCACCCTGCCGGTGAAGCCTGCGAGAACGCCGGGGGCGTCGCGGTGACGGAGCCGCTCAGTGGACGTGCTCGGCGACCCCGTCGAGCGCGGCCCCGACCTGCTGCGAGACGGTCTGCAAGGTCTGCTTCTGATGCGGCTCGAGGCCGTCGAAGAAGGCCCGCTGCAGCACCTCGACGTAGCCGCAGGAGGCCGCCGCGAAGGCGTCGGCGCCGCGGTCGGCGA
>JAICSU010000101.1 GCA_025936735.1 Amnibacterium sp.
GCGAGGTCGACGATGCAGGGCACGCCGGTGAAGTCCTGCATGACCACGCGCGCGGGCGTGAACTGGATCTCGGTGTCCGGCTCCGCCGAGGGGACCCAGCCGCCGATGGCACGGATCTGCGACTCGGTGACGTTCTTGCCGTCCTCGGTGCGGAGAAGGTTCTCGAGCAGCACCTTCAGGCTGAACGGCAGCCGGTCGTGGCCCGGCACCTTGTCGATCGCGAAGATCTCGTGCTCCACGCCCGAGACCGTGAGGGTCGTCCTCGCTCCGAAACTGTCCACTGCGGCCATCCGACTCTCCCTCGCGCCATACCGATCGGGGCCCGCGCCGGGATGCGCGTCGAACGGTTGCACGGCACGGGTCGCCTCGGACTCCAGGATACCGGGAGGGGGTGGGGCTCCCGGACCGTCCTCAGCCCGCGCTCGGGGAGACGGCTGCGCGGCGCGGGAACGCCGCTTGCACCCCGAGCACGGTGATCACCAGCACCAGGGCGTAGAGCGGCACCCCGAGCGCGATGCGCGCGATGCCGAGCGCGACGACCTGATGGCCGGCGAAGAACAGGGGAAGCTCGACGGCCAGCCGGACGCCGAAGAGGGCGACCCAGGCGACGGTGAGCCAGGCGCACAGCCGGCGGCGGCGCGCGTCCGCCCGCCAGTCGCCCTGCTGGAGCAGCAGGCCCGCGGCGACGCCGACGAGCGGCCAGCGCACGAGGAGGGAGACGAGGAACGCGAGCCCGTACGCCCCGTTGATGAAGAAGCCGGGGACGTAGTTCGAGCTGGCGTCGCCCGTCACGAGCACGAGCAGCGCGGAGACGGCGACGACCACGGCCCCGGCCACGGCCGCGGCGACGCGCTGCCGGCGGAGCGCCCGGTAGACCAGCAGGAGCGCGGAGCAGGCGAGCGGCACGACGACGATCGGCAGGAGGGCCGCGCGGGGTACTGCTGCGGGGGCGTCACCGATCGCGGCGATCTGGTAGAGCACGACGAACAGCAGCGGCGGGACGACGCTCTCGACGATCCCGAGCCAGCCGCCGATCGCCGCGACGAGGCGGCGGAAGGTGAGCGGCTCGCCCTGGACGGCGCCGGCCAGCGCCGAGGTGCGGTCGGTCATGCCTCGAGGAACGGCCGCTGCGAGCCCTGGTCGCCCGGCTCGGCGGTGGCGCCCTGCGGCATGTGGAGCGGGATGAGGTCCCGCGGCGGCATCGGCGCCGACCCGCGCACGACGACGACGCTGCGGAACAGCTCCTCGATGTGCGCGGCCGCGACCGGGTCGACCGCGCCCTGGCCGGAGATCACGCCGCGCAGGAACCAGCGGGGGCCGTCGACGCCGATGAATCGGGCGATGCGCGAGACGGGCGGCTGCCCCGGACCGGCCTGAGCGGGGATCTGGGCGAGCAGCTCCGGTCCGAGCGGCCCGTCCAGGAGGCGCGTCGTTCCACCCTGGGCGAGGATCTGCTGCTGGATCTGATCGCGGATCTCATGCCAGAGCCCGCTCGAGCGCGGTGCCGCGAACGGCTGGACCTGCAGGCTCGAGTCGGCGAAGTCGAGGCCCACCGCGACGACCCGTCCCGTGCCCTCCTCCACCTCGAGCCGCAGGCCGAGCCCGTCCCGGGGCACGATCTTCACGCCGCCGAGATCGACGTACGGCCGGACGGCGTTCGCCTCGCTCTCGTCGAAGGGGCCGTTCACCTCCCGGTCGACCGGCGCCGACTTCGGCTGCGGCTCCAGATCCGCCTCGTCGCTCATCCGATCCCCCGTTCCTGGCCCGTGCCCGTCGATCCGAATCCGGCGTCGCCGCGATGGCTGCCCGGGAGCGCCGCCACGGCGACGAACCGCACGGTGGGCACCGGCAGCACCACCAGCTGCGCGATCCGGTCACCGACCGCGACATCGTACGGCTGCCGCGCGTCCGTGTTCAGGAGGGTCACCCGGATCTCCCCCCGGTAGCCGGCGTCGACCGTACCCGGCGCGTTCACGATCGTGATGCCGTGCCGGGCGGCGAGGCCGCTTCGGGGCAGCACGAACGCGAGGTGCCCGGTGGGCAGCGCGATCCGCAGGCCGGTGCCGACCGTCGCCCGCTCACCCGGCTCGAGGCGCACGGCCTCCGCGGCGGCGAGGTCGATCCCGGCGTCGCCCGGGTGCGCCGGGCCCGCGGGCACCGGGCCGTCGACGAGGACCTCGATCACGACCGGAAGGGTAGCGAGGAGGGCTGGACGCGGCCGCCGGTGACGCCGCGGGACGCCGGCGGTTCGCGGAGGTGATCGAATGGAGGGGTGACGGCCTACCGCGAACGCCTCGTGCCCGGAGCCGGCACCGTGGTCGTCTGCCTCGTGCTCGCCCCGCTCGCCCTGCTCGTCCTGCTGCCGATCACGCCCCTGGGGGCGGTGATCGCGGCGATCGCCGTGCCCGCCCTCGCGATCGCGGCCCTGGTCGCGGGCGCGCCCGTGATCCGCATCGCCGACGGCGAGCTGCACGCCGGGCGCGCGCACATCGACGTCGCCCTCACCGGCGAGGCGGAGCCCCTCCGGGCGGCGGCCGCGACCGCCGCGCGGGGTGTCGAGCTCGACGCCCGCGCCTTCCCCGTCGTGCGGGGCTGGATCGATCCCGTCGTGCGCGTCCGCATCCTCGATCCGGACGACCCGTGCCCCTACTGGCTGATCTCCACCCGACGCCCGGAGGCGCTCGTCGAGGCGCTCCACGAGGCGCGGCTGGCCGCGACCCGCGGGCGCTGACGCCGCGCGGATCGCCGGACCGGCGGCGGCACCGGCACGAGCTCGGAGCGGATCAAGCCTCGCACTCCCGGCAGATGGGGCCGAGCTTCGACTCGTGGTCGAGCTGCGAGCGGTGCTTCACGAGGAAGCAGCTGACGCAGGTGAACTCGTCCGCCTGCGGCGGAAGCACGACGACGTCGAGGTCGAGATCGGACAGGTCTGCGCCGGGCAGCTCGAAGCCACCGGGGTTGTCGGCGTCCTCGACGTCCACGACGCCGGACAGCTTGTCGGGGACGCGCTCCTTCAGCGCCTCGATCGAGTCGGAATCGTCTTCGGTCTTGCGTGGGGCGTCGTAGTCGGTCGCCATTCGATTCCCGTCCTCGTTTTCGTGATGTCGCGGCCCCCGCACCGTGGTGACGGCGCGCGAAGCGGCGACAGTATGCATGAGGCGGAATGCCGATGCAAACGCCTCGCGGCCCGCGAGTGTCCCGCGGGTCCGGCCGTAGAACATCCGGCACGCCCCGCGTATTTCCTGAGGATCGGCAGGGGGCGTGCAATCCTGGCCGACGCCGGTTGCGACCGCATCGGCTCGAGGGGGGAACCAGGATGCTCACGCTCAGCGTGATCGGCGTGGAGGACGGCGCGATCATCGCCGCCTCGCCGAACGGTGAGCACTTCCGCGTGCCGGTCGACGCCGACCTCCGCGCCCGGCTCCAGGCGCCGCCGGCCGCGTCGACCGAGCGGCGGCTCTCGCCGCGCGAGATCCAGTCGCACGTGCGCGCCGGGCTCTCCGCGCAGCAGGTGTCGGCTCTCACCGGCGCTCCCGTCGCGTACATCGAGCGGTTCGTCGGACCCGTCATCGCCGAGCGCGAGTACGTGACCGAGACGGCCCGCGCCGTGCGGCTGCCCGCCGAGGTCGAGGGTGCGCGGCCCAAGACGTTCGGCGCCGTGATGGCCGAGCGCCTCGCCGCGCTCGCGGCCACCGGCGTGCGCTGGACGAGCACGAAGGAGGCGGCCGGCTGGGTCGTCGCGCTCACCTTCTCCGCCGACGGCGTCGACCACGACGCCCGCTGGCGCTTCGACCCCAAGCGGATGCAGCTGACGCCGGAGAACGTCGAGGCCGCGACCCTGTCGCAGCAGGGCACGCCGGCGGCGCTCACGCCGCGGCTGCGGGCCCTCGAGCCGACGACCCCGGTCACCGTGGTCACCCCGACCGGGCCTGCCGACATCCCGGCCGCACCGGCCGAGCCCGACACCTCGCGGTTCGACAGCGCGATCTTCGCCTTCCCCGACCTGCGCGGGCAGCAGGACCAGAGCCAGCACGTGCAGGACCGGGCGCAGGGCGATCGCCCCGACCCGGAGCGGCGGCAGCCCGAGCGTCCGGTCGCGCCGGCCGGGCGCCGCTCGTCGGGGCCGACGACCGATCAGCTCGCCTCGCTGAGCCGCAGACGCGGTGAGCGCGAACCGAGCGTCGACACCGCCTCGCTGCCGGTCACCCGGGCCATGTCGATCGTCGACGACGGCGACGAGGACCCGTTCGTCCGCAAGCCCCCGGTCGAGCGGGACACCCCGGCGCCGGTGACGCGCGGCCGGTTCCCGGAGAAGCTCCCCGAGGAGCCCGCCGCCGAGCCGGAGCCGGAGCCGCCGATGAAGCGCCCGCGCGGCCGCTCGGGCACTCGGTCGAGCAGCGGCACGCCGCGGACCATGGACGAGTCCGGGCCGGTCGAGGGCGTGCCGCCGTCGCGGCCGCGCCGTGGCCGCACGACGATGCCCAGCTGGGACGAGATCGTCTTCGGCCGGGACGAGGACTAGAAGGCGAGCAGCGGCACGAGCCGCTCCGCGTCCGTCCACGCCCCGTGCTGACCGACCATCCCCCGTCCCGTCCCGTCGCGCCCGTCGTAGAACGCCGCGCGGGACCGCGCCGCGACGAGCACGTCCCCGATCCGCGGCTCGACCGCGGGATCGACGGTGCCGAACCAGCCGGCGCCGACGGCCTCCGCCCGCGTCCGGACGTCGGCGAGGCGGCCGAGAGCGGCACGCCAGCGATCGGCGACCCGGTCGGCGTCGTCGGCGTCGCCCAGGTGCAGCTGGAGCATCCGCGGCTCGCCGGCGAGATGCCGCACCGGGTCGAGCAGGCCGGGGATCTCGTCGACGAGCACCTGCTGCTCCGCCGGCACGTCGACCATGCCGTGGTCGGCGGTGACGAGCATCCGCTCGCCCCGCCGCAGCCGCGCCGCCGCCGAGGCGACCGCCGCGTCGACCGCCTCCAGCTCCGCCGTCCACGCCGTGGAGGACCAGCCGTCGCGGTGGCCGATCTGGTCGAGCTCGGGGATGTAGCAGTAGCCGATCGCCCGGCCGCCCGCGGCGAACGCCTCCAGCGCCGCCTCGAACCGGTGCTCGACGGTGCGGGCGCCGAGGTACTCGGCCCCCCGCAGCACGGCCGCCGTGAAGCCGGAGTCGGCGTAGTGCCGCGGCCCCGTCGCGAACGCCCGGACCCCCTCGGAGAGCGCGCGCTCGAAGAGCGTCTCGGAGCGCTGCCAGCCGGCCGGCAGCCCCCCGTCGTCGAAACCCCGCAGCTGGTTCACGACCCGGTCCTCGGCGGGATCCAGGACGGAGTAGCCGACGATCCCGTGCTCGCCCGGGTCGGTTCCCGTCGCGAGCGTCGCGAGCGCCGCTGCGGTGGTCGTCGGACAGCCCGTCGCGATCCGGGAGCCGCGGTTCAGCCGGGAGGCGAGCGTGCGGGCGTGGCCGGCGCGCGCGGCGAGCGCCTCCGCGCCGAGTCCGTCAACGACCACGACGAGCACCCGGTCGAGGCGGTGCAGGCCCAGCCGGTTCGGCCGGTCCTGCACCGCCGCGAGCGCGCCGCTCAGCACGTCGCGCAGCCCGACCGGCCGGTCCTGCCCTGCCGGTACGATGTCGGCCACGGACAGGCAGTGTGCCATCCCTTCCGGCACGAGCGCCGTCGGCGTCCTGCTCCCCCGGCCGCTCGCGCGGCGACCTCCCGCTGCAGCAGCGGCTGCAGGCCGCGCTGTCCCCGCGGACGGATCCATCGACACGGAACGAGTGCATGACCACCATCGAGCCCGGCTCGGCCGGCGAACGCATCGAGGACGTCGACGTCTCGGCGGAGATGCAGGGGTCCTTCCTCGAGTACGCCTACTCCGTCATCTACTCGCGGGCCCTGCCCGACGCCCGGGACGGGCTGAAGCCGGTGCAGCGCCGGATCCTGTACCAGATGGCCGACATGGGCCTCAGGCCCGACCGCGGCCACGTGAAGAGCGCGCGCGTCGTCGGCGACGTGATGGGCAAGCTGCACCCGCACGGTGACACCGCCATCTACGACGCGCTCGTGCGGATGGCGCAGCCGTTCACCATGCGGCTGCCGCTCATCGACGGCCACGGCAACTTCGGCTCGTTGGACGACGGACCGGCGGCTCCCCGCTACACCGAGGTGCGGCTGGCGCCCGCCGCGATGGCGATGGTCGCGGACCTCGACGAAGACGTCGTGGACTTCGTGCCGAACTACGACAACCAGCTCGACCAGCCCGACGTCCTGCCGGCCAACTTCCCGAACCTGCTGGTGAACGGCGCGAGCGGCATCGCGGTCGGCATGGCGACCAACATGGCGCCCCACAACCTCGTCGAGGTCGTCGCCGGCGCCCGGCACCTCATCGCGCATCCGGATGCGACGCTCGAGGACCTGATGCGGTTCATCCCCGGGCCCGACCTCCCGTCCGGCGGGACCGTCGTGGGGCTCGCCGGCATCCGGGACGCGTACGCCACCGGCCGCGGCGCCTTCCGCACCCGGGCGAAGGTGCGCGTCGAGCCGGTCACGGCCCGCAAGCAGGGGCTGATCGTCACGGAGCTGCCCTACCTCGTCGGCCCCGAGCGGGTGATCGAGAAGATCAAGGACGGCGTGCAGGCGAAGAAGCTCGCCGGCATCGCGGGCGTCGACGACCTCACCGACGGCGAGCACGGCCTGAAGCTCGTCATCGAGATCAAGACCGGCTTCGATCCGATGGCCGTGCTCGAGCAGCTCTACCGGGTGACGCCCCTCGAGGAGTCGTTCAGCATCAACAACGTCGCCCTCGTCGACGGCGGCCCCCGCACGCTCGGCCTGCTCGAGCTGCTCCAGGTCTACATCGGCCACCGCATCGAGGTCGTCACCCGCCGCACGCGGTACCGCCTGTCCCGCCGCGAGGAGCGACTGCACCTCGTCGAGGGCCTGCTGATCGCGATCCTCGACATCGACCGGGTGATCGCCATCATCCGCGGCAGCGACGACACGGACGCGGCCCGGACCGGTCTGATGTCGGCCTTCGGGCTCAGCCAGGCGCAGGCGGACTACATCCTCGAGCTGCGTCTGCGCCGCCTCACCCGCTTCTCGACCATCGAGCTCGAGACGGAGGCGGCCCAGCTCCGCGAGGAGATCGAGCACCTGAAGGCGCTGCTGGCGGATCCAGCCCGGCTCCGGCAGGTCGTCTCGGACGAGCTCGAGCAGGCGGCGGAGCTGTTCGGCACGCCGCGGCGGACGATGCTCACCGAGGCGACCGCGGCGCCGCCGCGCGCCACGAAGCAGCAGCAGGCCGACCTCGAGATCCGGGACGTGCCCTGCCGCGTCTACCTCTCGACCTCCGGTCGCGCCGTCCGCGTCGACCTCGCCGAGGGCGATGCCGTCGTCGTGTCCGGCCGGCGGGCGCGGCACGACGCGATCCGCTCGCAGGTCGCGGGCACGAGCCGGGGCGAGCTCGGTGCGGTGACGAACCGCGGACGCCTGGTGCGGTTCTCCCCCGTGTCGCTGCCGGTCGTCCCCCCGGCGTCGGTGCAGCTCTCCGCCGGCACCCTGTTCGGCGCCTACCTCGGCGTCGGCGACAAGGACGAGCACGTGCTCGGCCACGTCTCCCTCGACAGCGGCGAGCCCATCGCGCTCGGCACGCGCAGCGGCATCGTGAAGCGCGTGGCGCCCGGATCGTGGCCCAACAAGCCGGTCTTCGAGCTCATCGCCCTGAAGGCCGGCGACGAGGTCGTGGGCGTCGGCCAGGGCGGCGACGAGGAGCATCTCGTGCTGATCGCCTCCGACGCGCAGCTGCTCCGGTTCCCGGCATCCGCCGTCCGTCCTCAGGGCCTCGCGGCGGGCGGAATGGCGGGGATCTCGCTGAGCGGTGAGGCGCAGGTCCTGTCGTTCGCCTCCGTCGACCCGGCCGACGCCGTGGTCGCGACCGTGTCGGCCGTCGCGACGACGCTCGACGCGATCGATCCCGGCCGCGGCAAGCTCACCTCGCTCTCCGACTTCCCCGCGAAGGGACGCGCCACGGGCGGCGTACGGGCGCAGACCCTCGGCCGCGGCGAGACGGGTCTCGCCCTCGCCTGGGCGGGCCCGGCGCCGGCGCTCGCCGTCGCGCGGGACGGCGCCGCCCGGCGCTTCCCCGAGGCGCTCGCCCGCCGGGACGCGCCGGGCATCCCCCTCGAGGCCGTCGTCGACGCCTTCGGCACGGCGGCGCGCTGACGCGTGGCCGGTCAATGGTCGCAGGCCGGCGCTCGCGTCCGGTTCGAGCACGGGCCGTCCGGCCTCGATGCGCTCCTCGCGGGAGCGCCGGGGCCGGTCGTGGTCGCCGTGGTCGACGTGCTCTCCTTCGGCACCGCGGTGGTCGTGGCTGCGGAGGCGGGCGTGCTCGTCGCTCCCGCACCGCTCGATCCCGTCGTGCCCGAGGGCGCCCTGGTCGCAGGGGCCCGCGGATCCGGCCGGCCGTCCCTGTCGCCGGCCTCGCTGGCGGCGCTGCCGCCCGGCACGCGGCTCGTACTGCCCTCGCCGAACGGCGGCGCCCTGTCCGCCACCGCGCGCGACGCAGGAGCCTCGGTGATCGTGGCGGGGGTCCGCAACGCCTCGGCGGCCGCGGAGGACCTCCGCCGGAGGCTGGAGGCGGATGCCGGCCTGACCGCGGTCGTGCTGGCCGCCGGCGAGCGCTGGCCGGACGGCTCCCTCCGCCCCGCCGTCGAGGACCTGTACGGCGCCGCGCTCGTGCTCGCCCGCCTGCCCGAGGAGTGGCTGTCGGCGGAGGCCCTCGCCGCGGCGCCCGCCGCCGGCCTCGACCCGTAGTTCGTCGCCGACGGGGCGAGCGCCCGCGAGCTGACGGCCGGCGGCTTCCGCGGCGACGTGACGACGGCACTCGAGCGGGACGCGTCCGCGCTGGTCCCCGTCCTCGCCGACGGCTGGTTCGCGGGGCGGTGAGGCGGTCCCCTTCGGGGGAAGACCGCTTGGTCTGCTCTTGCCCCCTGTTCAGGTGAGATTTAGCGTCGGCCGCGGGCGCTGCCAGCGTCACCTACCCATCTCACCGAAGGACCCGGTTTGTACTCACATGCCGGCGGCCGCACCTCAGCGCGCCGCCTTCTCTCCATCACCGCAGCGGTCGCCGCGGTCGCGGGGCTGTCGCTGACCGCGATGCCCGCGAACGCGGACGAGCCCACGAAGCCCATCCCCCACTCCAAGCCGGCCTGGCTGGACAAGGCGACCCCGCTCGGCAGCGCTGCCGGCCGCGCCACGACGACCGCCAAGGTCTACCTCGCGCCGAACGGCGGCGAGGACGCCCGCAAGGCGGCGGCGCTCGCCGTCTCGACGCCCGGGTCCGCGACCTACGGGGCGTTCCTCACGCCCGCCCAGTACCGCGCCCGCTACGCCCCCACCGCCTCGGCCGTGCACAGCGTCGAGGCCTACCTCCGGGCCGCAGGCCTCACGGTGACGGGTGTCGAGAGCAGCAACCGGTACATCAGCGTCTCCGGCGATGTGGCCGCGGCGCAGAAGGCGTTCCACGCCCCGATCGCGCGCTACCGCCACAACGGAAAGACGGTCCAGGCGCCGTCGACGTCGCTCGCGCTGCCCGCGTCGATCGCCGGACTGGTGACGACGGTCACCGGCCTCGACACGAC
>JAICSU010000268.1 GCA_025936735.1 Amnibacterium sp.
CGCGACTGCACCCACAAGCTCATCGGCTTCTTGACGTAACCCGCGCCGCCGCGGCCCTGCCGCCCCACCGTTGGGTTGCCACGTCTTGCGGCCTTGGCGGCGCAAAGACCGCACTAAGTGGCAACCGTCGGGCGGGCGGGTGCGGGTGAATCAGTCCGCGCGCGCCATCGCCCCGTCGACGGCGTCGAGGGTGCGGGGGTCGGCCAGGATGCGGAAGTGACCGGCCACCGGCACCCGGACGTTGACCGCGCCGGGCAGCTCGGATCCGCCGGGGATGTGCGGGTCGAACTCCCCGTAGATCGACGTGATCCGGTTGTTCGCCTCGCGGTTCGCGGCGAGCCGCAGGGTCGTCGGGTCGCGCGGGGAGAACGCCCGCAGGCTGCGGAGCGGCGCGAACCGGGCGTAGACGGACCCGGAGAACGGGGTCGAGATCGCCGCCATCGCCGTGATCCGGCCGCCGTCGGCCGAGTCGAGCATCGCCGCCTTGCCGATCAGTCCGCCCTTGCTGTGGGCGACGACCACGGCGTCCGTGAGGTCGTGGCGGCGCAGGTGGTCGACCGTGAGGGCGGCCCCCGCGTCGACGGTGCCACCGTTCCAGCCGAGCGCCGCGAGCACGTGGACGGGGTGCCCGGCGGCGTGCAGGTGCTCGATCAGCGGACGCAGGAAGTGCCACGTCTCCCAGATGCCCGGCAGCACGACGACCGGCCGCCGGGGACCACCATCGCGGTAGGCGGCGGGGTCCGTGTGATCGAGCACCGCCTGCGCCTGGCGCACGACGGCGTACCGGTAGTCGAGGGCCCACGACCACGCCTTCGCGGCGGGCGTCACGGCACGCCGGCGGCCAGCTCGGCGGCGACCCGCTCGGGGTGGGTGAACTGCACGACGTGGTGCGCGCCGGGCACCTCCACGAACCGCGACCTCGGCACCAGGCGGGCGACCTGCTCGGTCCACCCGGACGGCGCGATGGGATCGCGCGCACCCCGCATCACCAGCGTGGGCGCCGCGATGCGCGGCAGCACGCCGGGCAGGTCGTAGTCGAGCATGAACGGCAGCGTCCGCAGGTACCACCGCGGGCCCGTCCGGGCGTAGTCGGTGAACACGGCGACGTTCGTGGGCGGCGTCTCCCCGAGCGTGTCCCGGGCCAGCCGGAACCCCTGCCGCAGGGCGTCCCGCGCCGCCGGATCGGTGACCGGACCGAGCAGGGCGAGCTCCCCGACGAGGTCCGGGTCACGGACGGCGAGGTCGGCCACGATCTGCGTCCCCATCGAGTGCCCGACGACCCGATAGCCGGATCCACCGCGCTGCCGGAGCAGGTCGGCGACGAGCAGGGCGTGCTCCTCGATGGTCGGCGGGGCGCCCCGCCCCGGCCCCTTCGGCGCGCGACCGAAGCCGGGGAGCTCCAGGGTGAGCACCGGCCCCGCGGCGGCGAGCACCGTCTCGAGCCGGGTGAAGTAGAGCCGCGCGACGCCGATGCCGTGCACGAGCACGGTCGGCGTCGCCGGGCCGTCGCCGCGCTCGTGGACGAACGCGACCCGGTCGCGCCACCGGAACGGGCGGACCGTGCCGCGCGCCCTCACGCGTGCGCGGGCAGCGCCACGGGCTCCGCCGACTCGTCGCGCGTGATGAACACGGCGAGCACGACGATCGCGGCGAACACGCACGCGGCCACGAGGAACGCGAGCCGCACCCCGCTCGCCGCCGCCGGCGCCGCCGCCACCCCGGCCGCCTGCCCGGCGGCGCTCTGGATCGCGAGCAGCGTGACGACGAGCGCGGTCCCTGCCGCCCCGCCCACCTGCTGCACCGTGGCGAAGATCGCCGATCCGTAGGACGTGTAGCGCTCGGGCACCGCCGACAGACCGGCGGTGAACAGGGGGGTGAGCACGCCGGCGAGGCCGACGCTGAGCAGGATGTGGCCGGCCAGCACGAACCCCAGCGGGGTCGTCTCCGTCACCGTGGCGAGCAGCACGAGTGCGGCGGTGCCGATCAGGGCGCTGGGGATGAGCAGCGCCCGCGGCCCGTGCCGGTCGTAGAGCCGGCCCACCACCGGCCCGAGCACGCCCATGATCACGCCGCCCGGCAGCACGAGCAGCCCCGTGGCCAGGGGCGTGACGTGCAGCACGTTCTGCAGGTAGATCGGCAGCAGGATGGCGCTGCCGAGCAGGGCGAGGAAGGCGAACGCGCCCGCCGTCACGGAGAACGCGAACACCTTCGAGCGCAGGGCGCGGAGGTCGAGCAGCGCCCGGTCGGATCGCTGGAGCACGACCTGGCGCAGCAGGAAGGCGGCGAGCGCGACCGCGCCGATGCCCAGAGGCAGCCAGATCGCCGCCGGTGAGGTGCCGGGGGTGCTCGCGACCTGGCCGATCGCGTTGAGCCCGTCGACGAGGCCGCCGAAGCCGAGCGCGGCGAGCGGGATGGAGAGCACGTCGATCGGCACCCGCTTGCGCTCGCCGACGTTGGACATGAGCCATGCCCCGAGTGCCATCGCGGCGAGGGAGATGGGCAGCACGAGCCAGAAGATCCACCGCCAGTCGAGCACGCTGAGCACGAGGCCGGAGATCGTCGGGCCGAGCGCGGGCGCCACCGAGATCACGACGGAGATGTTGCCCATCATCCGGCCGCGGCTCGACTCCGGCACGAGCGTCATGACCGTCGTCATCAG
>JAICSU010000127.1 GCA_025936735.1 Amnibacterium sp.
GGCCGCCGGCGGTCGTCTCGGGGTTCCCGAACATGACCCCGATCTGCATGCGGATCTGGTTGATGAAGATCACCGTCGTGTTGCTCTTGTTGATCGAGCCCGTGAGCTTGCGCAGCGCCTGCGACATGAGACGGGCCTGCAGGCCGACATGGCTGTCGCCCATCTCGCCCTCGATCTCGGCCCTGGGCACGAGCGCGGCGACGGAGTCGATGACGAGCAGGTCGATGGAGCCGGAGCGGATCAGCATGTCGGCGATCTCGAGCGCCTGCTCGCCCGTGTCGGGCTGGGAGACGAGCATCGCGTCGATGTCGACGCCGAGCTTCTTCGCGTACTCCGGGTCGAGCGCGTGCTCGGCGTCGATGAACGCGGCGATGCCGCCGGCCCGCTGCGCGTTGGCGATCGCGTGGAGCGTGAGCGTCGTCTTGCCGGACGACTCCGGTCCGTAGATCTCGACGATGCGGCCGCGGGGCAGGCCGCCGACGCCGAGCGCGACGTCGAGGGCGATGGAACCCGTGGGGATGACCTCGACGGGAGCGCGCTCGTCGCTGCCGAGGCGCATGACCGACCCCTTGCCGAACTGGCGGTCGATCTGAGCGAGGGCGGTCTCGAGGGCCTTCTCGCGGTCGGTGGTGGATGGCATGGAAGGTCTCCTCGTGTTCGTGGCGCTGATCACGCCGTCGGCTGCCCATCGGCTGTCGCCCGACCCGGGCGACAGGGCTGGCGGTGCGTCCGCCGGTCGGGAGGAACGTTACGGGCGACCTCCGACAGCGCTTCGGCACCGCAGGCGTCCGGTGGGGAACGGTCCCCGCCGGGCGCCTGGGGAGGAGCGTACGCCGGATCGAACACGGGTTCGAGGAACACGCCGAGACGCGAAGAAGGAACCGGACGCGCGTTCGGGCCCACCGCCGGCAAGCCGGGCTCTGCTCATTCACCGCCGGCGAGCCGGGCTCTGCTCATTCACCGCCGGCGAGCCGGGCTCTGCTCATTCACCGCCGGCGAGCCGGCTCGCGGCCGCGTCCGTGCCAGCGCTCCGGCGGCACGTCGTTGGCCCTGCACAGGGCGAGCCACACGTCCGCGGTGGGCACTCCCTCGTCGAGGGCGCGTGCCGCGGTGCGACCGTCGAGCGCGTCGAGCACCAGCTGCGTGACGAGCACGCGGCCCTGCGCCTCGCCGAACTCCTCGTCGACGGCGCGACGGAACTCGCTGACCTTCATCGGGCAGGCCTCGGCAGTACCGACCGCCGAGGGGTCAGTGCGCCACCAGGTCGGCGCGCCGGTCGGCGGAGGGCCGGGCCGAGAACCGCTCACCGAAGTCGGCGGGCAGGGCGTCGGGCACGTCGATGCCCTCGAGGACCGCCAGCCGGTCGCCCACCTCGCGCATGATGACCGACACCGGGGTGTCGAGCGCATCGGCGACGGAGGCCAGGATCTCGGAGGAGGCCTCCTTCTGGCCGCGCTCCACCTCGGAGAGGTAGCCGAGGGCGACGGACGCCTTGCTGGCGACCTGACGGAGGGTGCGACCCTTCTGCAGCCGGAAGTCCCGCAGCACGTCGCCGAGCTCTTGTCGAACGAGAACCATGTCCCCCTCCTTCTGAAGTCCCTGGTGGTCGTCTCGGTTCCCGCTCGGGACGGGCCCGTCCGCGGGACGGCCACTGTACCCCGTGCGGACTTCCTCAACGGTAAGCCTCGCGGCCGACACCCCGAGCGGGACCTGGCAGACGTAACGGGATCGAAACCTGTGCTATTCCGCGCGGAGCTGCGCGACGAGGGTGTCGAGGGCGAGGCGGACCGCGGCGGCGCGGACGGCCGCGCGGTCCCCCGCGAAGCCACCGGTGACCGCGACCAGCCGCGAACCGATCGCCACCGCGGCGTAGACGGTCCCGGGCGGCCGCCCGCCCTGGGGGTCGGGTCCCGCGACACCCGTCGTCGCCACGCCGACGTCGGCGATCCGGCCGCCGATCGCGAGGGCGCGCCGCACGCCGTCCGCCATCTGCCGCGCGACCTCCGGATGCACGGGCCCCTCGGCCTCGAGCAGCGCACGGTCGACCCCGAGCACCTCGTGCTTCAGCTCCGTCGCATAGCTGATGACGCCGCCGAGCAGCACGTCGGAGGCGCCCGGCACCTGCACGAACGCGTCCGTGAGCAGGCCGCCGGTGAGCGACTCCGCGACGGCGAGCGTGCGGCCCCGCTCGCGGAGCAGCGCCAGGACGTCCGCCGCGCTCATCGCCCGTTCAGCCGGCGGTCGTCGATCAGGTACTGGACGCCGGTCAGGAGGGTGATCACGAACGCGGCGGCCATCAGCACGGTGTTCACCACGTCGACCCATGGGCCCAGCAGCTGCGGCAGCGGCGCGAGCGCGAGCGTGATCGCCACGGACTGCAGCACCGTCTTCAGCTTGCCGCCCTTCGAGGCGGGGATGACGCGCTTGGACAGCACGGCGAACCGGTAGACCGTGATGCCGATCTCCCGGGCGAGGATCAGCCCGGTGACCCACCACGGCAGCTCGCCGAGCACCGACAGCACGACGAGCGCGGCGCCGGTGAGCGCCTTGTCGGCGATCGGGTCGAGGATCTTGCCGAGATCGGTGACGAGGTCGCGCCCGCGGGCGAGCCGGCCGTCCAGGCTGTCGGTCGCGATCGCGAGCACGAAGAGCACCGTGGCCGCCCAGCGCAGCGCGCCGCCGCCGGCGCCCGCGACGAGCAGCGCCACGAACACGGGCACGAGGACGATGCGGCCGATGGTGATGAGGTTCGCCGCGTTCCAGGTGCTCGCGGGACCGTCGCCTGCCGAGATCATCCGCCCGCGCGCCGTGTAGGGGGTGCGCATCCCTGCGGCGTCGGGCATCGGCGATCCCCCGTCTGCGCGCCGTCCCGCGGCCCGCCTCCCCAGCGTAACCCCGCCGTCCCGGAGTAATTCGTGGAAGTGAGGGTTGACACGAATTGATGGACGGGAGTACACCGGCAGCACCATGACGACGACGCGGGCGTACCGGATGACCCGTCGCGGGGCGGCCGTCGCCGCCACGCGCGAGCGGATCCTCGAGGCGACGATCGAGCTCGGCTACGAGGAGCTCGACCTCGACCCGACGCTCGAGCGGATCGCGGCGAGGGCCGGGGTGAGCGTGCAGACGATCCTCCGGCGATTCGGGTCGCGGGCGGCGCTGCTGGACGAGGCGCTGGCCGCGGCCCAGGCCGCGGTCGCCGGCGAGCGGCTCCCGACCGCCCGGGACGAGGATCCGCTCCTCCCCCTACTCGCGCACTACCGGCTCCGCGGCTCCTTCTCGCTGCGGATGCTCGCCCGCGAGGACACCGACGCGCGGGCGGCGGAGATCACCGCCGGGGGCAAGCGGCTGCACCGGGACTGGGTCGCCACCGCTTTCGCGGAGCGGCTGGCCCGGCACGACCCCGCCCGCCTCGACGCGCTGACCGACCTGCTCGTGGTCGCCACCGACGTCTACGCCTGGAAGCTGCTCGCACTCGACCGCCGTCTGCCCGAGGCCGTCGTCCTCGGCCGGATGCGCATGCTCGTCGACGCGATCCTCGCGCCGCACTGATCCGAAGGAGAGACCTCATGTCCACCGTTCTGCTCGTCACGGTCGACCTCGGCGGCAACATCCCGCCGGCGATCGGGATCGCCGCGGAGCTCGCCCGCCGCGGGCACCGCGTCGTCGTGCACGCCGACGAGCCGGTGCGGGCCCGCGCCGCCGCGGCCGGATGCGACTTCCGGCGCGCCGACGGGGTGGCGTACGACCCGCTGATCGCCCGCGGGACGGTGCGCACCCTGCGCGAGATCACCCGGCTGTTCGCCGACCGGAGCCGCGGTCGCTCCGCCGTCGAGGCCGCGCGCTCGGTCGGCGCCGACGTCGTGCTCGTCGACGCGCTCCTGCTCGGCGCGGCCGCCGAGCTCGAGGCCGCCGGCCTGCCGACCGTTCTGCTCGGCCACACGACGTGGGAGTACCTCCGCCGCAGCTTCGGCCCCGGGCCGGTCGGGGCGCTGCTGCGCATGCGAGGGGCGTCCCCCCTGCCGATCGTCGACCGGGCGGCGCGCGTCCTCCTGCTCACCGACGGGAGCCTCGACCCCGCGGACCCGCTGCCCCGGAACGCCGTGCGCGTCGGAGCCGTCCTCCAGGACCGCGACGCCGCTTCCACCCCCGGCGAGCCGCCGACCGTGCTCGTCAGCCTCAGCTCCATCTGGTACCCCGGCATGCGCGAGGTCCTGCAGCGGGTGCTCGACGGGCTCGCGCCGCTGCCGGTGCACCTCGAGGTGACGACCGGACGCACCATCGCGCCCGACGAGCTGCGGGTGCCCGCCAACGCCGTCGTCCAGCCCTTCACCGACCATGCGCCGCTGCTCGCCGCCGCGTCCGCCGTGGTCGGCCACGGCGGGCACTCGACGACCACCCGCGCGCTCGAGCACGGGGTGCCGATCCTCGTGCTGCCGATGCACCCGATGCTGGACCAGCCGATGATCGGCCGGGCGGTCGCGGCGTCCGGCGCGGGTCTCACGCTGCGGAAGTCCGCCTCGCCCGCGGCGATCAGGGACGCGGTGGAGCGGCTCCTGCGTGATCCGGCGTTCGCCCGGGCCGCCGGACGCCTCGGTGCCGCGCTGCGCGGCCACGACGGCGCGGTGGCCGGCGCCGACGAGATCGAGCGCGTCGCCGCTCAGTCCCGGCCGGTCGGGCTCCAGGCGTCCTCGGACTCCCCGCCGCTCTCGTCGTCGAAGTAGCCGCCCTGCACGAACGACGGAGAAACCGCGTCTCGGGAACCGATCCATGCGGATCCGGGACCCTCCGACCAGGGATCTCCGTCGTTCGTGCGGGTCCGCGGTGCGGATCCGCAGGGCGTACGGATCTGCGCGGCCTGCGGGTCACGCGAGCGCGTCGCGGCTCACTCGCGGCCGGTCAGGCTCCAGGCGTCCTCGGACTCCCCGCCGCCGCTCTCGTCCTCGAAGTAGTCGAGGGCGACCGGGACGCCGCCGCCTGCGGCGCCGTTCGCCGGCATGCCGCGGATCTTCGCGAGTGCGTCCGCCATGCCGTCCGGCCCCACGAGCACCTCGCGCGCCTTCGAGCCTTCGGACGGTCCGACGATCTCGCGCGACTCCATGAGGTCCATGAGTCGGCCGGCCTTCGCGAAACCGACCCGGAGCTTGCGCTGCAGCATGGACGTCGAGCCGAACTGGGTCGTGATCACCAGCTCGGCAGCCGCGAGCAGGAGCTCCATGTCATCGCCGATGTCGCCGTCGATCTCCTTCTTCGGCGCCTGCTCGGACACGTCCTCCCGGTAATCGGGGCGCGCCTGGTTCTTGACGTGCTCGACGACCTTCGCGATCTCCGACTCGTTCACCCAGGCCCCCTGGATGCGCATCGGGTTCGCCGAGCCCATCGGCAGGAAGAGCCCGTCGCCCTGACCGAGCAGCTTCTCGGCACCGACCTTGTCGAGGATGACGCGGCTGTCCGTCGACGACGACACGGCGAACGCGAGGCGGCTCGGCACGTTCGCCTTGATGAGACCGGTGACGACGTCGACGGACGGGCGCTGGGTGGCGAGGACGAGGTGGATCCCGGCGGCGCGAGCGAGCTGCGTGATGCGGACGATGGAGTCCTCGACGTCCCTCGGGGCGACCATCATGAGATCGGCGAGCTCGTCGACCACCACCAGCAGGTACGGATACGGGGCGAGCTTCCGCTTGGAGTCCGGCGGGAGCCGGATCTCGCCGGCCGCGACCGAGCGGTTGAAGTCGTCGATGTGACGGAAGCCGAACGACGACAGGTCGTCGTACCGCATGTCCATCTCCTTCACGACCCACTGCAGCGCCTCCGCCGCCTTCTTCGGGTTCGTGATGATGGGGGTGATCAGGTGCGGGACGCCCTCGTAGGCGGTGAGCTCGACCCGCTTCGGGTCGATCATCACCATGCGGACCTCGCTCGGGGTGGCCCGCATCAGCAGGCTGGTCACCATCGAGTTCACGAAGCTCGACTTCCCGGCGCCGGTCGCGCCGGCGACGAGGAGGTGCGGCATCTTCGCGAGGTTCGCGACGACGTGCCCCCCCTCGACGTCCTTCCCGACTCCGATGGTCATCGGGTGCTGCGACTTGCGCGCCGCCGGCGAGCGGAGCACGTCGCCGAGGCTGACGATCTCCTTGTCCTCGTTCGGGATCTCGACGCCGATCGCGCTCTTGCCCGGGATGGGCGAGAGGATGCGCACCTCGTTCGAGGCGACCGCGTACGAGAGGTTCTTGCTGAGCGCCGTCACCTTCTCGACCTTGACGCCCGGTCCGAGCTCCACCTCGTAGCGGGTGACCGTCGGACCGCGGAGGTACTCCCGCGCGTGGGCGTCGACCTTGAACTCGTCGAGCACGCCCTGGATGGCCGCCTTGATCCGCTCGTTCGCCTCGGTCCGCGCCTTCGGCGGCGAGCCCGTGGCGAGCACGCGATCGGGCGGCAGCCGGTAGGCCACGGCCGCGGCCGGGGCGCGCGCGGCGTACTCCTCCTCCTCCGGGTCGTCGGGGCCCGGATGCGGGCCGTCGTCGAGGGCCTCGTCGTCGGCGGCCTCGCGCGGGGCAGGAGCCGCCGCGTGCTCCTCGGCGTGAGGGTCGCGCACGAGCTCGTCGAAGGAGACGAAGGAGAACTCGCCCTCCTCGTCGATCGGTGCGAGCAGCGGGGCCGGCTCGTCGAGGGCGGGCGACGGCGCCGGGCCCAGATCCTGGACCGATGTGCCCTCCGGCCCGACGAGCGGGCTGTCGAAGGGCGCATCCACCCGCTTCGCCTTGCCGAACCGCCACCACGGGACGTGGTCGCCCGCGACCGGGACGTCGGAGGCCTCGAGGCCGAGGTCGGCGAGGTCGCCCCCGTGCAGGTCCTGAGCGACCGCGTCGGGCATCTCGTCCGGCTGCTCGGCCGACTTGGCTCTGCGCTTGGCCTTCGGCTCGGCCGCGGCCTGCGGCTCGGTCTGGGCGGTGTCCGCGCCGAACAGGTAGCGGTAGAGCGCGCCGAGGCGCTGCGGCAACCGGTTCGGCGGCGTGCGGGTGAGCATGAAGAGGCTGAGCAGGAGCAGCAGCACCGCGACGACGTCCGCGACGACCGGCCCGGCCCCGAGCGCGAGCAGCGGCGAGGCGAGCAGCCAGCCGGCCACGCCGCCACCGGAGCGGAGCGCGGCGACGCCCGCGTCGGGCTGCGGGTCGTCCGCCCCCACCTGGAACAGCGCCGCGGCGGACACGACGAGCAGCGCGGAGCCGACCCCGATCCGGCCGTTGTCGTGCACGGACGCGGGGTGCCGGAAGAGCCAGAGCGCGAGGATCGCGAGGAGCACCGGCAGCGCGACGGCGACCTGGCCGAACATGCCGCCGAAGCTGTAGGCCTCGATCGTGCGGACGACCGCGTTCGTGCGGAGGAACCACTCTGCGGCGCCGCCGGCGACCGCGAGGAGGAGGAGCAGGAAGGGGACGCCGTCCCGGCGCTGCTCCGGGGTCAGCGTCTCGGGCCCGAAGGCCCGTGCGGCGCCGCCCGCGACGTGCGCGACGCCGAGCCAAGCGCGTTCGACGACGGTGTCCTGGCGCGTACCGGCCGGATAGGCCTTCGTGCGGTTGGTCGCCGACCGGCCCCTGGGCGCCCGGGCCGTTGCCGGCCGGGAGCGGGTGGTCGTGCCGGCACTTCGCGCGACGGTGACGCGCGGCTTCCCCCGAGCATTCCCCATGCGGGCCAGGGTAGGCGGCCCCTCCGTCCCCCCGCGGGATCCCGGCACCCCTCATCCGGGGGACACCGGGATCCTGCGGACGGCCGGCTCAGACCGCGGCGCCCTCCTCGGCGAGCAGGTCGTCGATCTGGCCCATGGCGAGGGTGAGGCCCTGCTCCATGCCCATGTCGA
>JAICSU010000065.1 GCA_025936735.1 Amnibacterium sp.
ATCCAGATCGGTCACGGGGCCGAGCCCGACCGGGAGGTCAGCGCAACCGCGGTGCCCTACTTCGAGTGGGCGAACCGGGGCGTCGGACCCATGCGGGTCTGGATCCCGCGGGCCTGAGCGGAACGCCCGGATCCGGCTCGCCTCCCCGCGCCGGCGTCAGGGCGTCGCCCGCACGGTGCACCGGGTGAGCACCGCCGGGCGGTCGAGGAGGTCGCCGAGGCCCGACGCACCCTCCGGCGTCGCCCGCCAGGCACGGTACGCGTCGTCGCGCTCGAGCGACCGCCAGTGCTCCACGACCGTCACGTGCGCCGGATCCTCGACGTCGACGAGGACCTCGACGCCGAGGCAGCCCTCGAATGCCCGCGTGTCGCGGAGGATCGCCTCGATGACCGACAGCCCGTCCGCGGCGCGGTCGTCGCGGAGGTGCAGGTCGAGCAGTGCGGCCGTCGGCATGGTGTCTCCTCAGGGTCGTCCGACGGCAATCGTAGGGAGGGATCGAGCCGGTCCCCCTCCCTGCGCCGGTCGTAGGATCGCCGCATGGCACAGCGAAGCGCCACGGCCTTCCCGCTGGACGCGGCGCCCGAAGCCTTCGAGCCGTTCCTCGGGACCTGGCACACCACTGGGGCGCACGGCATGCTCCCGGGCGTGGTCCTGCACGGCCGGGCGTCGTTCGACCGGCTGGAACCGGGCGGCTTCCTGCGGGTGCGGTCCAGCATCCGGGAGGACGTCGGCATCCCCACCGGCGTCGCGATCCTCGGCGCCGACGGCGACTCCGGCCGATACGTCCTGCTGCACCACGACGAGCGGGGCGTCACCCGGATCTATGACGCTTCCCTGAAAGACGGAGTGCTGCGGTGGTGGCGGGACGCGCCGGACTTCGCGCAGCGGTACACCCTCACCCTGTCGTCCGACCGGCGGTCCATGGTCGGGCGGGGCGAGCTGTGCCGGAACGGATCGACGTGGGAGCCGGACCTCGACCTCACATACACCCGGGCCGAGCCCTCGCGGTAGCGCCTCGTTCGCTCCCGCCGGCCTCAGCCGCCGTTGACCTCCATGGGATCGCCGCCGACACGCCGGTTCTCGTCGAGGCCGTCGATGGCCGCCATCTCGTCGGGGCTCAGCTCGAAGCCGAACACGTCGAAGTTCTCGGTCATCCGCTGCCGGGAGCTGGACTTGGGGATCACGATGTTCCCGGTCTGCAGATGCCAGCGCAGCACCACCTGGGCGGGGCTGACGCCGTGCGCGGCCGCCGCGTCCTGGATGGGCGCCATGCCGAAGAGGTCGTACTTGCCCTGCCCGAGCGGTCCCCACGCCTCGGTGCGGATCCCGTGCCGGTCCTGGAAGGCCCGCAGCTCGCGCTGCTGGAAGATCGGGTGCAGCTCCACCTGGTTCACGGCCGGCACCGTGTCGGTCTCGGCGAGCAGCCGCTCCAGGTGCGGGACGAGGAAGTTGCTCACCCCGATGCTCTTCGCCCGCCCGTCCTGGGCGAAGGTCTCGAAGGTGCGCCAGGTGTCCACGTAGGCGTCGACCTTGGGCATCGGCCAGTGGATGAGGTACAGGTCGATGTACCCCAGATCCAGGGCGTCAAGGCTGCGCTGGAACGCGCCCTCCACGTCGCGGGCCTGGTGGTGGTCGTTGCGCAGCTTGGTCGTGAGGAAGATCTCCTCCCGCGGCAGACCCGACGCGCGGATCGCGGCGCCCACCTCGCGCTCGTTGTTGTAGCCGGTGGCCGTGTCGATGTGGCGGAAGCCCACCTCGAGGGCCTCCTCGACCACCCGCTGGGTGTCCTTCGGGTCGACGAGGAAGACGCCGAACCCGAGCTGCGGGATGGACGTGCCGGAGTTGAGCGGAAGTGCCGGGACGGAGGAAGCCATGCGATCCAGTCTAATTGCTCGCGTCCACAACAAACTCGTCGGCGCCGGCGTGCGCCGAGGCAGGGACCGGGGCCGGGTGTCGTTCTCCGGACCCACCCAGTACCTCCTCGCCCCCTGCGGCCCCTTCCCGAACGGGTTCGTTCTCCAGCGCCTTCCGCGCCCCGGCCTCGGCGGCCGGACCGCAGGGGCGTCTTTCATCGGATGAATCGGTCCCGGGCCCGCTAGTCTGGTCGCCAGGCGCAGTCGAGTACCGACAGTCGGGGCCGGCGCACGGCGCGTGGGAATGGAGCACTGGTGCTTGCCGCAAGCTACGTCGGAGACCGCACGATCGACGTCCGCGAGGTGGCCGTCACGCCCCCTGGTCCGGGCGAGGTCCAGATCGAGGTCGCCTATGCCGGCATCTGCGGGACCGACCTGCACATCTTCCACGGCTCCATGGATCAGCGCGTCACCACGCCGGCCACGATCGGCCACGAGATGTCGGGACGGATCGCCGCGATCGGCTCGGGCGTCGAGGGGTGGGCGGTCGGGGACGCCGTGACCGTCATGCCGCTCGCCTGGGACGGCACCTGTCCGGCGTGCCTGGCCGGCAACACGCACATCTGCCAGAACCTCGACTTCATCGGCATCGACTCCCCCGGTGCTCTCCAGGAGCGCTGGAACGTGCCTGCGGGCGTGCTGGTGCGCCTTCCCGAGGATCTTCGCCTGGACCACGCGGCCCTGGTCGAGCCGGTCGCCGTCGCCGTGCACGACGTCCGACGTTCCCAGCTCGTGCCCGGTGAGAAGGTCGTCGTGATCGGAGGCGGCCCCATCGGCGTGCTCATCGCCTCCGTCGCCCGGGCCTCCGGTGGCGAGGTGGCGGTGATCGAGCTCGATCCCGCTCGGCGCGCAGCCGTCGCCGACCTCGGCTTCACCACGCTCGACCCGACCGCGACCGACCAGGTCGCCTGGGTGAACGAGTGGACGGGGAACGCCGGCGCGGACGTCGTCTTCGAGGTGTCCGGGGCCGCGGCAGCCGTGCTGGGCGCGACGGACCTCGCGAAGGTGCGCGGGCGGCTCGTCGTCGTGGCCATCCACTCCGTCCCTCGTCCGATGAATCTCCACCGCGTGTTCTGGCGTGAGCTGACGATCATCGGGGCGCGCGTCTACGAACGACAGGACTTCGAGGGAGCCGTCCGCATGCTCGCGGAGGGACGGATCCCGGCCGATGCCCTGATCACCGCGATCGAGCCCCTCACGGCGACGTCGGACGCGTTCCTGACCCTGGAGAGCGGCAAGGCGATGAAGATCCTGATCGACGTCCAGTCGGAGCGCCGCCGGTGACGGCCTCGCCGTTCGACCTGTCCGGTCGGCTCGCCGTCGTCACCGGCGCGAGACGCGGCATCGGGTTCGCCATGGCGGAGGCGCTCGCCGCGGCGGGCGCGGACATCATCGGCGTCAGCGCCTCCCTGGAGCCGTCCGGGAGCGACATCGGCGACCGGGTGACCTCCCTCGGCCGGTCCTTCACGGGCCATGCCGTCGACTTCGCCGACCGGGCCGCCGTGCTCGCGTTCGCCGACGAGCTCGACGCGCTGGACCGGCCCGTCGACATCCTCGTGAACAACGCGGGCACGATCGAGCGCGCGCCGGCCGCCGACCATCCCCTGGAGCTGTTCGACCGGGTGCTCGAGGTCGACCTCGCCAGCCAGTTCGTCCTCACCCAGAGAGTGGGCCGATCCATGCTGGCCGCCGGTTTCGGCCGGATCATCTTCACCGCCTCGTTGCTCTCCTTCCAGGGCGGCATCAACGTACCGGGATACACGGCAGCGAAATCCGGCATCGCCGGGCTGACCCGCGCCCTGTCGAACGAGTGGGCCTCCCGGGGAGTCACGGTGAACGCGCTCGCCCCCGGCTACATCGCCACGGACAACACGCAGGCCCTTCAGGACGACGCGGACCGATCGCGGGCCATCCTCGAGCGCATCCCCGCCGGACGCTGGGGTGCGGCCGCCGACCTCGGTGGCCCCGTGGTGTTCCTGGCGAGTGACGCGGCCGCCTACGTCACGGGGACCGTCCTCGCCGTCGACGGCGGATGGCTCGGGCGCTGACATGCAACCAGACGGCGCCGGCCTCGGAGACTCCGTGACCCGCATCCCGCCCAGCCCCGCGTTCACGGCCACGGGCGTGGTCGCCGTGCTCCGCGCTCCCGACGTCGACGCCTACCTCCCCGTCATCGAGGCGCTCGCCGACGCCGGTCTGCAGTGCATCGAGCTCACCCTCACGACGCCGCGGACGATCGAGCGGCTCCCGTGGCTGCTCGAGCGGCTGCCGACGGGACTGGACCTGGGAGTGGGGACGGTTCGCACGGAGGCGCAGGCGGCCGCCGCGCTCGACGCCGGGGCCCGCTTCCTCGTCACCCCGACCGTGCAGCCCGGGGTGATCGCGGCGGCGGTCCGCCGCGGCGTACCCGTCTATCCGGGCGCGATGACGCCGACAGAGGTCCTCACCGATTGGGATGCGGGTGCGAGCGTCGTGAAGGTGTTCCCTGCCTCGACTGTCGGAGCAGATGTCGTCAAGCAGCTGCACGGTCCCTTCCCCGAGATCGCCCTGATGCCCTCCGGCGGGGTGGGCCTCGACGCGATCGCCGCCTGGATCACCGCAGGAGCGGCGGCGGTCAGCCTCGGTGGGCCGCTCCTGAAGGACGCGTTCTCGGGCGGGGACCTGTCCGCCTTGCGCTCCCGCGCGGTCGCCGCGCTCGACGCCGTCCGAGACGCCCGGTCATGACCGCGCTCCCGCCGGTCCTCACCTTCGGCGAGACCATGGGGCTCGCGACCAGCACCCGGCCCGGATCCTTCATGATGGACTCCGCTCTCGAGCTCGGGATCGGCGGGGCCGAGACGAACGTCGCCATCGGCCTCGCTCGGCTCGGGGTCGGCACCACCTGGGTGAGCCGGCTCGGCGACGACGGGCTCGGCCGCCTCATCCTGCGCGAGATGCACGCCGAGCAGATCGACGCGAAGGTCGTGATCGACGGCACGGCGCCGACCGGCTTCATGCTGAAGGAACGACGGACCCGTGCGCGGTCGGCCGTGACCTATTACCGCTCGGGAAGCGCGGCGGCGAAGCTCAGTGCCGAGGACCTGCCGCGCGAGCTGCTGGCCGGCCGATCGCTGCTCCACCTGACCGGGATCACGCCGGCGCTCTCGCCGTCGGCGCGGCAGGCGACCCTGCACGCGGCACGAACGGCCCGTGCGCTTCAGGTGCCGGTCTCCTTCGACGTCAACTACCGCTCCCGGCTGTGGGCCCCGGACGCCGCCGCTCCCGTTCTCGCAGAACTCGTCGCACTCAGCTCCGTGGTCTTCGCCGGCGCGGACGAGGCTCGCCTGCTGTTCCCCGGCCTCGACGATCCCCTCTCGCTCGCTCACGCCCTCGTCGGTGCAGGGGCGACGGATGCCGTCATCAAGCTCGGTGACGCCGGATGCGTGGCCGTGATCGCCGGGACCGAGTACCGGGTGGCTGCGGTCCCGGTGGACGCGGTCGACACGGTCGGTGCCGGAGACGCCTTCGTCGCCGGGTACCTGTCCCAACTGGTTCGCGGCGCCGGTCCCGAGGATCGTCTCGCGCGCGCCGTGCTCACGGGTGCGCTCGCCTGCCTCGTTCCCGGTGACTGGGAGGGTGCGCCGCGGGAGGACGAGCTCCAGGCGCTCGAGAACGTGGAGTCGGTGCTGCGGTAGACGCCCGGCAGCACGGACCGGACTCGTCAGGGCCTCGTCGCCTCCCCGTGCGCTCGTCCCTCGTCCAGCCACCCCACCGCGTCCCAGACGGAGCACGCCTCGTGCGCGTAGCGGCCGGCCTCGGTACCGGCGGCCGTGGGCTCGTGGGTGACGATCTCCTCATCCACCCGGCCCCCTCGGGCGCGGACCGCGTCGGCCAGCCGGTGGGCGTGGGTTCCCCGCTGGTCCGGGATGATCGTGTCCCGCGGCGACCAGGTGAGCCGGATGGGCAGGGTCGCCAGGGCAGTGGCGTACCGCATCGGCGAGCGACGGTCGTACTCGTCGGGCACCTCGTCGGGCGTTCCCCCCACCTCGGTCCTGATGAGATCCTCGGCCCCGGCCATCGTCGGGCTGGCCCGCCCCCCGGCGATGTCCGTGAACCAGCTCGCCAGGTCCACGACCGGGTTGGTCGCCCAGACGGCACGGAGCCCCTCCGGATGCAGTCCGGCGAGGACGAGCGCCTCCAGCCCGCCCATCGAAAGGCCGCCCGCCGTGATGTGATCCGTGCCCACGGCGCCCGCAAGGCCTCGACTCGCGGTCCACGCCGCCTCGAGGTGGTCGCGCCAGGCGAGCGAGACGAGATCCTTCCGCCGCCCGCGCCCTCGAGGAGCGATGGTGGCGAATCCACAGGCGGCGGTCGCCGGCGCGAATGCCGGGAGCGGCCGGACCAGCTGGTCGCCCGCCGGCATGCCGTCCAGCACCCCGGCCGGCTCGAAGCCGAAGGGATGGAAGACGACGCAGAGCCCTTTGACGGGGCCGGCCGGGAGGCGGACCAGGTAGGTCCGCGGCTCCCCGCGGGCGTCAGCGATGTCCACCGCCCCGCCGCCGTCCCGAACGACACGGCCCCACGGGTCTCCGGTCGCCATCACGCTCCTCCGCCTGCTCGTGCCGCCGCGTTCCTCACCGGACGGCGGCGGCACGCGTTCGGGATCTGCCGTCGGACCACGGGTGCGGAGGGGAGCTCCTGGTCAGTCCAGGTGGAAGACCTCGGGGATGGCCATCCACCACTCGCCCTCCGCTCGATCCGGCAACGGGCGCTGCATCGGCTTGCAGATCGCCCACCACTCCTGGGTGATCGGGTCGGCGGCGATCGCCGCCTCGTCCGCAGCGAGATCGGACCCCGGGTACTCGAGGTAGGAGAAGAGAAGGTCGCCCATCCGGAAGATCGAGTAGTTCGTCATGCTGCTGCGACGGAGGCGCTCCAGCACTCCGGGCCAGACTGCGGCGTGGAGCTGCTCGTACTCGTCCACCTTGTCGGGGTCGATCCCGATGACCGAGGCGAGCCGGATCATGACGCCTGCACCTGTCGGGGCGAGCGCACGCGCAGGTTGTGCACGCCGCCGTCGACGTCCAGCGAGGTGCCGGTGGTCGACGCGGACGCCGGGTCGGCGAGGTAGAGGATCGCGCCGGCGACCTCCTCCGGCGTGACCATCCGTCCCGTCGCCTGCCGCGCGTCGAGCGCTGCGCGCTCGGCGACCGGATCGTCGAACTTCTGGAGCATCCGCTCCACGAAGGGCGTCGAGACCGTGCCCGGGCTCACGCAGTTGACCCGGATCCCCTCAGCCACGTGGTCCGTCGCCATGGCGAGGGTCAGCGCGAGCACCGCCCCCTTCGAGGCGCTGTAGAGGGCACGGTCGGGCAGCCCGTTCAAGGCGGCGATCGAGCAGACGTTGACGATGGCCGCGGAGGGCGAGCGGCGCAGCCACGGGAGTGCTGCGGCGCTGACGCGCGCCATGCCGACGACGTTCACATCGAGCACCCGCATCCACTCGTCATCGTCGTTCTGCTCGACGGTGCCGATGGCACTGATCCCCGCGTTGTTCACGACGATGTCGACCCGCCCGAGCCGCTCCCCCACGGCCGCAACGGCCCGTTGCACCGACGCCCGGTCGGAGACGTCGGCGGTGAACCCGAGCAGCGGAGCCTCGAGGCCGTCCACCGCGAGGTCGAGGACGGCGACGTCCGCTCCCGCCGCTGCGAGCGCCCTGGCCGTCGCGAGGCCGATGCCCGACCCGCCGCCCGTGACGATCGCGACCAGTCCCGAGAACGCGCTCATGCCTGCCTCACTTCCTGTCGTGCTCTCCCCAGCCCGTCGATCTCCAGGACGACGACGTCGCCATCCCGCAGGTAGGGCTTCGGATCCGGCTGGCCCAGGGCGACCCCCGCCGGTGTGCCCGTGTTGATGACGTCACCGGGGCGCAGGACCATGAACCGGCTGAGGTACCACACGATGTGGTCGACCCCGAAGATCATGCTCGCGGTGGTGCCGTCCTGCCGGAGCACGTCGTTCACCCACAGGCGCATGCCGAGCGATCCGGCGTCCGGCACCTCGTCGGGAGTGACCAGGACCGGGCCGAGCGGATTGAAGGTCTCACAGCTCTTGCCCTTGTCCCACTGGCCCCCGCGCTCGAGCTGGAACTCCCGCTCGGAGACGTCGTGCGAGAGGGCGTAACCGGCGATGTGCTCTGCGGCGCTCTCGGGGCGGTCGAGGTAACGGGCGGTCGTCCCGATCACGACGGCGAGCTCGACCTCCCAATCCGTCTTCACGGAACCTCTGGGCACGAGGACGTCGTCGTACGGGCCGATCACCGTGGACGGGTCCTTCATGAACACGACCGGCTCGCCGGGGATCTCGGCGTTCGTCTCCTCGGCGTGATCCCGGAAGTTGAGGCCGATGCACACCACCTTCGTCGGCTGCGCCACCGGCGCCCCGACGCGGAGCGAGGATGCCGACGCCAGCTCCGGCAGCTCGCCGGCCGCCAGCGCCGCCCGGGCGCGCCCGACGCCGTCGCCCGCGAGGAACGGCCCGTCGATGTCCCGGGTCACGGACCGCAGGTCGTAGGACGTGCCGTCCAGCTGGACGACGGGGATCTCGACGCCGGGATCCCCCAGGCGCGCGAACCTGACCATGCCCTCAGCTCCGCTCGATCGGGAAGGAGCCGTAGTCGGGCGCGACGCCGCCGCCGTCGTTGGACGCGTACGCCGCCTCCACGACCGCCATGGTGTCGAACACGTCCTCCACCCTCGTCGGCAGGTCCGGGACGGAGCCCTCGAGGAACCGCTGCAGGGCGCCCATGGAACCGATGAAGGCGTCCGGGAACCACGACCCCTCGAACGGGATCGGCCGCCAGCCGGCCTCGCGCTCGTCGCGGAGCACCACATCCAGGGCGTCCGGGCCGCCGGACGGATAGTCCAGCAGCAGCCCGAGCTGGGCCCGCACCGCGCCTCCGGTGCCCTCCCACTTCACGAAGCTCTCCTCGAAGGTCGGACCGTAGTCGTGGTCGTGGTTGGTCGAGACGATCACGCGGACCGGCCGCCCGGCGTAGCGGAACAGGATCGCCGACCGGGTGCTGGCCAGCTCCTTCAGCGGATGACGCAGAGTCACCGCGTCCACTCCGGTGGGGTTGCCGAGGAACGAGCGCACCAGGTCGATGTAGTGGACGCTGTGCATGGTGAACTCGAGCCGTTCCATGCCGAAGACGAACGGGAACATCTCCCAGGGGGTGTTCACCGTCACCCTGACCTCGAGGTCGATGAGCTCGCCGATCGCGCCGGACGCGATCAGCGCCCGTGCGGCCGCGATCTGCGGCGCGAACCGCAGCTGCGTGTTCACGGCGGCGACCAATCGCTTCCTGCGGCACAGCTCGACCAGCTCGCGGGCTTCGGAGAGCGTGTTGCCGAGAGGCTTCTGGATGAGGACAGCCGACCCGTCCGGGAGGGCCTCGAGCGCGGCCGCGAACTGATCCGGGACGAGCGCCATGTCGTAGACCGCCTCGGCCGGCGCGCCCGCGACGGCGTCGCTCACGGACGTGAAGACCTGCCGGATGCCGTACTGCTCCGCCAGGGTGCGCGCGCGGGACTCGTCGCGATCGCAGATCCCGGCGACCGGGAACCCCGCTTTCCTGTAGGCAGGCAGGTGGGCGTCGCGGACGATCCCCCCGGCGCCGAGGAGGACGATCGGCCGCGGACGCCGCGGATCCACCACCGTGTACGCGGCGGCGGGCGAGAACTCAGGAGTCGCCATGGTCAGCCCTTCACCGCCCCGAGGGTCTGGCCGCGGATGAGGAACCGCTGGGCGACGATGAACACGATCAGCATGGGCACCGTGCTGATCGCGGTCGCAAGCGCGAGCTCCGGCATGTAGAGCTTCACGTTGAGACCCGCGGCCGTGGTCGGGTTGAACAGGGGGCTCGAGCTGATCAAGCTCTGGATCCCCACCGAGATGGTCTGTTCGCTGAAGCTGGAGGTGAGCAGCGCCAGCGGCAGGAAGAAGTTGGTCCAGTTCGCGACGAACGAGAAGAAGGCGACCAGGGCCACGGCCTGCTTCGAGATGGGGAGCGCGATCTGGAAGAAGATCCGGATCTCGCCCAGCCCGTCGATGCGGGCCGCCTCCACGAGCTCGAACGGCATCGCCGTGCGGAAGTGGATGTAGGAGAGGTAGACCCCGAACGGGAAGAAGCCCATGATGACGGCGACCGGCCAGAGCGTGCCCACCGCGTTGATGGCGTTGACCTCGAGGAACAGCGGGATCACGAGGACGGTGTTCGGCATCACCATGGCCAGCAGCGTGACGATGAGCACGTACCGCTTGCCGGGGAAGCGGAGCCGAGCGAGCGCGTATCCGCTCGGAAGGGCGGCGATCAGCGCGAGCACCGCTCCCGTGACGGCCACGAAGATCGTGTTCCCGATCCACGTCAGGTAGACGTGCGGAGTGTCGGATCCTCCGTACGAGATGATCTCGTGCCAGCTGTGCGCGATGCCGGCCGGCGAGATGCCGCCGATGCCGAGGAAGCCACCGGTGCCGTCCGCGACGCTCGCGTCACTGCGGAGAGCGACGACGAAGAAGCCCACCATCGGGTAGAGGAAGACCAGGGCGACGAGCGTCATGAACGTCACCCGGGCGATGCGGCCGGCGTCCCATCTGCGAACAGCCCCCGAGGGGCGCCCGCCGGCCCGGACCCGTGCTCCTGTCGCGGACATCAGTTCTCCTCAACGCTGAACAGGCCGCTTCGGAAGACGACCACGAGTCCGATCGCAAGCGTGATGATGACGATGATGACGCTCATCGCCGCGGCGGCCGGGAAGTTGTTTCCCACGAACGCGAACCAGTAGCCCAGCTGGGTCGGGGAGTACTCGGCCGGCAGGGAGCCGGACGCGACCTGGTTGAGCAGGTACGGCTCGAGGAACAGCTGGAACCCGTACGCCAGGTTCAGCAGCGCGGCGTACCCGATCCACTGCCGGATCATCGGCAGCTTGATCCGCCATGCCAGCTGCCATGCGTTCGCCCCGTCCAGGCTCGCCGCCTCCAGCACGTCGTCCGGAAGGCTGTTCAGGCCGCCGTTGACCGTCACCACCCACTGGCCCAGCCCCTGGAGCAGCAGCATCGCGGCCAGGATCACCGGGAGGTCGCCCCGGGTGGCGATGACCTGCTTGATGGTGTCGAAGCCCATCCCCGAGAGGAACCCGGAGATCGGCGACTGGGACGGGTTGAGCAGGTACACCCAGAGCATCAGGTTCGCCACACCCCCCAGCGCCCCGGGGATGTAGTAGATGAAGCGCATGATCCGGCCGAACCGTCCCGGGCTCGCATGCACGAGCAGGGCCAGGCCGACGATCGCGAGGATCATGATCGGCAACCAGACGAGCAGCACGGCGAAGATGTCGCCGAAGGATCGGGCGAACCGGAAATCGCTCACCACCTGCACGTACGCCTGCAGGCCGCCGAACCCGGTCTTGTTCGGCTCGAGGAGGGTCGGGCTCTGCTGGAAGCTGATCCAGAGGGCGTAGGCGATCGGGACGATGCCGGCGACGAGGAGGAGCACGAGGTACGGCACCATCAGCGTCCAGGCCCCGAGCACCTCCTTCCCCCGGACGGCGTTCCGCCCGCGGCGTCGCACCGCCGTGGCGGGAACGGCTCGAACCGCGGTCGCCGGCGCTGCCGTTTCGGATGTCATGTCGCTCTTCCTCGTGTCGGGCGAATTCATGCAGACCCTGGGTAGTCGGATGCGGTCCTCACGGTCGGATGAGGGCCGGCGCTCCACCGCCGGCCCTCATCCGCGTGTCACTTCGTGTTGACCGTGTATCCGGCGGCCTTCGCCTTCGCGACGAGATCCGTGCTGAAGTCCGACCACGCCTTGTCGAAGCTCGCCCCGGACGCGAGGTCCTTCGCGACCGTGGACGTCCACTCTCCACCCGTGTCGTAGAGGAGGTAGCTGTAGTCGGTCGGCACCGTGTCGATCGCCGGCGCGAACGTGGCGAGCGTGGCCGTGGTGTCGGCGTAGAAGTCGTCCTTCGCCTGCTTCGCGAGCCACGGCTGCTGCTCGGCGGTGAAGGCCGGCAGACCCGTGGAGAGGTCGACCTGCCACGCGGGGTCGCTGACGACGAACTTCATGAACGTCTCGGCGTTCTTCAGCTCCTTGCCCTTGATGTGCGAGGACATGCCCCAGAGTCCACCGCCCTCGTCACCCATCTGCGGCTTCGAGTCGCCCGGCCAGGTGAGGCCCCCGGCGGCCTGCATGGTGCCCTTCGGCAGCTTCCAGGTCTGCTGGAAGAGGTAGTCACCCCACCAGACCGCACCGGGGCTCATGACGAGCTTCTGGCCGGCCTTGGCCGCATCCGCGTCGAAGATGCCGTCGGTCGACAGCGCCTTCGCGGCGGTCAGGCTCGTCAGCATGTCGCGGGCTCTGGTGCACTTGGGGTCCGAGAAGTTGATCTTGACCGTCGTGGCGTTCACCGCCACGTTCGTCGGGCAGTCGGACGCCC
>JAICSU010000083.1 GCA_025936735.1 Amnibacterium sp.
CGATCGCGCCGTGGATGCCGTTCGGGTAGTGCTCGCGCACGACCGCGTCGCCGCGGGTCTCGTGCACGTTCTCGTTCCAGACGGTGATCCTCATGCGACCTCGACCTCCCGGTGCTCGGCGGCGGACTGGTAGACGGCGTCGATCACGCGACTGCGGTGCAGCGCGTACTCGCCGTACGAGTCCGCCCACGAGCCGGAACGGACCCTCGCGACGAACTCCTCGATCACGGCGAGGTGGTGCCCGGCCGGCACGTGCACCGTGGGGGCCGTGACGGCGGGCGCCCCGGCGACGTCGGAGTAGATCCGGATCGTGTCGTCGGTCGCGTAGTCGCGCACGAAGAGCCGGACCCCGCCGGTCGAGCCGAGCAGCTCGACCGCGATGTCCTCCTCGTCGGCGGAGTAGCTCGCCCAGGACGTCTCGAGGTGGATGCTTCCACCGGTGTCGAGCCGGAGCAGCGCGCTCGCGAAGTCCTCGACCTCGAAGGTGCGCGTGCCGCCGGTCGTGGTCGAGCCGACGCGGCCCCCGCGGCCCCCGCGGCCGAGCTCCTCGTACGCCACGGCGCTGACGCTCGTGACCCTCGGCTCGTCCATCAGGTAGAGGGCGATGTCGAGCATGTGCGGGCCGAGGTCGACCATCGGGCCGCCGCCCGCCATCTGCCGGTTCGTGAACCACGAGCCGAGGCCCGGGATGCCCACGCGGCGCCGCCAGCTGGAGCGCGCGTGGTAGATGCGGCCGATGTCGTGCTCGTCGAGGTAGCGCCGGATGTACTGGACGTCCGCCCGCCGCCGGTGGTTGAACGCGATCTCGAGCACCCGGTTCGCGGCGCGGGCCGCGTCCACCATCTCCTGGGCGAGAGCGCCGGTGGGGGCGAGCGGCTTCTCGCAGAACACGTGCTTCCCGCTCGCGAGCGCGGCGAGCGCGATCGGGTGGTGCAGGTGGTTCGGCACGCCGATGCTCACCACGTCGAGGTCGTCGCGGGCGACCAGGTCCTCCCAGTCGTGGTAGAGGTTCGGGACTCGGCGCGACGCCCCGAGCTCCTCGAGCCGGCCCTGCTCCTGGCCGGCGAGCGCGACGACCTCGACCCCGGGCAGCGACTGGAAGGCGTCGAGCGCGGTCGTTCCGGCGAAGCCGAGACCGACCACTCCGACGCGCAGCGGTTCGGAAGGGAGGAGAGCGGGCACGTCACGCCTTTCTGGAGCGGGTTCGTCTGATGCTCCGGCGGTGGTTCACGCTAGCCCAGCAGACCGGCGGCTTCCTCATCGCCCGGGCGAGGGGGCAGGACCGGCCGTCCGGGCGAGGCGCGGTCGGCGCGGCGGCGGCGCTCAGCGGTCGCGGCGCGCGTTCGTGTACTCGTCGACGTACTCCTGGCCGCCGAGCTCCTGCAGAGCGGCCATGATCCGGTCGGTGAAGGTGCGGAGGGCCGCACCGTCCGTCAGGTCCGCTCGCCGCTCGGGGATCAGCGGGGCGCCGACGCGCATCTCGATGCGCCGGATCCGCGGCAGCACGCTGCGGCTGTGCACCGGGATCACCTCCGCGGTGCCGACCATCGCGACCGGGACGACGGGCGCCCCGGAGAGCAGCGCGAGGCGGGCGACGCCGGTGCGGCCGCGGTGCAGGCGGCCGTCCCGGGTCCGGGAGCCCTCCGGGTAGATGCCGAGCACCTTGCCCTTCGAGAGCACCTCGAGGCCCGCCCGCAGCGACGCCTCCGATGCCGAACCGCCGGCCCGGTCGATCGGCTTCATCCCCGTGTACGTGAGGAACAGGCCGACGAACCGGCCGGCGAACCCGCGCTTCACGAAGTAGGTGCTCGCCGCGAGGAAGTGCACCCGCCGGGGGGCGAGCGCGGCGAGGGCGAGCGGGTCGATGAAGGAGAGGTGGTTGCCCGCGAGGATCACGGGCCCCGTCGCGGGGATGTGGGAGGCGCCGACGACCCGCGGGCGCAGCAGCAGCCGGAGCAGCGGACCGATGACGAGGAGCTTCAGTCCCCAGAACAGCATCGGCCCACCGTATCGGGAGGAGCCTCAGGGGCCGGGGCGGTAGCCGCTCATCCGGCAGATCGGGCACATCCCCAGCACTCGGCTGTCGGACGGGCCGTGCCGTCCCGCCACGTGGTCCTCCACCAGGAACTTCCAGCGGTTGGCCGCCGGCAGCAGCTCCGGATGCCCGTCCCGGTAGGCGTTGATGGCGTCCTGGGTGGTGAGGCCGTACCGTCGCCCGATCCGGCCCGGATCGACGTCCCTGTCGAACATGAGAGAACCTCCTCCCGGCGAGCCTGCGGCGCGGGCATGAGCACCGCCTGGATTCCGCCTGGTCGGTGCCTCCGCATCCGCGCGGGGGCCTCGCGCCCGCCGGCCGAGGCGCCCGGTGCTGCTCGCCGACGCCCGGATGTGGTTCGCTCGACGGGCGGGAGGCGGTGCCGATGGACGCGGACGTGATCGTGGTGGGCGGCGGCCTCGCGGGCCTGGTCGCCGCGGACGAGCTGCTGCGCGCCGGCCGGCGCGTCACGGTCGTGGAGCAGGAGAACGCGGGCAACCTCGGCGGACAGGCCTTCTGGTCGTTCGGCGGCCTGTTCCTCGTCGACACCCCCGCGCAGCGCCGGCTCGGGGTGCGGGACTCGGTGGACCTGGCCTGGCAGGACTGGCAGGGCTCCGCCCAGTGGGACCGCCTGGACGGCGAGCACGCGGAGGACGAGTGGGCGGCGCGCTGGGGCCGGGCCTTCGTCGAGTTCGCCGCCGGCGACGCCCGGTCGTGGCTGAAGGAGAGGGGCGTGCGGTTCACGCCGCTCGTTGGCTGGGCGGAACGCGGCGACGGCCGGGCGCTCGGGCACGGCAACTCCGTCCCGCGCTTCCACATCGCGTGGGGCACCGGCACGGGGATCTCCGAGCCGTTCGCGGACCGGATCCGATCCGCCGCGGCCGAAGGGCGGATCTCGCTCCGCTTCCGGCACCGCGTCGACGGGCTGCTCGTCGAGGCCGGCCGGGTGGTCGGCGTCGAAGGAGCCCTGCTGGCCGACGACGACGCGGCCCGCGGGGTGCCGTCGAACCGGGAGGTCGTGGGCGACTTCCGCCTGCGCGCCCAGGCGGTCGTGCTCGCCTCGGGCGGGATCGGTGGCGACCACGAGCTCGTTCGGCGCTGGTGGCCCGACCGGCTCGGCACGCCGCCCGCGACGATGCTCACCGGCGTCCCCGCATACGTGGACGGCCGCATGCTCGACATCGCGGAGGCGGCCGGGGTGCGGCTCACGAACCGCGATCGCATGTGGCACTACACCGAGGGCGTGCGGAACTTCGCTCCGATCTGGCCGGGGCACGGCATCCGCATCCTTCCCGGGCCCTCCTCGATGTGGTTCGACGCGCTCGGCCGGCGGCTTCCCGCCCCCGGCTTCCCCGGCTCGGACACGCTCGGCACCCTCCGGCTGCTGCGCGCCGATCCGGCGATCGCGCCGTACGACCACTCGTGGTTCGTGCTGACGCAGCGCATCGTCGAGAAGGAGTTCGCGCTCTCGGGCTCGGAGCAGAACCCCGACCTGACGGCGCGTGACCTGCGCATGGTCGCCCGCGACCGGCTGGGTCGGGGCGCCCCGCCGCAGGTGCGCGCGTTCCTCGAGCGCGGGGCGGACTTCGTCGTCGCCCGAGGGCTGGACGAGCTCGTGGCGAGGATGAACGCCCTCACGGACGAGCCGCTGCTCGACCCCCGCGAGCTCGAGCGGCAGATCCGGGCCCGGGACGCGGAGCTCGCCAACCCGTTCGCCAAGGACGCCCAGGTGCAGGGGATCCACAACGGCCGACGGTTCCTCGGCGAGCGGGTGTGGCGGATCGCGAAGCCCCACCGACTGCTCGACCCCGCGGCCGGACCGCTCATCGCGGTCAAGCTGCACATCCTCACGAGGAAGAGCCTCGGGGGCGTGCAGACCGACCTCGAGGGCCGGGCGCTCGGCGCGGACGGCGTGCCGGTGCCCGGGCTGTACGCCGTCGGGGAGGCCGCCGGCTTCGGTGGCGGCGGCGCGCACGGCTACAACGCCCTGGAGGGCACCTTCCTCGGCGGCTGCCTCTTCACCGGCCGGGTCGCCGGCCGCTCCCTGGCCGGAGCCCTCTGACCGTCGCGCGGTTCCGGAGTTCTTGCAAGACACGCCGCCGGCTCGACCGATCGCGCGGCGCGTCGGTCGATTTCTCCGGAACGGCGCGACGGATGGACGGGGGTCAGGGCAGCGGGTGGGCCCGGACCGCGGTGCCGTAGGCGCAGATCTCGGTCCAGGTCTGGCCCATCTCCGACGTGTCGAAGCGCATCGCGACGATCGCGTTCCCGCCCTTCGCCTCGGCCTCGCGCACCATCCGCTCGATGACCTGGCTGCGGCTGTCGACGAGCGCCTGCGTCATCCCCGTCACCTCGCCGCCGAGCATCGACTGCAGGCCGGCGCCGAACTGCGCGACGATGTTGCGGGAGCGGACGGTCAGCCCGAAGACCTCGCCGAGCACCTCGTCGATGGCCCAGCCGGGCAGGTCGTTCATGGTCGAGATGAGCATGGTCGCGACCATAGCCCTGGCCGCGACGGCGGCACGAGGATCCGTGCACATCAGGTGAGCCGCGGTGTGTCCTCCGGTACGACGCCGTCGGCATACAGGTCGCCGGCGAGATCCCGCAGCGCGCGCAGGGCGACTCGCTGGGGCAGCGGCCCGTAGGAGATGCGGGCGACCCCGAGCGCCTCGTACTCGGCGGCGGGGAGGGCGCCCGGCAGCCCGAGCAGGGAGATCCGTCCACGGCCGAGGGCCGCCACGAGCCGCTGCACGACCTCGGGTCGCACGACGCCGGGGACGAACACGAGAGCGGCTCCCTCGTCGAGGAACGCCCGTCCCCTCTCGACCGCCTCCGCGAGCCGCTCCTCGGCGGGACGCTCAGGGCCAAGCAGGAACGCGTCCGTCCGCGCGTTCAGCTGGAATGGGATGCCCTCCTTCTCCCCGGCACGGACGACCGCGCGGACCCGGGCGACGGCCTCCTTGAGCGGGCGCCGCCGATCCTCGATGTTCGCGCCCACGACGCCGAAGCCGATCGCGCGCCGCACCGTCTCCCCGGGCTCGTCGTAGCCGTCGTCGAGGTCGGCGGTGACGGGCAGGTCGACCGCCGCCGCCACGGTGCGGAGGCCGGCGAGCGCGACCTCGAGCGGCATGCCGCCGTCCGGGTAGCCGAAGGATGCCGCGACGGAGTGCCCAGCGGTGGCGATCGCGCGCGTGCCGGGCACGGCGGCGACCACGCGGGCGCTCGCCGCGTCCCACACGTTGACGACGCGCAGGATCTCGGGGGATTCGTGGAGGGCTTTGAGGACCGCCGCCCGTTCAGCGGTCCCCTGGGGTACGGATGCCATGGGCGGGAGCCTACGGAGCATCGGTGTTCACAAAGTTCTGAACGCAGCGTACGGTGAGCGCCGTGACAGCGATCGTCGAGGCCTCGGGCCTCGTGAAGCGGTATGGGGCCACCGTGGCCCTCGATGGGCTCGACCTCTCCGTGCAGCAGGGCGAGGTGCACGGGTACCTCGGTCCGAACGGAGCGGGCAAGTCGACGACCATCCGGATCCTGCTCGGCCTCGCCCGCGCGACGAGCGGACGGGTGACCGTGTTCGGCGCCGACCCCTGGCGCGACGCCGCGCGCCTCCATCGGCGCATCGCCTCCGTGCCCGGCGACGTCGCGCTCTGGCCCGCCCTCTCGGGCGGCGAGACGATCGACCTGCTCGTGCGCCTGCGAGGTGGCGACGTGGGCAGCGGCGAGTACCGCCGGCGGCGCGCCGAGCTCGTCGAGCGGTTCCAGTTCGACCCCGGGAAGCGGGCGCGCAGCTACTCCAAGGGGAACCGGCAGAAGGTCGCCCTGATCACCGCGCTCGCCCACCCCGCCGACCTCTACGTCCTCGACGAGCCGACGAGCGGGCTCGACCCCCTCATGGAGGCCGTCTTCAGCGACGAGGTCGCCGCCCTCGCTCGGTCCGGGGCGACCGTCCTGCTCTCATCGCACATCCTGAGCGAGGTGGAGCGGCTCTGCGACCGGGTCTCCATCCTCCGGAGCGGTCGCATCGTCGAGTCCGGCACCCTCGACGAGCTCCGCCACCTCACCCGGACGGCCGTGTCGTTCGAGCGGGACCGGCTCTCGGACGCGCAGCTCGCCGGCATCCCCGGAGCGCACGATCTCGTCGTGGCGGAAGGGCGGGTCTCGCTCACCCTCGATTCGGATGCGGTCGCTGCGACCCTCCCGGCCCTGGGCGATCTCGGGGTCACCGGGCTGCGGGTCGCGCCGCCGTCTCTGGAGGAGCTCTTCCTGCGCCACTACGGCGACGAGCTGGTGGACGCGTGATGCTGCTCGCCCTGCTCCGCTTCCGGCTCCGGCGCGACCGCCTGCAGCTCGCCGTCTGGACGGTCGCGCTCCTCCTGCTGATGGTCTTCACGGCCGCAGCGATGACGAGCACCTATCCCGCGGTCGCCGACCGGGTCGGCGTGCTGCGCATCGCGATGGTCACCCCGGCCCTGCTCGTGCTGCGCGGGACGCCGCAGGGCACGAGCCTCGGCGACATCACCGTCTTCGAGATCGCGACGTTCCAGGCGGTCCTCATCGGCCTCATGAGCACCTTCCTCGTGGTGCGCAACACGAGGGCGGAGGAGGAGCGGGGGGCGGCGGAGGCCCTCGCCGCCACCGCCGCCGGCCGCGCCCTGCCCACCGTCGCGGCCGTCCTCGAGGGCGTGGTCGCGAACGTGCTCGCCGGCGGCGCGAGCGCGCTCGGCCTCATCGCGGGCGGCCTCCCCACCGTCGGCTCGATCGTCTTCGGCATCGCGCTCGGGGCGGCGGGCTGCGCCTTCGTCGGGCTCGAGCTGCTGATCGCACAGCTCGCGCCGACGGGCCGGTCGGCCAACGGCTGGGGCACGGCCCTGGTCCTCGCGTCGTATGCCCTGCGCGGCATCGGTGACGCCGGCGGCACCCCCCATCCCGCCTCCAGCACGCTCACGCCGGGGTGGGAGAGCGCCCTGAGCCCGATCGGCTGGGTGCAGGCGACGCGGCCGTACGCCGCGGACGACCTGCGGCCGGTGCTGCTCGCTCTCGTCGTGGGCGCGCTCGCGGTGTGGGCGGCGCTCGCGGTGCAGCGGGTGCGCGACGTGGGGGCCGGGGTGATCGCCGAGGGACGGGCTCGGCGCACCGCCTCCCCTGCGCTGCGCGGGCCGTTCGGTCTCGCCGCCCGGCTCCAGCGCGGCAGCGTGATCGGCTGGGGGATCGGCGCGGTGCTGCTCGGCCTGATCGGGGGCGATCTCGCGAACCTCGTGCTCGAGCAGCTCGGCAGCACGGCCGGCGTGGCGGAGGCGGTGAAACGGCTGGGCGGCTCGGGCTCCGACCTGCTGGGCGGGTTCATCATCGCCATCGGCGGGTTCGTCGGGATCCTCGCCGCCGCGATCGCGGTGCAGGGCGCGATGCGGCTGCGTCAGGAGGAAGCCGCAGGTGGCGCGGACGCCGTGCTGAGCGGCGCGGTGGGCCGGATCCGCTGGTTCCTCTCCCTCGTGGCGCTGGCGGTGGTCGCGGCCGCCCTGGCCCTCGTGGTCGCCGGGATCGCCGCGGCGCTCGCCGCCCTCTCCGCCCACCCGGACGGCAGCGCCGGCACGTTCGGCGCCTGGTTCGGCACGATCGTCTGGCAGCTCCCCGCCGTCCTCGTGATCCTGGCGCTCGTCTCGCTCGTGTTCGCCGTCGCGCCCCGCGCCACGATCCCGGTCGGCTGGCTGGTGCTCGCCGCGGCGGCGTTCCTCGGTGAGCTCGGCGCGCTGCTCGACGTTCCCCAGTGGGTGCGGGATCTCGCGCCCTTCTCCCACTCGCCGGCCGTCGCCCTGGCCCACCCGTCGTTCGTCGGCGCCGGGTGGATGACGCTGGGGGCCGTCGTCGCGATCGGGCTCGCGTGCGTCCTGCTGCGGCGACGGGACACCGTGCCGTGACCGGGCCGGCCGACCCGCTGCAGCTGTTCGCGGAACGCCTCGCCGCGGTGATGATCGCGGCCGGATTCCCCCGCATGCCGGCGCGGGTGCTGATGACGCTCATCGCCGCGCCCGGTGCGCGCCTCACCGCCGAGGAGCTGCGCGCCCGCCTCGGCGTCAGCGCCGGAGCGGTCTCGGGAGCGGTGCGGTACCTGGAGGGCGTGAACATGGTGCGCCGCCTGCCGCACGGGCGGTCCCGGCGCGAGATCTACGAGGTGCTCGAGGGGAACGGCTGGTACACCGCCTCGCTCCGGGCGACTGCCGTGTACGACGCGATCGGGGAGCTCCTGCCGGACGGCATCGCCGCCGCGACGGGGAGCGGCGCGGACGACGTCGCCGACCGGCTGGACGAGATGGGCCGGTTCTTCGCCTTCCTCAAGGCGCGGCTCCCCGCGCTGCTGGACGAGTGGCAGACCCTGCGCGACGGCTGACCCGGGGCGGGCTTCCGCAGGCTCTCCGAGCCCAGCGCGTCGCGGGCCCGCCTGTGTAGCGTCGGAGGGTCGGCGGTCCCGTGCAGGGTCGCCGGCCGCGACGATCGGAGGAGCCATGTCGGGGACGTCGGACGGGCCCGGGGACGCCGGGGGCCGGGTCGAGCAGCTGCTCGCCGCCATGACGCCGGCCGAGAAGGCCGGGCAGCTCACCCAGTACTTCTTCTTCTCCCTGCCGGAGGGCGAGGACGCGGATCCGGCCCTCGGTATCGACACCGCCGCGCAGCCCCGCGAGGTCCAGGCCGCGCTCGATGCGGGCCGGGTCGGCTCGCTGCTGTTCGTCACCGACCCGGCGAGGATCAACGAGCTGCAGAAGCGGGCGGTGGAGGGGACCCGGCAAGGCGTCCCGCTGCTGTTCGGCTTCGACGTCATCCACGGCCTGCGCACGATCCTGCCCGTGCCGATCGCGATGGCGGCCTCGTGGGATCCGGACGGCATCGCGCGAGGGCAGGCCGTGGCGGCCAGGGAGGCGCGGGCGGTGGGCATCCACTGGACCTTCGCCCCCATGGTGGACATCGCCCGCGACCCTCGCTGGGGTCGGATGATCGAGGGCGCCGGCGAGGACCCGTTCCTCGGCGCCGCCGTGGCGGCGGCGCAGGTCAGGGGCTTCCAGGGCGCCGCGCTCGGCGAGGCCGAGCACATCCTCGCCGGCCCGAAGCACCTCGCCGGATACGGCTACGCCCTCGGCGGCCGCGACTACGACGAGGTGAACCTCTCGGACTCGGAGCTCTGGAACACCGTCCTGCCGCCCTTCAAGGCCGCGATCGACGCCGGCGCCGGGAACGTGATGACGGCCTACATGGACCTGAACGGCATCCCCGCTGCCGCGAACCACTGGCTGTTCACCGACGTGCTGCGCACGACGTGGGGCTTCGAGGGGTTCGTCGTGAGCGACGCGAACGCCGTGCGGAACCTCACGACCCACGGCTTCGCGCCCGACCTGCCGTCGGCGGGCGCCCGCGCGATCTCCGCCGGCACCGACATGGAGATGGTCATCAGCGACCCGGCCTTCGCGCACCTGCCCGAGGCGCTCGAATCCGGGGCCGTCGACGAGGCCGCGCTCGACGCCGCGGTCCGTCGCGTGCTCGAGACGAAGCTGCGCCTCGGCCTCCTCGACGACCCCTACGTCGACGAGGAACGCGCCCGTGCGGTGCTGGCCGACCCGCAGCATCGCGAGGTCGCCCGGGTCGCCGCGGAACGCAGCGCGGTCCTGCTGAAGAACGAGGACGACCTGCTGCCGCTCGACCCTCAGGCCCTCGAGTCGCTCGCCGTGATCGGTCCGCTCGCCGCCTCGAAGCGGGACACGCTCGGCCCGTGGGCGTTCGACTTCGATCTCGACGAGACCGTCGCCGTGCTCGACGGCATCCGGCGCCACGTGGGGCAGGGGGTGCGGGTCGAGTACGCGCAGGGGGTGCCGGTCACGCAGCGCACCTTCCCGTCGATGTTCGACATGTTCGGGGGCAACCGCCCGGAGGACCCGCCGGGGTTCGACCCGGCGACGGCGTTCGACGAGGCGGTGCGCGTGGCTCGCAACGCCGACGTCGCCGTGGTGGTCGTCGGCGAGTGGCAGAACATGATCGGCGAGGCCGCCTCGCGGTCGTCGCTCGAGCTCCCGGGGCGACAGCTGGAGCTGCTGCAGGCCGTCGCCGCGACCGGCACGCCCACCGTGGTCCTCGTGATGAACGGCAGACCCCTCGATCTGCGGTGGGCCGCGGAGTACGTGCCCGCGATCCTCGACATCTGGTACCCCGGCTCGCAGGGCGGCTCGGCCGTGGCGAACCTGCTCTTCGGCGAGGTCGCGCCCGCCGGGCGCCTGCCGTTCTCGTGGCCGCGGACCGTCGGCCAGGTGCCGATGATCTACTCCCACACCCGCTCCCACGAACCGCAGAACCAGCATCGGCGGTACTGGGACGAGGCGAGCACGCCCCTGTTCCCGTTCGGGCACGGCCTCGGCTACGGGCGGTTCGAATACGGGGATCTGACGGTCGACCGATCGTCGGTCCCGCTCGAGGGCACCGTCACCGTCTCCGTCGAGGTCACGAACACGGGTGACCGGGACGGCGACGAGGTGGTGCAGCTCTACCTGCACCAGCGGTCGGGCACCGCGTCGCGGCCCGTGCGGGAGCTGAAGGGGTTCCGGCGCGTGCCCGTCGCCGGGGGCGCGTCCACCCGGGTGGAGTTCGTGGTGGGGCCGGATGAGCGCCGCTACTGGAACGCCGCCGCCCGCGA